>CANQXR010000003.1 GCA_947627855.1 uncultured Clostridia bacterium
GAAAGGACTGATTATATGAAACTTGTTATAGCAGAAAAGCCATCGGTGGCTATGCAGATTGCAAAGGTTATCGGGGCAAATGAAAGAAAGGACGGATATGTACAGGGAAACGGCTATATTGTTTCTTGGTGTGTAGGACATCTTGTGGGGCTTGCAGAGCCTGAAAGCTATGGTGAGGAGTACAAAAACTGGCATAAGCTGCCTGTTGTTCCCGACAAGTGGAAGTATGCCATCAAGGAAAGCACAAAGGCGCAGTTTGAAATACTCAAAAATCTTATGAATCACGCCACTGTTGACAGCATAGTTTGTGCAACAGATGCAGGACGTGAGGGAGAGCTTATATTCAGACACGTTTACGCTATGTCAAACTGCAAAAAGCCTTTTGAAAGGCTCTGGATATCCTCTCTTGAAGACAGTGCTGTAAGTGATGGCTTTGAACATCTCAAAAAAGGTCAGGAATACGACAATCTTTATCTTTCTGCACTTTGCAGAGAGCGTGCCGACTGGCTTGTGGGGATGAACGGCACAAGGCTTTTTTCAACACTTTACAATTCGGACAAGCCCCTGAGTATAGGCAGAGTTCAGACCCCCACCCTTGCTATGATTGCCGAAAGGGACTTGTCAATAGCAGGTTTTGTGAAAGAAAAGTATTATTCCGTTGTTATAAACTGCGGAAGCTTTTCGGCGGAGTGCGAAAGTACAAAGGATTTGGAAAGGGCAAAGGAAATTTTTGAGAAATGCAAGCTTTCAAGGGCAGTTGTAAAGGAGATTAAAGAGGAAACCAAAACAGTAAGTCCTCCGAAGCTTTACGACTTGACAGCCTTGCAAAGGGACGCTAACAGGCTTTTTGCTTTTACGGCACAGCAAACACTTGAAGCTGCTCAGAGGCTTTACGAACAGAAGCTTATTACATATCCAAGAACGGACAGCCGCTTTCTTACAGAGGATATGGAGGAAACGGCAGAAAACATAATCCACATTGTAAAGAATAAATTTGATTTTGCCCGCCCCGAAAAAGGGTTTGCGTCCAATATAAAGCCTGTTATGAACAACAAAAAGGTATCTGACCATCACGCCATTATACCTACGGCAAACATCGAAAATGCCGATATAGACAGACTTACGGATACAGACAGAAAAATATTATGGCTTATTTCTCAAAGGCTCATAGCTGCCACGGGAGAAAAGCATTTTTACAGGAATACCACTGCAGTCCTTGAATGTAATGGTATTTTATTTTTTGCCAAGGGAAAGAGTATTATTCAATCAGGCTTCAAAGCAACCGAGGACAGGTTCAATTCATTTATAAAGCAGAGTAACGAAACGGACCAATCAAAAGAAAGGCTTTTGCCGCCTCTTGCCAAAGGCGATGAGTTTGCAGCCACGGCAAAGCTTGCTGAGCATTTGTCTTCACCGCCAAAGGCATACACGGAAGATACACTTCTTTCGGCAATGGAAAGGGCAGGAAACGAGGACTACGAAACAGAGGACGCAGAACGCAAGGGTTTAGGCACTCCCGCAACAAGAGCAGGAATTATAGAAACCATTATCGCAAGGGGCTATGTGCAGAGAAAAGGCAAAAACCTCATATCTACGGAAAGGGGCAGAAATCTTGTAAAGATTGTTCCCGAACCTCTGAAATCGGCAAAGATGACAGCCGACTGGGAAAACCGTCTTACCCTTATTTCAAAGGGACAGGCAGAGGATAAAGCTTTTATGTCGGACATTATTTCTTTTGTCGAAGATATAATTTCCAAAACGACTGTAAATGAGGATATGAAAGAAACCTTTTCAAGCCGTGAAGTCATAGGGCACTGTCCAAGGTGCGGAAGTCCCGTATATGAGGGCAAGCAGAATTTCTACTGCTCCAACAAGAGCTGCGATTTTGCCCTATGGAAAGACAATAAATACTTCCAAACATTCAAAAAAACAATAACAAAAGCGGTCGCAAAAGCCCTACTTGAAAAAGGCAAGGTTCATTTCAAAGACCTTTGGTCAAAAAACAAGAACAAAGCCTTTGAAGCCGACATCGTTATGGACGCAAACAACGGCAGCAAATACCCAAGCTTCAGCCTTGAGTTCTCTAATAATCCCCAAAAATTCTACAGTAAAAAGTAAAAGTCGGAGTGATTTAAATGACAAATGATGAAAAATTAAAACAGTTGGCCGAGGAAAGATTTAAGGCAGAGGACAGTAATTTTCAGAAAAGTCTTATTGAATATATGAATGGTACTATTGATAAGTCAAAACCTGTACTTGTCGGTAAAACACCTCTATCTCTCACTTTGGTGGGTGCAAAAAAAGGACTGGATTTAGTAATCACAATAAGGTCAATACGAAAATGTATGTCAAATGAAAATGAATTTAATCATGGTCATAATCTAGACTTCAATACAATGGCGCAGTTGCCTAATCATTTGAGAAATCCTATTATGCTTATAAAAGGCTCTGAAGAAAGTTCTGAAAATTCTGTAGTTGCTGTGTCTGAATTACTGGATTATAAAAATAGAAGCATAATTATTGCTGTTGATATAAATACAGTAAAGGGCAGAACCCAAGTTAATAATATTTTAACAGCTTATGGCAGAAACAGATTTAGAAATTATCTTGAAAATAATATAGCAAGAAACGGCATAATAGCAGTCAACAAAGAAAAAGCTGATAATATGTTTCAGTCTTTAGGGCTACAATCGCCCCAAGAGGATACACTTATCAGCTATGATGATAGTATAACATACACTCTTGAAAATGTCAATTACCCAAGTAAAAATATTTTAGAAATGGAGGGAAAAAGGAGAAATATGTCAAATGACAATATTACAAATAATGCTGAAGAGCTTAGGGAAAAAGAAAAAGTCTTTATGGCTATGGATCTTGCAAATTTCGTGGTAAAAAGATCTCTTTCTTCAGATGAATGGGAAAGCTTAGCTTATTACCTTTTTGAAAAAAATTATATCGACAAATATCCTGCAAAGGGTAGTTTTGGCTATGGTCTGACAGGAAAAAATTTAAATAAATTGGTTCACAGAATGAGAGACGGCGAAGATATAAGTGCAGATTTATCAAAAGCACTTCTTGGTGCCAAGTCAAATGAAGAATACAGAGAATATGAAACTTATGACCCGTATTTTACTGAATTTGCTGATGACGGTTCTATGGTAATGCCTGAGATTTATGTCAGATTTGATGAAAATTCTATGAATCTTTCTTATGGGAATGTAAGCCGAACTATTGACTATCCTGAGATAGGGCAAAAGTATTTTACCTTGATTGAAAATGAGTTTAAGGAAATTCTCAGGGACAGAGCATCAGAGGATATTGTTAATAATATTGATGGGTTCAGATATCTTAATCTTGACCCTGTTTTAAAGTGTTTCGATAAGCTTTTTGATAAAATGACCGAAAAAGGCTCACAGGGTCTTAGGGAAGACGATGGCGAAACCAAAATGGAATTATATATGATTTTGAGGGATAAGGAGAACTCAAATAAAGTCCTTTCATATTTTTATGATAATTTAAAGGATTATGAGCCTAAATCCACACATTATAGGAGGGATAATATGGAAAATAAAACAGAAGTGATTGACAATTTCAAACCCAATGAGGTTATAGAGCCTAAGAGAGAGTACATAGGCACTATGAATTACAGAAACATAAAGGATCCTGTCACATATAAAACCGAAAATGAGCTGGGGCTTGCAATTGCGGAAAAGCTCAGACAGTCAAACATACGCTTCAGTGGTGTTGTAAACGAGGACAAGAGCATTTCTTTTTCTTTTGACAGGAAATACATAAGAAATTTTTATGCTATCAGAAATTCTATTGCACCGCCCGAAAATAATAAAACACAGAGGCAGCGCGCCAAGACAGTACAGGCGGCAGAAGTCCGGAAATCTCATGAACAGACCGCTGACAGCAAACAGCCCGGTCTTAAAGACGTATTATTCAGACGTACAAATGAATTATTTGAAAAGACTGTTTCCGCAGAGAGAAGCAATGTATCAGAAGCCGAAAAAACAGCACAAAAAAATGCATTCAGTGCTTTATATGGCGTAATTGAAGAAGCGGGGCTTGAAAATGAATATCAGGCGTGGAAAAATGAAAACACGCAGGAAACTGTCAAAGCTACGGAGCGTAAATCAGTTCAGAAAGCTGCTGAATCAGCTTATTTCGGCAATACGCTTCAGAAGTTCGTCCCCAACAAGCAGTTTTTAAAGGGCGTTGAAAAGACTGTGGGCGTAGCTGTGGCTGCACAGCTGAAAGAAGCTAAAATAAAATTTGCAGGACATCACAACAAGGACGGGTCGGTTACAATCACCTATGACGGCAGCAAAACAGAAGCCGTAAACCGCATTGTGGAGGCAGCTCAGACCTCTGTTTCATACAGTATGGAAAATCGGTCGCAGGAGGGAGAAATTGTAACACAGCAGCCCGTAGCCGAAGCAGTCAGCGAGCCGCAGGTTCCCGATGTTTCCTATACTGAGCCTGTGGTTCAGAATGAATCGGTCAGAAACACGGAGCAGACTTCAGGCAAAAGCAGCTATAACAAAAGCTTAGGTGCGGCAAGAGCAGCAAGAGCAGCGGAAGAAAAACGCAAAACCGAAGCTGCCGAAGGTCAGAAAACACAGCCCACAAGGAACAATAAGAATGTTGGGAGGTAAGATTTATGGGAGATAACATAGATTTTAAAGATTACGGATTTGAAATTCAAAAGCATGAATTGCCCGAAGCAAAAAGGCTTGAGGAATTTGATATCAGCATTGATTTTTTGCCGGAGGATATGACTTTTTCCGAAATTTTCAGCGATACGGTCACACTGACGGACGCACAGATAGAAAGCCTTTCCGATGAAGCTGTACAGAGAGAAATTACGGAAGAATTACAGGAGGAAAAGAACAGACTGCTTACGGCAGACGAATATATGGCGTATCTCCGCTCTCTTGCCGAAAACGACCCCCAAGCCATGAACGCTTTAGGCTATGAATTTTTCCTCAGAGATGATATTGATGGGGCTATGAGATGCTTTGAAAATGCAGCAGAAAAAGATTATGCCGCTGCTAAAAGAAATCTTGCTATTATGCTTGAAGGAAACGAAAGCGAAGATAAAGAGGAGATTTTTGAGCTTTATGACGAAGCTGCAAAGCAGGAGGACGTTATTGCTCTTAACAATCTTGGCTGCTGCTATATGAATGGTGAAGGCACTGCCGTTGATTATAAAAAGGCTGTGGAATGCTTTAAGAAAGCCGCTGATTTGAATGATACCCTTGCAATAGTAAATCTTGCAGGCTGTTATTCTTTGGGTGCAGGAATAAAGCAGAACCTCAAAAAAGCCTTTGAGCTTTACCGTCAGGGTGCGGAAACAGGAAATATAACGGCTATAAGAAGTCTTGCGGACTGCTATTTAAAGGGAGATGGTACAAAGCAGAACCTTGATGAAGCCGTAAAGCTTTATAAAACGGCTGCCGAACAGGGTGACAGTCTGAGTGCCGAAAAACTCAAGGAAATAAACGCAAGGCTCACTCCCGAAAGACATGGCAGCGACACACTGGACAATGTTTTTGAAGCAGCAAGAGCCGCAAGACAGAACCAAGAGAGAAAGACAGCGGAGCAGAAAGCGGCAGAGCAAGGTAAATCCGAAAAGGAAAGCCCCGAAAAAGAGAAAAAAGCAAAGTCGGGCGGTGAGCGGTCATAATGAAAATATTTGATTTTTTCAGAAGAAAGAAAGATAAAAGGTCTAATGATTCCTCAGAAAAAAAGGCACCTGCTGTATCTCTCCAAAGCAATAAGACCTTGGACACTTCCATCGCCGCTCTTATAAAGATTGTTATGTCCGAGGAAAAGGACGCCAATCTTGTTTTCGGCAGACAAAATAAAGAAAGAATTTTTATCTGCTTTAAAAATGTAGAGCTTGCGGAGCTTTTCAAGGATTGGTATGCCGCTCTGGAGCTTAGAGAAAAGAATAAATCCGATAAGGTTTATGAAATGTTCTTAAAGGAGATATGCGAAAAGTACGGCATAGAATATTCTGAGGAAAAGTCGGCTGATACAGAAAAGGCGGAGCAGACAGATGATAATGGCTGACAGTCACCAATATACGACAAAAGCACAGTTTTATGGCTGTGCTTTTTTGTTGTCATTTTCCATTGTTTCTTTGATAGCTCTTATTATAAAGCTTGTCATATTCTCTCCCCGCTTTTCGGCGTGGGAGGATATGGCGGCTTTAAGACCGCTTTTCTTTGTAAATCTCAGGCTTATTCGGTCGTAGTTGTTTTTTACATATTTTGTGACAGCTTTGTTTCTTGCCTCTTTTGATGATGAATGAGAAGCCATAAAAACACACCTCCGATATAAAAAGCTTTGTCAAGACCCATTATATCACAAAACTCTATGTACGCACATAGGCAAAAGTATACAAATTAAAGGTTGATTTTTTGTAAAACAAATTTGTACTTTTCACTTGCTATATGTGCAGACATATGGTATAATGAAAGAGGTTAAAGAAATTTTTTAAATGAATGGAGGAGATTTTATGAAAGTTTTGGATTTTGAAAGGGCAGAAATAATAGACGTTGATGAAAGTCAACTGATTGACCCTGCGGACCTCCCGGGCGGAGAAGAAGAGGCTGAATATGAAGTCCTGAAGTTTAAAAAAAACTTGGCTGATATGAAAAAAAACGAAGCCACAAGGGCAAAGGCTGAAAAAATCGAAGCGTTGATGGAAGAATTGAGAGTTAAATCTTATGAGGAGCAGCAGGAGACAGAAAACGAAGAAGAAAGCTATACACCCTCTATGACCTATGGAGTGCCGAGGGAGGAATTTTTAAAGGAAAACAAGCCGGAATATTATAAGCGGCTTGTGGAAAGCGGAACACTTCTTGACCATCTTAAAAGCATTGACAAACGAGCCTTTGAAATGGAGGAAAATATGATAGAGCGGCAGTGTGAAATCGAGGGGGTAAACGATGAGCTGAAGCGCACTGACAGAATGAAGTGGGTAAGAATGTACAATCTTATCCGCCACGAGGTAAGAAGCTTTATTTTAAGGGATATGATATATATCTGATTTTTATGGAATCAAAGCGACAGGAGAAATCCTGCCGTTTTTTTATTTTGGGGAGAGTGATTTTATTATGAAAATTTACAATTCAGAGGATATGAAAAGACTGTCTTGGGAGTCCTTTTCGGAAACAAGAAAAAGTAAAGCTGCCTTTTTTGATTTTCTCAGAAAGGCGGCTTTTTTAGATGGGCTAAACATACAATCCTTAATGCTTATTACAAAGTTAAAGCCTGAAGCAAGACTTTGCAAGACAAAAGCTGAGTGGAATAAAGAAAACGTGCAAATTCTTAATGAGAATGCGAATATTCCGAGCCTAAGACCAAGGTTTGATAAAATCCTGCCAAACGGCGAAATCAAAACATCACTTGATATAGAATATTTGTATGATATTTCCGACACTGATTCGGAGTATATACGGTGGCAGCCTGACCCTGATACTTTGGAATCTGAAGAATTTGTAAATACATTTGCAAAAGATATAGGCATAGAAGAAAACTATAATTCATTTGAGGAAGTCTTATCAAGGTTTTTAAACGATGAGATAGATTATTTATACGATGGTGATAAAGACTTCGGAGAATTTGTTGAGATAGGCATAAGGACGGTTATCTATGAGAGACTGGGCATAAAAAAGGATTTGCTTTCGGCCCTGAATCCTGAAAATAAATATTTTAATAGTCTTTCTGAAGTTCCTAATTATACGGTGGGTTATTACATAATGAACAAAGCATTTAATATTTCGGAAAGAATCGAAAAATCCATAAGAAATTATGAACAAACACATAAACAGGAGACGAAAAAGCAGTCCGAGGATACAGTTGAAAATCTGCCTGAGCAACAGGAGAATACAGTACCGCCGACACCGCCGAAAGAGTATAAAAACGGCGAAATAATCGGAAATACACCATATAGATATATTTCCAACAAAACATACAGAAAAATTGAAAGAGAGCTTGCTACTAGGGTTATGGCACGTTTTGAAGAAGCAGGGCTTAAATTCAGTGGACGGGTAAACAGCGAGTCTATAACATTTACTGTAAATGGAAAGGACAAAGATACAGCAGACAGCTTAATTTCTGAAGTGAAAAAGCTTTATAAAAAGACAAAAACCAGTCTGGCTGAATTTTCCGAACACAAAAATTCCTTTACGGCTGAGGAAATAGAAGCTGCACGGAATACAAATCTTGTGGATTATCTTTCGGCAAACGGTGAAAATCTTATACGTGTTGGGGCAAAGGAGTATACGCTGAAGGCTCATGATTCTATGAGAATTTCGGAAAACAAGTTTTATTGGAATTCTCAGCACACAGGGGGCAACGCCGTTGATTTTCTGCAAACGTATTACGGTCTTGATTTTCAGACTTCTGTCAGAAATCTTCTTGCCTATAACGGACGTCTGATGAGCGAAGAGCTTCAGGCACCAAGATGTCAGGAGCCGCCATCGGATAGAAAAACCGAAGAAAAACCCGTAAACCCTTTGCCTAATCCTCTTGCTCAAAGTACAGAAAGAGCCTATGCATATCTTACAAAAACAAGAATGATTGATGAGGACATAGTGAAAGACCTTATTGCAAGTAAGAGCATAGGACAGGACGTAAGGGGAAACATAGTTTATAAGATTTTCGACAAGACGGGAGAATTGAGCGGAGCAGAAATCAGTGGCACACTTACGGACAAAAAGCACAGATATAAGCAGACCACGGAAAGAAACGGAAACTGCTTTACTGTAATTCCTCAAAAAGCCGAAGGTTTGCCTGACAGAGCTATATTTTTTGAATCAGCGGTTGACCTTTTAAGCTATTATTCTTTGCACAGAAACGAAACTGCCTTTCTTTTTTCAATGTCAGGACTAAAGGACAAAGAGGTATTAAAGACAATTAAGGACTATGGGCTTTCTCCCGAAAATTGCCTTATTTCAGCTGACAATGACGAAGCCGGAAAGAGTTTTGCCGAGAAAATGAACCGAGAATATAACATTTCGTCATACTCAATGACAGAAGATGATATATATAAAAATTGCAGAAACAAGGAAAACATCAAGGACTGGAACGACCTCCTGAAACAGGTTAAAGCACAGCCTAAAGAAAAAACCTTTGCCGAACAGGTTGACGATGTTCTTTCTGGTAATGCTGAACAATATGACAATTTAAAAGTATGTGATACACCGCAGATTTTATTGGATATAGGTTGTAGTCAGTTACCAATGTTATATACTCAACAGCATTTAAGGGATGCTTTAAAAGATAAAAAACCTACTAATAGCCATGGACATGGCTTAACAGTTGAACAAATAAAAGCAATCCCTCAGTTACTGGCGGATCCTGTACTAATTTTTGATTCAATTTCACCTCATAAAAATGGTGAAAACAGCATTGTAGTTGTTTTAGATGCCGTAGACAATGATAAAGCTCCTTTGGTTGCAAGTATTGCGCCCAATGGAAAAGGTATTTATCATCTTGAAATGATAGATACAAATTTTATAACAAGTATTTATGGGAAAGACCATGGCTTTGAGAACTATATAAAAAAAGCGATAGAAAATGACGCTATTTTATATTGGAACAAAGAAAAAAGTCAAGCTATGTTCATGTTTCAGGGGCTCCAATTGCCCGAGGCATTTAACAATCTTGACTATAATAAAATTATACACCAAAGCCGCAACATTGTCAAGAGTGAAAATGCTGAAAAAACTGCCGAAAAGGAAAACTTCACAAGCGAAATAATCGGAAATACGCCATTCAGATATATTCCCAAAAAGAGATACAGAAATGTACCTATTGAAGCAGGACGCAGAATAGCAGAAGAATTTGACAAAAACGGCATTAAGTACAGCGGAAGGACAAAGGAGGACGGCACAATCACTCTTACCTTTGACGGAAACAAATACGCCAAGTGTGACGCAATAATCAAAGCCGTTCTTGATGAAAACAATAAAACCGACATAGCTGCCGAAGCTGTATCGGAGAATATAAAAGAAAGCATTCCCGAAGCCAATAAGTCTAAGGCGACTTCTGATGGAGAAACAAAAGAGCTTATTGATTTAAGAAAGGCTCTTGAAACTCACGATATCGTTTACTTAAAAAATCCACCGATAAACGAAGATTACGTATCAGATGCTAAGAAGTCATATTTTACAAATATGAAAATCATTTACTCTGATGAACAGGAAAAAGGCGGCTTTGTGCTTATTGGGGATATGCACAGCAACAACAGCACTGTAAATGATGTCAGTATAAAGGCTTTTGGCGAAAGTGTACAGAGCGCAGTTGATTATATAAGCTCAAATGCTCTTGAAATTGACCATACAGAAAAGATAGAACCACATTTAACAGAGCCTTTAGAAAAGTCAGAAGAAAGTAAAAGTGCTGAAAAAGATAAGGTAAATAATCCCGATAACATCAAAGTAGGCGATTATATAAGATATCGTGATAAAAGCTGGAAAGTAACGTCAATATCGGGCGATTTTAGCATTGCTCTTGAAAATACAGACAAAAATGACATTATGAGCGTATCCTCACTTATGGGTCATTGGAAAGAGCGTATACAGGAAGATGGCTTTGAAATACTTGACCCTCGTGATTTTTCGGACTATGAAAAAGCACAAGATGTTCCCTCCAATGCCAAAGCTTCTGGAAATGACGAAAATCAGATGGACCTGTTTTCTATGGGAGATTCGGAAAACGCTGATATAGCAGAAACCGAAAGACCCATTTCAGATGTGAGCGATTCACAGCATATATTGCCGGATATTAATGATATCATAACTTGGAAATCTGTTTCGGATTGGTACAGAGTTGAAAATATCGATAATGAATCAATCACACTTCACGCAGTTCAAAGTCCTGAAAATTTTGCCAATTATACAATAAAGGTTAATATTGCTGATTTTGTCAAAGAATCTTTTCAGAAGATTGATGTTGATACTGTTGAAAATAAAGCCGAGACGGTCGAAGAAAGCAAGCCAAAGGCGGAAAACTTTGTTATAACAGAAAAGGACACCTTCGGGGATTATTTTGCTGTGGGTGTCAGAGGCATAAATAATGTTGCCAAGGCAAACATTGAAGCAATACGCACTCTCAAAAGGGTTGAGAGTGAGGACAGAAGTCCTACGGCCGAGGAACAGGCTGTTATGGCTAAATATGTTGGCTGGGGCGGTCTTGCCGATGTATTTGACGAGAACAGGGGTATATATCTCCAAAATGAAAGGCAGGAGCTTAAAGAGCTTCTGACGGAAAAGGAATATGTATCTGCTATGGATTCGTCAACGGACGCTTTCTACACGCCCACCTTTATAATCGAGGCTGTTTACAAGGGACTTGAAAATCTTGGTTTTCAGGGCGGTAAAATATTGGAGCCGTCAATGGGCGTAGGCAAGTTTTTTGGTCTTTTGCCTGAAGAAATGAGAAAATCAAAGCTTTACGGCGTGGAGCTTGACAGTATTTCGGGGCGTATTGCAAAAATGCTTTATCCCGATTCGGGCATACAGATAAAAGGCTTTGAAAAAACCGATTTCAAGAGCAATTTCTTTGATGTGGCGGTGGGTAATGTTCCCTTTGGAAATGTGAGAATTTCCGACAAGGACTTTAAAGACAGCTCACTCGTTCACGACTACTTCTTTAAAAAGGCACTGGACAAGGTTCGTCCCGGCGGTGTTGTTGCCTTTGTGACTTCAAAGGGAACCATGGACAAGCAAAGCACAGCGGTAAGAAAATATCTTGCCGAAAGGGCCGACCTTTTGGGGGCTGTAAGACTTCCCAACGCCGCCTTTCAGAGCGCAGGAACCTCCGCAACATTTTATGATATTGTTTTCCTGCAAAAGAGGGCAAAAACAAGAGATTTAAGGGAAGATGTTCCCGATTGGGTATATACCGACAAAACCTCTGATTTTTATGGCAACGAATTTGAAATGAACAGATATTTCATAGAAAACCCTCATATGATTTGCGGCGAGATGACAATAACAAACGGTCGCTACGGACCGGAAACAAAATGTACTCCATACTATGCCGATTCTTTTGAAAAGCTTCTGTCAGAAGCAATTTCAAACATACAGGGCAGCATAAAGGAGCCTGAAATTATTTCCGAGGAGGTCGCAGAAGAAACCGAAAACCTTTCCGGGAGGGCTGATGATGAGGGGCTTATTCCCGAAAATTACAGAAATTTCTGCTATTTTTCAGAAAACGGAAATGTATATTTCCGAGAGAACGATGTCCTTAAAAAGCAGGATTTAAGCGGGAAAAAGCTTGAAAGAATGAAAGGTCTTATTGAAACAAGCGAAACTCTGAGAGAGCTTATAGCTGCCGAAAGGGACAGCGGCTTTTCGGATTATGAGGTTGAGAAAATTTCATCACTTATGACCAAGCTCAATAATGTCTATGACAATTTCGTCAAAAAATATGGATTTCTTTCTGAGTCTGCAAACAAGTCCCTTTTTTCCGAGGACGATACTGCTCCTCTGCTCCTTGCCCTTGAAGATAAGGACGAAAAGGGAAATGTTAAAAAAGCGGATATTTTTTCTGTAAGGACTATCTCTCCCTACATTCCCGTCACAAGAACGGACACCGCAGCTGAAGCCTTGGCTGTTTCTGTTGCCGAAAAACTGCGTGTAGATCTTGACTTTATGTCGGGTCTTTGCGGAAAGTCTGAGGAGGAAATTATAAAGGAGCTTGAGGGAGTGATTTTCAAAAATCCCGAAACGGAAGAATACGAAACGGCAGACGAATATCTGTCGGGAAATGTCCGCAAAAAGCTCAGGACAGCCGAAAAAGCAGCCGAGGAAAGTGCGGAGTATGCCGCAAATGTAAAGGCTCTTAAAGAGATTATGCCTGAAGAACTGACAGCTGAGGAAATATCGGCGCAACTCGGCTCGGTGTGGATTCCCGTAAAATATTATGAACAATTTATTTATGAAACCCTCAAAACGCCACACAATATGAGAAGTAACAATATAGGCAGCTATGACAATCCTTTTGCCGCCAAAATTGGTCGTTATTACGACAATATTTTTGCTTTGGATTATAATCCCTATACATCGGTGTGGGCAATAAGCAATTCCGGCACAATGTCGGCGGCAGATGACGTTAATTCCTCACAGGTCTACGGAACGTCCCGAATAAATGCTTACAAAATAATAGAAAATACGCTTAACGGCAAGCCCGTAAGAGTTATGGATTATTACATGGACGGCAACGGCCATAAAAAGTCCGTTCTCAATCAAAAGGAAACTGACCTTGCCTGTGAAAAGCAGCAGCTTCTCAAAGAAAAATTCAAAAACTGGATTTTTGCGGACCCCGAAAGAGCAGACGACCTCTGCCGTCTATACAACGAAAAATTCAATTCCATGCGTCCGAGGGAATATGACGGAAGCCACCTCAACTTTGTGGGCATGAACTCCGAAATAACCTTACGGGAACATCAGAAAAACGCCATAGCCCACAGCATTTACGGCAAAAACACACTTCTTGCCCACACAGTAGGTGCAGGCAAAACCTTTGAAATGGCAGCTTCGGCAATGGAAAGCAAGCGTCTGGGGCTTTGCAGCAAAAGCCTTATAGTTGTACCAAAGCACATCGTGGGGCAGACAGCCAAGGAATTTTTAACACTATATCCCGGGGCAAATATTTTAGTGCCTTCCAAAAACGACTTTACGCCTAAAAACAGGCAAAGGTTCTGTTCAAGGATAGCCACGGGAAACTACGATGCCGTAATAATAAGCCACGAACAGCTTGAAAAAATACCTCTTTCGGCTGAAAGACAGATGGCATTTATTGAAGATGAGATAAATGAAATATCCGAATTTCTGGACAGTGTAAAGGCGGAGAAAAACAACAGGGGCTTCACAGTAAAGGAGCTTGCGGCAGTGAGGAAAAACCTCAAAAGCAAGTTAGAAGCCCTGACGGAGAAAAAATCCAAGGATACGGCAGTAACCTTTGAGGATTTGGGCGTAGACAAAATTTACATAGATGAAGCTCACAATTTCAAGAATTTATTTTTTGCAAGCAAAATGACAAACGTTGCAGGAGTAAACACAAGCAGCCGCAGCCAGAGAGCAGAGGATTTATACCTTAAATGCCGCTATATTGACGAAAAAACAGGCGGCAGAGGTATTGTCTTTGCAACAGGTACTCCTGTGTCCAACTCCATGTCAGAGCTTTTTATAATGCAGAAATATCTGCAAAATGACAGACTGAAGGAGCTGGGACTTCAGAATTTCGATGCCTGGGCAAGCTCCTTCGGAGAAACAAAAACATCTCTTGAACTTGCTCCCGAAGGCAAGGGCTATCGTATGAAAACACGCTTTGCAAAATTCTATAATCTGCCGGAGCTTATGACAATTTTTAAGGAAACAGCGGACGTAAAGACGGCGGACGTACTGGATTTGCCTGTTCCGAAAGCAAACTTCCACACAATTTCAGCAGAAGCAACGGACATACAGAAAGGTATGGTCGAGGAGCTTTCACAGCGTGCTGAAAGGATAAGGAGCGGCAATGTTGACCCCTCCGAGGATAATATGCTGAAGATAACGAATGACGGCCGCAGACTTGCTCTTGACCAAAGGATAATCAATCCTCTTTTGGAGGACAACCCCGAAAGCAAGGTAAATATCTGCGCCAGAAATGTGTTTAAAATCTGGCTGGAAACAACTCCCGACAGGTCGGCTCAGCTTATTTTCTGTGACCTTTCCACACCGAAAGGCGAGGGCTTCAGCGTTTATGATGATATAAGGCAAAAGCTTATAAATCAGGGGATTCCCTCTGAAGAGATAGCCTTTATTCACGACTACAATACTGACGAACAGAAACAGGCTCTTTTTGAAAAGGTGAATAACGGCGAGGTTAGTGTTCTTTTAGGCTCTACGGGTAAAATGGGGACAGGCGTGAATGTTCAGACAAGACTTAAAGCCCTCCACCATCTGGACTGCCCATGGCGTCCCTCAGATCTCGAACAGAGGAACGGCCGTATTATACGCCAAGGCAACACCAACAAAGAGGTTGACATTTACAGCTATGTCACAAAAAACACATTTGACAGCTATATGTATCAGCTTGTGGAAAACAAGCAGCGTTTCATAAGTCAGATAATGACAAGCAAAACTCCGGCAAGAGCTGCCGAGGACGTAGATGAAACTGTTCTTAGCTATGCCGAGATAAAGGCAATCGCTGCAGGAGACCCCAAGATAAAGGAAAAGACGGAGCTTGACATAGAAGTGAATCGCCTTGACAGACTTTACGGAGCATATAAGGAAAACCATCGCAAGCTGCAAAGAGAGATTTCAGAGAAATATCCTCTTGAAATAAAAATGAGCAAAGCTGCCGCCGAGGGCTATAAAAAGGATATGGAATATGTCAATGAAAATGTTCCCTCCGATTTTACGGGAATAACATTTTACAAAAGCGACAAAACCTGTACCGATAAAAAAGAAGCAGGAACAATACTCCTTCAGGAAAGCCTTAATAATGCTCAGAATAATAAACCCATAGGCAAGTACAGGGGCTTTGAAATAATTCCATCCTTTGGCGACAGGCTTGAAGAATTCAAGCTCACCCTCAAAAGGGAAATGTCCTATACAATCGTATTGGGCGATGACCCAATAGGCAATATAACCCGTCTTGACAATGCCCTTAAACACATCGATAAAAAATACGATGCAGCCATAGCAAGCATAAAAAAGACGGAAACAGGACTTGAAACACTGAAAGAGGAAATCAAAAAACCATTCCCTCATTTAAATGAACTGAAAGCCAAAAAAGCCCGCCTGGAATCCCTCAACAAAGAATTAACCGAAGCCCTCATACCGAAGCAGGAACCTTCAGCCGAAAAAGAATCTCCCCAAAAACAGAAATCAGCTCACCGCAGCGAAGCAAGATAAACCAATTCCTCCCGTCCCCAAAAAGACGGGAGGATATTTCTTAATACGAAAGGAGATTATAAAAAATGAACTTTTCGACTTCAAAAAGCTCTGCCGAATTTTTTGATGAAGCCTTTTGCAAGATTACATCAGTGGATTCTTGGGGCATTTATTTGAAATCAGGTTGTACCGTTCCTTTCAAATATAGGAAACTTTACAGACTTAAAAGAAAAGAACGGCAGAAACGGATTCTTAAAAACTTTTGTCCCGAATTTCCTTTAGAAAACACTGAAAACATAAAACTGCCCTTTGCTTTCAGACTTAAATTATTTTGTCTGAAGCACAGCATTCTGAAAAAAATCTATAAGTGTTTTTTCAGAAAATACTGGTCACCTTATCAGGAGGATACAACCACACCAAAGGATTATTGTATTCCCAAACAAATCTATAACATAAAAACCCTTAAAAATCTATTGGATAGGGCATAAACGAAAGGAGCGTTTATTATGAGTAAATCAAAGCATAAACAAATAAAGCACGAAAGGATATTCTATAACAGAGCAAGGTTACAAAAGGCGGAGAACATAAATTGCGAAAACTGCTTTGAGCCTGTGGCATTTCATCTTAGGGATAACTGTCACGATTTTTCAATGGGTTTATCAACGGTCATGGAGTGTCTTACATTTGCAATAGAAAAAGGTTATCTGCCGAAATTGCCTATGAGTTGGTTAAGCAATGCAGATGATGTTTGTGAAACACATTATTCAAATAATGAAAAACTTTGTTATTATGATTGCGAGAGTAACAAATAAAAACGGAGGAAAATATGGATCTAAGATTACAGCAGCTAAAGGAAACTATACACTTTCCCGAAAACAATTTTGTTATAGGTGAGGTATACAATCTTATTTTGATTGACATTGAGGATAATACGAAGCGCATTGTTAATATCAGAAAATTAAATAATTTTGGCAAAATGGAAAAGGAAATTTGTCAAATCAGCTGCACAGTATGCTCACAGGACTGCTCCTGCTGCACTTCGGGCTTTGAAGTCAGTCTTATTGAGTATTTTACAATTCTCCGATATATAGGTATTAGCTTCGGAGAAAGCTATATAAAAGAATTTTTGGACAAAGACAAAGTAAGCTTCTTATCTTCCCATTGTTTTATTATAGACAGCACAAACGAAAAGCACAGTAATATATATGAGTTAAGGCTTTTACAAAACAAGCCTACAATATACTGCCCGAAAATTTATGCTTATAGGTTTTCCAATACAGAAGATGGACAACTTGAACAGGAAACAATAATCAACTTCAATAATGCAGATAAAGGAGAGCGATTAAAATGCTTAATATAGCCATTATTGATGCAGATATTGTAGGTAAAAAAAGGCATAGATTTCCAAATTTATGTTCAATGAAAATATCTGCTTATCATAAAAAACTTGGTGACAATGTTATTCTTAAAACCGATTATGAACACTTGGAATTATTTGATAAAGTATATATTTCAAAGGTTTTTACAGATACAGAAATTCCATACGAACCGAAGGATAAGACAAATAAAACCTCTGATAATATTTCGGAGTGGTACAAAAGCAACGAATTTCTAAAACAACCAAATATTGAATACGGCGGGACAGGTTTTTATTATGATAAAGCACCGCCTTTGCCATATGAAATTGAACATATTATGCCGGATTATCATTTATATGATGAATGGGTGAATAATGCGATAGCAAGTGGAGTAAAGCGTTCTGAATTTACATATTATCTCGACTATTCTATCGGCTATTTAACCCGGAAATGTTTTAGGGGCTGTTATTTTTGTGTGAATCGAAATTATAAAGGAGCAGTTAAGGCAAGTCCTTTCAGTGAATTTTTGGATGAAAGCAGACCCAAAATCTGTTTATTGGATGATAACTTTTTTGCTTATGCAAAATGGCAAGAGCTAATCCAACCGATAATCGAAAGCGGTAAAAGATTTCAGTTTAAACAAGGATTGGACGAAAGGCTTTTAACAGAGGAAAAGATACTTGAAATATCTGAATGGAAATATGACGGTGAGATGATATTTGCTTTTGACAATATCGAAGATAAAGACTTAATAATTTCAAAACTCAAATTGATAAGAAAAACAGTACCGAAGTGGAAAAGAGAATTGAAGTTTTATGTATTCTGTGGCTGTGACAAAAATAATAAATACGATGATTCTTTTTTTGAGGAAGATATAAAAAATCTGTTTGAAAGAATAGATATACTCAGCAGATATGGTGCAAAGCCATATATAATGAGATTTGAAAAGGTATATGAAACGGAATTTTCTTCATTCTACGCTGCTGTCGCTGCTTGGTGCAACCAACCATCAGTGTTTAATACATTTTCATTTCGGCTATTTTGTAAGTGTAGAGGTATGAGAAGAAACGGTTATAAGCTTTACAAAAGAGATATTGAAAGCTATTTAGATAATATAGGCATTAAAGGTTCAGAGTGGAGAGCAATGGAAATGGTTGAGTTTCGTTTTCCTGAAATTGCAAAACAATACTTTGATTTTGATGGAAAATCAAACTTAAAGGAAAATGGACAACTTATAGCAGAGCATAGACTGCTTAATTGACAAAGCTCTCTCCTATCAGACAGGAGAATTAACTTTTAAATAATTATGAAAAACGGAGGAAAAATCAATGTACAACCTTACACCATACGAACAAGAAACAATCATCAATTTCAATAATGCGGAAAAATCAGCCGAAGTTTATACCTGTGATAAAAGACTAATGAAAAAGCTGTCAGCACTCGCCGAGGAATTTCCTGACATATACAAGCTTAAAACTGAGGACGAGTATTCAAAAACCTACATAATTTCCGATAAGAAATACATAAAATTCCGTAAGCCTTATTTACGCAGCAAGAATACGGAAAACAGAGAAATTATAGAAGCCAAAATGAAAGCGATGAGAGAAGCAAAGGCTGTCAGAAACGAACGACAGCCCTAAATTGTCTTTAATATTAAAGTATTTTTACATATCGTTATAAAGCGATGATTGTTTATAGCTTTTAAGAGCTTATATGTTAAAAATTCTTTAATATTATCAAAAAACTGCCATATTATTCCACACAATAATATGTTTCAGTTACTAATGGCAAGTAAAGCACGCTGTCAGAATGGCTAAAATGTTATAAATTTTCTTAGATATTAAAGAACGTATTGATATTAAACACTATTAATGAGCGTTTATTCGTCTGTGATTGAAAGTTGAAAATCACTTCAAAATTAAAAGCTCCGCCTACAATGTCGATATAGTCGGCTTTGTGGGCAGAGCTTTTTTTATTGCTGTAATAAAATATAATTATATTTTTTGTTGAAAACAAGCGAATACTGTGGTATAATGCCATTAGCCGATGGGGAATAGTTTCCATCGGTCAGCAGGAGGGAATGACGGGCGGTTGTTCCTCCACCTACCCTTACAAGAAAAGAAGTGAAAAACTAATTTTCAAGTAAAGGAGGTGGTTGTTATGATAATACTTATACGTGATGTGCAAATATTCATTATTGCCATCATAATTATATTTTTCATAATAAAAAAATAATCGCCCTATCATTTCGCTACTATAGGACGATTAAATAAAAACTTCTATTGTGGAGGAGTGACCGCTTTGGTTGCTCCCTCCTGTGTTTTTATAATAACATATTTTTGGGCATTAGTCAATGTTTAGATTAATTCTTTAATCATTTTTTCATCTCAAAAATATTTTCATTGACATCTGTGTCCAAGTCAATATTACTTTCTTCGTTTAAATTAATGTCGCTTTTCTCCTGTTCTTCCCTGTGTTTTCTTTTGCCAAAAAGATTGGGAAAACTCGGCAAGTTTGAAAGAAGCAAATCACTTCCATTTTTCAGTGAAATAAAGTGCCATACTATTATTATAACAGAACATATGATTTCTGTTATAATTTTTCTCATCTGGCTATCACAATTCCAAAAATCGTCTAACCATAAATAAAACAAATACGCACATATTACACTATATATAACCATAATAACTGGACCTATATATTTAATCCTTGTTAATAAAATGGCAATTATAGCTACTGCAACGCCTATGAATATTGATGTTGAAACAGTGTAAGCTAAATGGATATGCACGTACCAAGCAGCAATTCCAGTAATAGCAATAAAATCAAGTGCTATAACATTTACAACAAGAAAGAAAATAATAGATAACGCTATTTTGGCTACAATAATAAGCATAGCCAAAAGAAATAAACATGGTTTAATACAATCTTTAAAATCCATAAAAAACACCTCCTACCGTTAACCTAAACCCAAAAAATTTTTAATATTTTTCTTACGGTTTTCTTTCTTTTGGATTTTTTCTTGCAAGCGCTTTTCTGCTTCAAGAAAATATTGCATATGCTCTTCAGCTTCTTCACGAGTGCAATGACATATTCCGTCCTCATGTTCCATATTATATTTGACAGTTTCGTATGTATCAAAGTCCAGTTTTTCTTTTGTCAGATTGTCAAGCATTTCAACCCTTTTGCTTTTGAGAGAGTTGTATTTTTGCCAAAGCTCTTTCATACTCAAAGTGCCGTAAAGCTCCTTGCCCTCATTGATTACATTTACGTGATAATTGTACTTTGATATAACAGATTTGTAGGTGGATTTTTCAGCGTCACTCAACTGTTGATAATCAGCATTCACGTATTTTTGGGCGTTGGGTTTCAGTATAAAATACTGTTCTACGGACTTAATGGTTCTTTGTATGTTTTTCATCTCGGCCGTGATGTCTGCGGTTTCTTTTTCAAGCTTTTCTAAAGCTTCTTTCTTTTTGTCGTAATACTCCAAGAAAACGGCATAATTAAGGGAAGCATTTTCCTTGTCATAAACACCTGAGTTATAATTATTTTTATACAACCACTCATCTACAAGATTTTCAACAATCCAGTTTTCAGCCGATCTAACTCGTTTACTGTTCTCTCCCGCAGCCCAGTTACTAAGTCCACGACCGCCATACTTGATTTTATCGGTGACGGTTATTACTTTTTCAATCTTCCTTTCCTGTGCCATCTTTTCATACTCCTCTCTGTGGTTTATTCGCCATTTTATGACTTCCTCGGTGTAATGAAGTCCAATTTTCTCACTCCGTCTGAAGCGAGATTTTTCATCTGCTTCGTCACCTGTTAATTTTTTGAAAGCAAGATGTTCTCCTTGCTTGACCTCATAGCCTCGTTCTTTCATTTGGTTTATAAAGTCGGCGTAGGTCTGAGCTATTTTCAAAACACTGTCGATATCGTGTTTAAGAATTTGGGTTTTGCTCCTTACCTTTATTTTATCATCCCACCGTGTTCTTTTTCTTGCAACCTTAATGTCTTTATCTTTGTTTGCAATGCGGTACTTTATCATATCCTCCGAGTAGCCCTGAGAAATTGATTTTGAAGAGATGAAATGCTCCATCTTATCGTCCTTGAATTTAAGTTTGGAGCCTAATTTTACTTCATAGCCCAGCTCCTGCATATAGGCAATAAAGCTGTCAAAATCGGGTGATTCCTCGATAGCCTTATCTATATTATCCGCAAGCCTACGTGTATTCTTTTTGCTGTCGGACTGAATTACGCTGAGATTGTTCTCCCTACATATATCGTCACTTATTCGTCTGAGTTCTTTAAGGGTACCATAATTGCTAACCAACTTATGATAATCCACAAAATTAACGGAATTAAGAATTATGTGATTATGAATATGTCCCTTGTCAATGTGAGTAGCAATCACATATTGATAATTGGGGTACATTCTCCGCATAAGCTCTTTGCCGATTTCAAGAGCCTGTTCGGGGGTAACATCATCATCAGGTGAAAAATCCTGATGTAAGTGCCAAGCAATGTTTACTCCCTTGTCCATAACTTCCATATCTCGGATATATTCAAAATCTATTTCAACAGAACTGAAACAGCACTTATAACTGTCCGTCAGTGCGTACCAATCGGTCTTATCTCTGTCGTGAATATATTTCACAGCATTTTTGAGATGTGCAGCACTCTGTATAGGTTCAATCGATGTGCGAGCCATCAGCACTCACCTCGATTCAGTTTTGTAAGCAGATTTTTCAAATCAGTCAAAGTAGTATCAATAGTTTCTATCTTTGTCTGCATATCCGCTATGTCGTTTTGATAGATACTTTTGGTCCGGTTGGCAATTTTGGCAATCTGATTGATATTATTGCCTATCCTATTAATTTCATAGCCCAACTTGTCAAGACTTTCTAAGTTAATTCTAACAAGAGGGCTTACGTTGAGGGCTTTCCTCACAAATTTGCTTAGATTGTCCATTCCAAGCATTTTCATTTTTTCCCTGATGGTATTCTTTTCCTCCGCTGTAACCATCACATACAGCCTTTCTTTGCGATAACGTCCCATCATTATCCGCTCCTTTTCATAATTTTATTTTTTGCGGTTTTTTATAATTTGATTTTCTTAAAATCAACGGGGGTTTGGGGGAATTTCCACCAAATAGGGTTTGGGGAAATCTCCCCAACAAGCGCAAGGTGTGCGAACACTTGCTATGCTTGCAACTCAGAAACCATAGATATTTTCTGAGTTGAGCCGTCGGCAGACTCAGGGATTTTCAAGGGCAGACAGACCCTTGAAGCCTTCGGCAGATTTTAAATTCCCAAATCAAAATTATAAATACCCCAAAATCTCTTTTTTTCACTTTTAATTATAAAATGGGAAAGGAATTTTGTCAATTGCTTTGCAAAAATAAAAGATTATAATATGCAAAGCTGTCAGCAGCAAAAAAGTTGAAAAAAATTTTTTTATTCATGGACCTTGACAATAAATTCAAATGATTTTATAATGAAGCTTATAAAGTTAATTTGTTCTTTGAAAAATGAATAAAATAAATGTCGGTACTTTCCGTCTGCGGATAGCCAAGCAATATGTACGCCAAGACCCTCTGTCAAAAAGATTGTAAGCTCTGGATTTTCCGAGCAAAGGGGCTGAGCGATAAGTACACCTATTGTAAAATATAATTCGGTAAATTATAAAGGCGATGACACGCAGATGGCTATAATGATACTTCCCTACGGGGCTGAGTGAAAACCACTCGGAGGTGAGATTCCTATGTGCAGCTTACCGTTGCTGCCGATATTTTGATTTTTAATTTTGTAATTTCGGAAATGTAATTTTTTCGACTGCTTCTCATGGCATAATAAAAGTGTAGGATAATGGTTCACAGTTCTTTTTACAAAGGAGGGCATAATATGGACAAAATAACAGCACTTTATTGTCGTTTTTCCCATGAGGAGGACAACGTAAGCAACAGTATCATAAATCAGAGAGCCATTCTGGAAGAGTACGCCATAAGAAACGGTTTTTCTAATCTTAGGTTTTTTACAGACGATGGCTTTTCGGGAACAAGCTTCAATCGTCCCGGTTTTCAGAGCCTTTACAAAGAAATTGAAAACAAAAATGTTGAAACGATAATTGTAAAGGATATGAGCCGCTTCGGAAGAAATTATTTACAGGTTGGCTATCTCCTTGAGGTTCTTTTCTTTGAGGAAAATATAAGATTTATAGCCATCAACGACAGCGTGGACAGTGTACAGGGCTTTGATGATTTTCTTCCTTTCAGAAATGTTATGAATGAATTTTATGCAAAAGATGCAAGCAAAAAAGTATTGGCCGTGTTTGATGCGAAAGCCAAACGGGGCGAATATCTTTGCAGTAATCCGCCCTATGGATATTTAAAAAATCCCGACAATCACAAAGAATGGATTGTTGATAATGAAGCCGCTGAAGTTGTGAAAAGAATCTTTGAGCTATACGCTTCAGGTATGAGCATGAGCGGAATAGCAAATTTACTCAAGTCAGAGGGTGTTCTGATATCCACAAGTCACAAAATAAAACTGGGTATTAAAACTATTAAAAAAAATGTGAATTCATGTGATTGGTCAGTTGTTGTCATCAAACAAATACTTGCACGAAAGGAGTATTTGGGCTGTGCAGTAAATCATAAGACCAGAAAAAAATCATATAAAACCACAAGGTGTTGCTATACCGATGAAAATGAAAGACTTATTTTTGAAAACAAACATGAACCAATTATTGAAAGGGAGCTTTTTGAAACTGTTCAAAAAATGATTAATGAACGAAAAGCTAATCGTACATTTAATCACTACGGAGATACAAACTACTATTCGGGACTGATATATTGCGCTGACTGCGGCGCGAAAATGTATCGCTCAAAAAATCTGAAAATTCCGTGTGACTACTACAGATGTGGAAGGTATGACAAAAAAGGAACATGCACGGCACATACAGTAAAAACCGCCAAGCTTAATCAAATGGTTTTGGATTGTATAAAAAAGCTATATGCTCTTGCTGTGTCAGATGAAAAAGCATTGTTAAATATGCTCTGCAGGAATGAATCAAATAACAGTGTTTCTGATTCCATAAATAAGGAAAAATTGTTAAATGAAAAAAATAAACGCAAACAGGAAATCGAAAATATTATAAAAAATCTGTATACCGATAAGCTGTCCGGGGTTATAAGCACTGAACAATTTACAATGCTCTATGAATCTTTTAATGGGGAGCTGGCAGTCATAAAAAATGATATTTCCGAAGTTACAAAATCAATAAATGAAAAAACAAGTAAAAGAAGCGAAATAAAGAATTTTATTACTCGCTTAAAAAAATATGGAAATATAAATGATGTTTCTGACCTTTCCTTTTTTATGATGAATCAACTTGTTGATAAAATAATCTGCCACGAAGGAGTGGGAAGAGGAAAAAACCGAATCCAAAGAATAGATATCTACCTTAACGGAATCGGGGATATCAGAAACATTGACTTCAAACAATTATAATTCATTTCTATGTTACTTTATCACATTTTACTTTGCGTTTTTCTTCTTCCTGTCACTACAAAAAATGTCGCATAAAGAACAAAAACGCTCTTTTAATTTCAAATTATTTTTTTCTCTTTTTTTATCCCCAAATTAACTTTAACATATCTTAATATTCTTTCCATATTTAACGCCACCTTTATATCCATTTTATCACATATTAAGCGGCGTTATATTTCTGTTTCTTTACAGTTTTGTTATTATTCTGTTATTTTCATGCGTTTGTCCTGTAAGCTCTCGGCCCTCACCTGCATAGCAGGTGGTTTATTTTTTTTACTACACAATAAAAGGTTTTCGAAAACCCCAGTAAAAACGGTTTTTGCGAAAACCTATTTATCTCATTTCAAATTTTCATTAAAGAAATCTTCTATCTTGTCAAAAGGTATTTTAGATACATCATCATACAAATCAATATGCATTGCACCGGGAACCACATATAATTCTTTCGGCTCAGCTGCTTTTTCGTAAATTTCCTCGCTTATGGAGCGTGAATGTGCTATGTCACCCGTTATCATAAGCACAGGGCGAGGCGAAATGCTGTCTATGTGGTCGAGCAGCGAATAGTTTGAAAATGACTGCATACTTGAGTCTGTAAAGCTGCCCCCTGCATTTGGATGCCAGCCACGTTTAAGCCCGTAGAATGTCCACCATTCAACATCAATACCTGTCAGGTTGTCAGGCAATTCATCAAGTGGAGCATCTTCGGGATAAGTGCGCTTATAGGCGGGTTCTTCCGTTTCAAAGTCGCTCCACCGTTGTTCGGATATACCCTTCAGCATATTGCTCCTTGTTTCATTATCCATAGAATTGCCCATTCCGCTTATATCGTACATTGCCGATGTTACTACAGCTTTTATTCTTGTATCTTCTGCCGCTGCGGAAAGAGCAAAGCCGCCACTTCCACAGATACCCAGCGCTCCTATTTTTTCTCTGTCAATATAATCAAGTGAACCTAAAAAATCCACTCCTGCGCTGAAATCCTCCGTAAATATCTCAGGTGACGAAAGATGCCGAGGTTCACCGCCGCTTTCTCCATTGTATGACGGATCAAATGCAAGGGCAACAAAGCCTCTCTGTGCAAGCTGATTGGCATAAACTCCCGGTCCCTGCTCTTTTACGCCACCATATGGAGGTCCGATAACTATTGCGGGATATTTGACATTCTTATCCATATTCTTAGGAGTATACAAATCTCCCGCCAATTCAATACCATAGCGATTTTTATAAGTGACAGATTGCCTGTTTACGTTTTCGCTAAGCTCAAAGATATAATAATCCTCACTTTCCTTAGCTGCATTGGGATTGGCTGTTTCATCAGCTGTTTCATTGTCTTTTACTGTAATCATTTTATTATCTCCGTTCCATTCAACGTCCATTCCGAGATTTTCGGATATAAATCTTATAGGTACCATTGTCGTTCCGTCTATAATAACGGGCGGATTTTCAAGCTGCGTTTCTTTTCCGTCTACTGCTGCCGTATTACTTCCGATTTGCAAAATAACTTCCTTCGCATTTACGGGGACAGCCAATGTAGAAATTGTAACTATACTTGCCATTGCCAACGTAATTATTTTTTTCATTTTATAACCTCCTCGTATGATATGGTTTTTTAATTTTTATTTTTACCTTAAGCCTTTGTATCAAGTGAAAATTCAACGGTGACATTTCCGCTGCCGAGAGCTTTTTTGAGGCTGTCGGCATTTACATTTTCTATCCTGCCTATGGGGGTGAGGCTCCACGAATTTGTGTCGTAATATATAACAAGGGTCCTGCCCTGATAAAGAATTATATCTCCCGGCTTTGTGTTCATATGCACATTGTTCTGAGGGAGCGTTTTGCCGAGGTCTGCACCCTTTTCCATATTTGCATAGTCGCTCATATCAAGAGTGAGTGGCTTATCCTTCATCATTTCCTTCAATGCCTCCACAGAGGAATTGTTTTCAAGGGTTGCCGTGAACGTTTCATCGCCTGCTTTTATAGTCATTTTCATATCTGTGTTTACCTCCTCTTTATTCTCTGATACGCTTTCTATAGTTGTCTCCTCGGTTGTTTCCGTTGTTTGTGCATATGCTTTACTTTCCTGCGTTGTCTTTATGCCTGCGTAGCCCACAGATGTCATTAAAGCCGCAATGAAAGGTACACAAAATAACAATGCTTTCATAACTTTCCTCCTTTTATCACGCACAGGTACGGCAATTGAAAAACTCCTTTTTGCCGGTTATTACCCTGCACTTTGCATTCTCATCGTCCATTATAAGCTCGCCGAATTCAGGTACGCATATATATCCTGCAAGAGGATTTTTTATGCTGTCTATCTTTGTTGTGATAGTTGCCTCTACGCAGGATTTTTCAAAGGCAAGATCAGTATCTGTCATCTCGCAGTCTATAAGCCTTAAATCCCTGCAGTAGCAAAAGGGCTGAGTACCCGATATTTTGCAGTTTATGAGAGTAAGTCCCTCGGAATACCACGCAAGATATTCGCCCTTTATAATGCTGTTTCTGACAGTTATGTTCCTGCCGTGCCAAAAGGCGTCCTTGGTATTGAAAACGCAATTTTCAAAAACAGCGTTACTTATATACTGAAACGAATACTTGCCCTTGAAATCAACATCTCTGAAATCTATATTTTCGGAGCGCATCATAAAATATTCACTCTGCGCACTCGTATTTTCCATTTTTATATTTTTTGCCGACCAGCCGAATTCCGAGGATATTATATCGCAGTCCTTTATTCTGATATCCCTGCATTCGCGCAGCGCCTTTATGCTGTGGAGCCTGCTGTTTTCTATTTCTATATTCTCCGAGTACCACAATGCAGCTCTGCAATTCTCGGTAAGCTCGGAATCATTTATTTTAACGCCCTTGTCGTGCCAGAAAGGATAGCGGAGGTTGAAATAACAGTTCTGAACCATTATATCGCCGCTTTCTTTTAATGCGCTCTCGCCGTCGGCAGGTCCTTCAAAGCGGCAGTTTCTGAGCATTATTCCCCTGCTTTCGTAAAGCGCCCTTTCCTCGTCAAATGTTCTGTCCGTAATAATATCCATATTATAGCCTCCGTTTCACAAAAAATCATTCATTTCCCGCAAGCCTGTATACAAGATAATCGAGGCAGTCTATCTGTCTTTCACCCTCGTGTACCTTGTCAAGAAGGCTGTTCCTCTGTATGTCCAGCCTTTTCATGAGCTCCTCTTTTCTTCCTCTTTGTATGCAGGAAATACAGCCATCTATCGTCTCCGGACTGCAGCCGGCATCCTTCATATTCTGCACCGCATCTTCAAGGGAATAGTGCGGCATAATATCCGTCATACTTATCACCACCGTATCTTTATTCTGAATTTATTATATTACAAAAAAACAAGAATAGCAAATACTTATAAATAATAGATTTATATAGTTGAAACCTATTGAAATCCGTGTTATAATAATAGCAAAAGGAGTGATAATATGGAAATCAGAGTATTGCAGTATTTTTTGGCGGTAGCGAGAGAACAGAGCATAATAAGGGCGGCGGAAACCTTACATCTTTCTCAGCCCACACTTTCAACACAACTGAAGGCGATGGAAAAAGAGCTTGGAAAACAGCTTCTTATAAGAGGAACAAAGGGTTCAAGAAAGGTCACTCTCACAGACGAAGGAATGATACTCAGAAAACGTGCTGAAGAAATACTGAGCCTTGTGGAAAAAACCGAAAGGGAGATAGCACTCTCCGATAGGTATATAGTGGGCGATGTGCATATAGGAACGGGAGAAACCGATGCAGTGCGCTTTATAGCAAGTGCAGCAAAAAAGCTGCACGAAGAATATAAGGGCATACACTTTCATATATCCAGCGGCAACTCGGAATTTGTAACAGAACAGCTTGAAAAGGGACTTATTGACTTCGGAGTGGTATTCGGCTCCGTTGACAATTCGAGATTCAATTCGTTGGAACTGCCTTTTAAAGACAGCTGGGGAGTACTGATGAAAAAAAGCTCCCCTCTTGCGGAAAAAACAAACATAACTCCTGAGGATCTGTGGGACAAACCGCTCATAATATCCCGACAAGGAGACAACGGCGCTCTTACAAAATGGCTTGGAAAAGAAATGTCTGAGCTTGATATAGTAGGAACATACAACCTCATATTCAACGCCTCCCTCATGGTCGAAGAGGGACTTGGCTATGCCATAGGTCTTGACAAAATAATAAACACATCAGGCGAAAGCAGACTTTGTTTTCGCCCCCTCTCTCCCGAAAGAAAAGATGGCATGAGCATAATATGGAAAAAATACAGAGTTCTTACAAAACCTGCGGAAAAGTTTATACAAAAAATAAGAGCAGAGCTGTAAATATGCCTTATATAAGCTATTGCAAATACAGCCTACTTTAGATAAATGAAAACCTCATTCCGACATAATTCTGCCCAGTCGACAAAATTCTGTTTCGCCAAATTGTTTAAATTACGCCATTTTGTATGCAAAATCTTTTCTTGCACACATCAAAACCGTAGTCCTTCTCAAAAGAAAATAACCCAAAAAACACGATAAATAAGGGCTTTCCAACCACCAAAGCCCTTATTTTTATTTCGCCCTTTAGTGTGTTTTAACCCACACACCAATGTATACGACAATACATTTTGACCCCCTATTCCCCTTAAGCCACTAAAACCCAATTATGCCAAAAAGTTAAACAATTTGGCGTAATTCATAAACCCACAAAATACCTTGTTCTTCTCCACAATTCGCTATATGCACATTTCGACAAATCAGACAAATATTGCAGATTAATTTTGTGCTTTCCTCATATTCCCTAATCCCAACATATGTGCTAATATGTCTACCGAAAGGCAGGGATTAAATATGAAAAACATACTCGACAAGCTCTACTTCGGCGAAATAAACCCATTTGAAAGAAAAGACACAGACAACGAAGAATACAAAAAACTGACCGAGGATTACCTAAAAGCTGAAAAACAATTAAAAAAGCAATTCGGAGAATCCCCTCTCCTTGAAGTTCTACAGCAGTCCCAAGACAAACTTATCGAATTCTACAGAAAGGAATCCTACATAGAGGGACTAAAATTTGGCATAATGTTTATGATAGAGCTTTTCTCTCATAAAGACTGACCTTAAAACCTCTCCCCTACTCACATAAAAAGCCTTTTGCGAAAAAGAAATTCTTTCCGCAAAAGGCTTTTTTAGTCAGTTTATACCCCCTCTTTAACTGATAAAATAAGGTTATAGGGAGGGATTATTATGAATTATGGATATGTGAGAGTATCAACCAAAGAACAGAACGAAGATAGGCAACTCATAGCCCTTGACGAATGTGGAATTAAAATCGACAAAATATATATGGACAAGCAAAGTGGAAAGGACTTTGACAGAACCGAATACAAGAAGATGATAAAACGGCTTAAAAGCGGTGATGTTCTTGTAATAAAAAGCATTGACCGCCTTGGCAGAAACTACGAGGAAATCCTGAATCAGTGGCGAGAAATAACAAAGGTTAAAAAGGCTGACATAATCGTCCTTGATATGCCTATACTTGATACAACGCAAAATAAGGATTTACTCGGCACGCTTATAAGCGACTTAGTTTTACAGCTTTTATCATACGTAGCCGAAAACGAACGCACAAACATAAGACAGCGACAAGCAGAGGGCATAGCCGCCGCAAAAGCCAAAGGCATAAAATTTGGCAGACCGAGGAAATATGACTCAGAAAAATTTATGGAAATCTATATACGTTTTTTACATCAAGAGCTTACTCAGAAAGAAGCGATGAAGGAAATGGGAGTATGCAAAACAACATATTACAGGATTGTAAAAGAGCTAAAGAAAATTCTTTTCGGAAGTTCTTGTTAAACATTACTAAGGTTTCCTATTAAGGTATACTTTTATAATCATAGTGATACTGTATAACTCTACATATCAATTTTAACAATATTTTGTAAAAAAGTCAATAAAAAATAGAGTTATTATCCTGTTAAAATTATAGTACCAAAAAGTATACTTTTTTAACCATAGTTTGCAAATCAATTACAATACAGGAGGTAATACACAATGAAATTTAATTTAAAATCCACGTTAGTTGGCTGTATCATAGGAGCTGTTGCAATGGGAGCAGTCCCCGCAATAGGCTATGACGGAGTAAGAACAATTCAGGCGGTTTATAAAAATATAAGAATCTGCGTTGACGGTGTAGAAATGACGCCCAGAGATTCAGCAGGACAGGTAGTAGAGCCTTTTATTTACAACGGAACAACATATCTGCCTGTACGCGCCGTAGGCGAGGCAGTCGGCAAAGAGGTAACCTATGATGGCTCTACTTCCACAGTTTATTTGGGCAAAAGCGGAACAACCAAATATCTTGGTCAGCAAGTAGAGGCTTATCAAAAAGACTCATCTGTATACGAAGGAACTTATAAAATGGGAGGTCAAGATTATGTAAATAGCCTAAGAATTAAATCTGAAGGTAGAAATGCATTTTATAATCTTAACGGTCTATATACTTCAATAAGTGGCGTATATGGAATGGAAGACGGAACATCTGAAGATAGTGAATCTATTATCACATTTTATGGAGATGGCAGACAACTTCAGAGCATAGTTGTAAAAGGCGGAGAACTGCCCAAAAATTTTGCTGTAAATGTTTCAGGAGTAGCGCAGTTAAAAATAGAATATACAAGCGGATCCGGATACACTGTTTTAGGTAATGTTGAATTCAGATAAAATAAAAAAAGAAAGGATGAATAAAATGAAAAAATTTAAATTATTTATTGCATTAGGTGTATCAGTTGGTCTTTTATGTGGCTGTGGCTCTTCCAGTTCTTCTCTTGTAGGAAGATGGGAAGCAGTAGATGACGGCGTAGAAGTAGATTACGGCGATTTGGATGAGCTGGAATTTTTCAGCGATGGCACATATAGCTCAGATTTGGATAACTATAGCGGAGGCTATTCTGTTGATGGAAATAGAATAAAGTTATCAGGAATCATTGCATCAGCATATACGTTTTCATTTGAAGTAAGTGGCAATACATTAACTATGTATGATGACAATGGAAACGAGTTTACCTATAATAAAGTTGATGATTAAATAAAATCTTACAATGGATAACTCATATTTTATTGCTGAATTACCTATAATACAATGGTTGTATTATAAAAAAATAATGGTATGGAACAATACAATAACTTAGATGGCTGATAAGCATATAATTTTGTCAGAGGCAAAAATTACAGAAATTCAAGCGGAAGACAGTACTGCAGCTGGTACAGAACACATTATTACCCAAGAGAAAGACAGGGTTTCCTTAACTTTCAAAACTAAAACCAAAAAGAAACTGTAAAATAACGGTGAGTGCTTTTAACAAAAAGGGCTCACCGTTTGAAAACATATTATGGAGGAAAGAATATGAATAAAATAAAAAGATGGTTGTCAATATTATTAAGTCTAGTATTTCTGACACAAATGATATATGGTATAAATGTTTATGCCGAAACATCGTCTGATGAACCAAACATTTATACTACTAAGGATTCTACTACATCAAGCAGTGCGTTATCTTTATCAGTAGATAACAATACTATAACCCCTATTGCAACAAATGAAGAACAAAATGTATCTTTGCAGGATATAGTTCTTGTCTTAGATGATTCGGGAAGTATGTCATCTTCACAGATGAGTACATTAAAAGAAGCAGCAATTAAATTCAGTGAAACAGTTTTGCAGTCAAACCCGAACAACAGGATTGGTATAGTATACTTCAGCAAAAACATAATATTTAACTTTTCAAATGATATAGAAGCTATTAAAGCAAATATTAATTCTGTATCAGCTAACGGAGGAACCCCTATTGACACAGGCATATTATCAGCAGACAGTATGTTCACAAATTATGGAACAGAAAATTCTGTTAGAAGTATGGTTATAATGTCAGATGGTGAGCCTGATAATTCAAGTAAAGCAAAAAATGCTTTTGACGCTGTTTCCAATAAGTACAACATTTACTCTGTATATCTTGGCACTAGCGTTATGGCTAGAGCTTTTATGGAAGGTATCCAAAACAAAGGATTCTATAATGCAGAAAATATTGATAGCCTAATTGAGCAATTTGGTAAAATCGCTGAAAGCATATTAAATCCGTTAATCTTAGATTTGTCTCATGAATGCAAATATAACTTTATGGACAGACAATATTTTATCGAATTAATAGTTACTAATCCTAATGATTCAGATATACATAATGTTAAGGTACATTTAGATTTACCTGAAGGTGTAGAATTCGAAGACGGTGGTTCATTAAACGGCATTGAGGACTCTTTAGATGTGACAATAGACATGATTAAAGCACATTCTGATTCGACAAAAACTATGCTTAGCGAAAATGATGAAATGGTAGTTTTCTATAATCCATTTTCTTGGAATGTAAGTATTTTTCAAGAAAAGGAAGATAAAAGCTATGATATAACAGCTTATGTAAGTGCTGATGAAATTCCAACAATGAACATTTCTGATACAATTTTTGTAGACGGGTATATGGGAACTGACGAAAGTTTGGATATTTTATCAGATACTTGGAATTTTCCTAACTATAGTGAAACCCCTGTAAGAGTAGATGATGAAGCATTTGAAGGTCTATTATGCTCTTTTTCAGATAACAATTTAAAGGAAAGCTTTAGGGATATGAGACTAATTGCTGGCGGTGGTCATTGTTATGGTATGAGCTCAACCGTTATACTTCATAAATCTAATCTTTTATTCAATGGGCAAATCTTACATGAAATAGATTTTGAAAATACAGATGCAAGAAATTCCATTGGTTATTATCATCTTACTCAAAGATTGCCGGTGATTTGGGATGATGAACGTTGGAACTTAACTTCATATTCTTCTGTTTCAGAAAAGTTACAAGACCTTGCCAATAAAGCACATATTGTAAAAACAGGCGCAAATCCTTCCCTTGTAATTATAGGAGGAGAAGCATGGTCACATGCAATAGTTGCATATGGATATGAAGCCAATTTACAAACAAATATAGATGGGAAGACTTATAACTCTGCTATATTAATATATGACTGCAATCATCCTAATTACACTTCATATATTGCAATAAATTCACATATAAACAGCAATTATCAAGTTGTAGTAGATGATGACGATTTTTCTTATTTAACTTATAGTGAGGACGATGGCTTTTATCATAGTGAAGGCTCATTTGATATTTGCGGAGCTATTAATGATATCAACCTTATTAATATAAAAAGCGAAAAGAATATGAAAAAGTATAATAATGCAGTAATGAGAGTTAAAAAAACAAGTGGAGCTAAAATTATAGAAAACAACAATGAAGTAGCCTCGTTTGATAATAACGGCGACTTTAATTCTGTTAAATATGTAGGAGTTCCTGACATATCTGCATCTGATAGTGGATATTATAATATTAATTTGAATAAAGATGCTTGTTATTCATATAAAATTGACAATGAAGACAACATTTATGCTTCTATTATTTATAATGACTTCTATGAAAAAGCAGAATCTAAAAGTGCTAAGGGTATTTCATTTTATAATGACGGGAAGATAAGTTTAAACGGTAATACAGCTGATTATGAACTTACATTAACGGCAAATAATGGTTATACTTCCTTACCATGGTATACTGTAAAAGTAAATGGTACTAACTCTGCAAACAATCCTTCTTTAAGTATAGTAGAAAATGGCTATCTTTTTGAAGGTGAGGAACTAAGCAATATTATAGTCACTGCAAACAACGATACAGAAACAAAAGAGCTTACCTTTGATTCTGACAAGACATCTGTACTTATTACAAACGAGGAAGATGATTTGGTTGTAAAGGAAGATACTGACGGTGACGGTAATTATGAAACTCCTATAGCAGATAGTGATGGCAAGGTTGAAAATGAAAAGGTAACAGAAACAACAACTATAAAGCCTTCATCATCAAGTGGCAATAGTTCGCATTCATCGAGCAATGGAAGAGGTTACAGCATAGGAAAAACAGAATCTACAACAGAATCAACAACTGAAAAAACAACAGATGTTACCTCAAATATTATCACCGATGACGTTAAAGTATCTATCGGAAGCACAAATGTAATTGCAGGAGACAAGACATATAAGATGGATGCTGCTCCTTATATACAGACCGATTCAAATTCAACTCTTGTTCCGTTGAGGTTTGTTGCTGTTGCATTGTTGGGAGATAATGTTGAAAAGGCTGATTCAAGCAAGTTGATTTCTTGGGACGCAACTACAAAGACAGCCACTATAAACGTAAACAATAAAGTGGTTAAATTTACATCAGGCAGTCCATATATGGTTATTGACGGTAAATCGCAGCTTATGGAAAACAACGTAAAAGCTGAAATAAAGGACGGTCGTATGTACATACCTTTCAGGGCTCTGGGTAAAGCCTTAGACGTAAATGTTACTTGGGAGGCTGAAACCAAAACTGCAATTTATAGTCTTAAATAATACAGCAGGACAAAGTCTTCTTTTAAAGAAAACACTGCTTGCGTTACACAAATTAATACAAGAAAAGTAAGCTGTCAAAAAAATCTCCCTTACTATATTTTGTTGACAGTAAGGGAGAGTTACTTTGAATATTTTTAGGAGGTTATGATATGGAATTAAATAAAGTGCAAAGCGCTATGTTAAATTATTTCGGAACCAACAAGTGGTTTGGTTTATTATTGCCATTTGCTTCTGTTATGGTATTACTGCACGGGGGTTATTCGGTGCTTATTGAGATAAGCTTTATAAATTTTATAATGAGGTTTGTGTCTAATATTAGTGCTGTTTTGTATGTCTTGTATGTATTGGGCTGTATTTTGGCTTTTGCAAAAAATGATATGAAAACTCTCGTTATTGGATTCGGACTTGAAGCTGTGGGTGAAATATTGAATTTAATAACATATGGATATAAATATAATTTATTAAACTGTATTGTTTACATAATATTTTATATTTGTCTCACTTATTTCTCTATGGTGAGATTTAATAAATCGGGAGGTGAAACATCATAATGAAAGCTTTGAAAACTGCAAATACATTGGGATTTTTGGCAATTATTATTCTGGCATTCTGTCCCTTAATTACAATTAATGTATGGGACGAGCCTACAACAACTCTTAATGTCATCGATTTGGCATTCGGACCTTCAGACATCAGCGACTGGGAAAATTACTTATCTTCTATGATTAAATATACAAATCTTATCATAGTTATTTTACCGGCTATAGGATTTCTGTTTTCCCTTTCATCTGAATCTGCAAATGGATTTTATAAGGCTATGATTGTTTGTATAGTTGCCACTCTAATTGAAAAGCATATGCTCGAAAAAATTGTCGATAGCATTGAAACCGCAACTTTCAGTTTTGCATTTTCAACAACTGAAGAAATATGGTACGATGCAATGACATTTATAAATGAAGGAGTACTGGTCATATCAGCTGTATTGCTTGGCTATTCTTTACTAAAGCTTTTCAGCGTAAATATGAAAAAAACAAACACTCCTTTGATAAAAAAAATAACCTGCAAAAATTGTGGAGCAATAAACGACAACGGCGCAGGATTTTGTATAAAATGCGGAAAAAAACTCGAACAGGATATTGCAGTTTCTCATTTTAAAACCTGCAGCAGCTGCGGAATGGAAAATAAAGAAGACGCTGCCTTTTGTATAGGCTGTGGAAACAAACTTGACTAAAATAAGGAGGTAATATATATGGCATTTTTTGACAAAGTAATGGTTGGTATAAACAAGGGTGTTAGCTCTGTTAGTGAAAACTCTAAGCTTTTTGTTGAAAAGACAAAAATAAATTCCGAAATAAAGGAAAAGGAAAACAATAAAAATAAAACGGCTGCTCAGCTTGGCTTAATGGTTTATGCAATGCAGAAAAGAAGCGAAATACATTATGAACAGTTTGACGAAATGTGCTCTGAAATAGATAAGCTTACAAGCGATATAGAAGAACTGAAGGTTAAGCTTATGAATTTACAGTCAGAAGGTGAAAAAGAAACAACAGTTGGTGTTCAATGCAAATGTGGTCATTATAATAAAACGGGTGCAAAATTCTGTTCAAAATGTGGTTCAGATCTAACAACTCAGCAAAACGAGCCAAAATCTGAAAACTCCTCTGAGTCTGTTGTTATTTGCAGCAATTGTCAAAACGAAAATAAAAGCGGAAGTAAATTCTGTGCTTTTTGCGGAGAAAAGCTTGAATCTGAGCAGCAATAAAATGAGGAGGCTAAATTAAGTGAGAAAAAATATATTAGCATTATCTGTTTTAGTTTTATTGACAGGCTGTGGCATTATTTCCGAAAATACAACTTCTGAAGAATCAGAGCCTATAACTGCAAAGCAGACCACACAAGACTTTGCCGGAGCAAACAGGAGCTCTTTATTGGAGAGAGAAAATGAGTTTGAATATGAGACCGAAAAGTCGGATTTAAATTATTCATATGAAGCAGACCTTGCTGAATCAAAGAAAAATGAGACACCGGACTATTATTCTGATATAGAAGACTTGATGAATAATTACTGCTATTTTCTTTGTGAAGCAATAAATGAAGGAGATTATTCTATTGTAGAACCTTACATATTAAATGGCAGCCCTTTGGAGACAGCCCAGAAAAAACTTGTAGATAACCTGTATGATAAAGGTACTGAGGAAGAATTTGTCAACGCAAGTATCAATGAAATCAATATGGATAGTGACAATATTAACTGTTCTGTTTTTGTAACTGAAACAGAGGTTATATATTATTCCGATGGTTCTTCTGATGAAAAAACCTTTAATTGGGAATATAAGGCATCATATAATAATAATTCTTGGCAGTTGTCTGACATAAAATAGGCAAGTCTAAAATTGCGGTTTATTATGGAGGTGGCGTATGTTTTGCGAAAAATGCGGTAATATGCTTAATGATAATGAGGCTTTTTGTCCTCAATGCGGAAATAAAGTAAATCCAGTTATCAGCAGCAACAGCGAGTTTGCTGAAGAGTCTGCCCAAAAAGAGGAAACTACAACAAATGACAAGGCTGCAGAACTTACTGATTATGAAATCCTGAATAAAAAGAAAAAAGGCAATTCCAATTCATTAACAAAAGAAATTGTCATTATGCTTACTACTTTTTCGGTAGTTGCAGCTATATTCGTAGGATTTTATTTCTATATTTCCGAAGAATGCAAGAAGGCTTCTTTATATGCTGAGCAAAACAATTATGAAATGGCATACGAAAAGGTAAAGAATTTGCCGACTGAAAAAACAAAGGTTTTGAAAGACTATTATACTCTTATGTACAATGCATATGAAGAAGCCTTTGATAACGGCGAGGAAGAAGAAATAAGTGTATATGAGGCTGCCCGTATAAGTAACAAATTGCCTGAAAAATATGATATTGCAAATATTGAAAGCGAAGCAGACAGACTCAGCACTTACAACTCCAAAAGCCGAAAATATATGTCTGAGGAAGAATATGAAAATGCAGAAAAAATCAAAGAGTGTTTTAATACCGATAATTGCATTGCGGATATAAATTCATTTGAAGATTATATCGACGATGCTTTTGGTTTGTACGCTGAGCTTGACAGGCTGAATGATGGCAAGAAGTTTAAGCCTGAAGAGGAAAAGGAAATAATACATTCTTTTTTGACTTATCTTGATTACGCTTTGGACATATACAACACATACACAGCAGGACCTTTTACAGGATATGATGAAATACGGGAGGAGATCTTGTATTATACAGCTGAAATAAACGTTGAAATCAAAGAAGGCAAGGGTGATTCTTTACATTCATACTCTTATCTTATATATAAAGAATTGCCTTATGAAAAGAATGAAATAATGGAATCTATGAAATATGCTGTTGTAAAGCATAATTTAAGATCTGTTTTTTCATAATAATTCTACTAATGGAGGGATTAACTATGTTTTGTAATAATTGTGGAAATAAAATTGACGATGATGCCCTGTTTTGTCCGGAATGTGGCAATAAACTGGTTGAAACAGAGAAAAAAAGTCCTGAAGTTGCTCAATTTGAAAATATGATTAAAACAGAGGAAGAAACTGATTTCATTGAGCAATATAATAAAAAACAGGAATCAAAAAAAGCAACAGCAAAATTAATTTTTTGTATAGGAGCAATCATAGCGATTGTTGCCATATCTGTAGGTATTTTTGTAAATATACCCTTTGGAAAGTATATAATTGCCTCTCATTATGCTTCTCATGAGTATTATGGAAGAGCATACAATACTATAGAAAAAATTGACAGTATTAAGGCAGAAACGCTCCGTAAATATTATCTTTTACTCTATTCTGTCCATGAATTGGCAGACGAAAGAGATAATACTTATTATAATTACTCAAACTCAGGCGTATATGATGAAGGAATAAGTTCAACCAGCGGAAGTAAATATGTGGATAAAAACAAAATAAACTGCGATTCTGCCAGCTTTGATGAAATAGTCGAACTTACTGAGGAGTTGCTTCCGTCAAGAGTTTGCCCTGACGATGAACAATGGTTTGATTCAGATAACGGAAAGAAGTATGTCGTTACATCATCATGGTATTCGGAGAGTGTAGACAGCATAGAAAACAGTGAATATGTGCCCAGAGGCGGATATAATATTCTGGCGGATATAAAACTGATCATATATGGCATTAACAGATCTACAGACGATATAGATAATTTTATAGAGTATGTAAAAGAAGCGAGTGGAGTATTTGACGAACTTGAAGAATTAAAAAACGGCAAAAGATTCAAACCATATAAAGAGCTTGAAATTTTTCAGAAATATAACACAGCTTTAGAAAACGCTCTGAGCATTTATCAAAAATATTCCAATAATTCGTTTATGGGATATTATGAAACAAAAGAAACAATAGACAGCTTCATAAATGATATGTATGAGGACATAAATGACGGTTATTCTAATTCTACCAGATATTACACATCTATGTCGTATAAAAATACAACCTACGGCGAGACTACTCTGATAAACGACATAAAAACGGAAATGGCAAAGGATTATTTCTACAATAAATTTTATAATTATTATTAATGGTATAAACATATTATACGAGGAGGTGTAACATATGTTTTGCAGTAATTGTGGAAATCAGATCGGAGATAATGCTGCTTTCTGTCCTATATGCGGCAGTAAACTGGAATCAAAAACTGAAATTACTCACGAAACAACAAAGCCTGGAAATAATGACGAAAAACATGATGAAATAGATTATGTCGAGCAATATCATAGACAGAATGAACGGAAAAAAAATTTAATAAAGCGATGTATGAAACTGGGTATTTTTGCTGCAGTTCTGATTGTAATCTGTGTCGTATTTTGTTCTGTTCCGTTCGGAAAATATATATTTGCTTCTCATTATGCTTCACAAGGGAATTATGCAAAAGCATACACCACAATTGAAAATCTGTCAGGAGAAAAAGCAGAAATCCGCAAAGATTATTATCAACTTATGTTTTCTGTACTTATAAAAGCAGATGAAGTAAACATTGGTTCTGATATTCAAAATAATCAATACCGCATAGCCGGAAAATTTAATAATGATATAGAACGCCTCGAATCATATGACGAAATATATTCCATGACAGATCAGCTTTTTCCCAGTGAATATTATCCCAATAATGGTAATTGGGAGAATGTAGGCGGACGGCTTTCTTCGAGTGTATCAGATGACAGACTGGATTATTACAGAAAATTTAATCTGAACACAAAAAGCCAAAAATTTCTTCCTCCCAAAGAATTTGACAAACTGTACAGAGTATGGGACGGTCTGTATGCTGTTGAAAATTCTTCAGAGGACATTGAGGATTTTACATACTGCCTTCAGGAGTCATACGGGCTTTTTGATGAGCTTGAAGAATTAAAGAACGGCAAAAAATTTGACCCTTCGGATGAGCTTGATCTGATAAATGAATACTCTCAATATAATCAGAATGCCCTTGAAATATTTCAAAAATATACAAACAATACTTTTTCAGGGTATTATGATACAGATAATACGATAGAAAGGATTTCAAATACACTGCAGGATGCTATAGATGAAGGTGAATCTTGCATACATTTTACAAACCTGAGCTATGATGATACTTCACATGAAATTTCTGTTATGGAGAGTGAAATAAAGGATGAAATGATAAAGTATTATTTTGCGGAAATCTTTCCGGCAGAAGAATAAAATAAAGTAGCATCAAACTCCTCTCCCCCTCCAAGCAATATAAAAATAATCCTTGGGTCGGTGCAGAGGAGTTTTTATTTGAAAAAACTTTAAAAGGAGGGTAAAAGTATGAAAAACAAAAAAATAATTATTGCTGGTATTTTAATAATAGTATTAAGTGCCATAGTAACAGGATTATATTATGCTTTAATCTATAATAATGTCAACAGCGAAGAAGTCGTTGAAGATAATTCTGTCATTGAGCATGAAAGAGATGATGATGACAATGCCGAGGCTGAGCCTGTTAATATAGGTGAACTAAGCCCTGATGCCGTGCAGAATCTCAGATTATATGTATATACGGAAAATGATATTGTTGTTGGCACAGAGGCAGTTGTTGAATTTAAAGTTACATCGGAGGACCCAAAGCTTGAAGGAGTTAATATAGTAAATACAGAAGATGATTCTGTTCTTATAACCCTTACTGAAAATACGATTAATGAGGAGAATCTCGTTGAATTTTTCGGCAGTTATATCTTTACCCCTTCAGAAGCTGATTTTATGCGTATTGAAGCGCAGGCAGAAAACAGCTATTCCAATACAGGCTATATAAGTATTTCAGACCCTGTAGGCCAAGAGGAAAACGAAGAATTTGCTGAGCTTGTTTCGGATTTGGGCGAATATGTAAACAACATAGATTCAGAAAATCTGACAGACGAGCAAATTCTTGATGCCGTGGAATCTTGGCTCAACAAAAATTCAAATATTGCAGAGGCTGTCAGAGAGGACAACAGAATATATTATCTGACTGTGGGCGGAATAGAATCATTTTTTACTACAGAGGATACTGACAAAGAAAAGCTTAGTGTAAGTTCAACTACCGACAGCCTTACTTCCGGAACAAAGGCTGTAGAATATTTTGATATTGTAAAAAACGATGGTCATCTTGGGAACGAGAATAATATTTCATATCTGCCCTCAGATATTACGATTACAAACAAAAATACGCTTATGTTAAGACCTACATTTCATGCTGATGATGGATTTGATTCAGATTTTTTTGAAGATTCCATACTTGAAAACGCAGAAGATTCGGAGTGTCTTGAGGGAGGTCAGATAAACAACTGTACCGACCCTTTCCGAACTATGGAAATTATTGAAAATGGTGATTTAAGAAATTATGGTACAATATATCTGTGCGCACATGGAAATGTCGATAATACATTTATACCTAAGTACAAAGGCAGCAACTACCTTTTCTGCATACTGGATACAACTGATATAAATGAATGGGAAAACTTTAATTCAAGATACGGAAATTTAATTGAAAGGATAACAAAAGAGAAGTTTTTATGGGTTGATTATGATAAGATTCCTGAAGGATTAAAAAAATGTAATTGGAAGCTTTATCATTTTGTCTCAATGGAAGATGTTTTAAATGATGACGGAACAATTACTCAGGAAGCGCACTATAAAGTTTCGGTATCTTCAAGATATATTATGGAGCGATGCCAGAATATTGATTTTGATAATGCCCTGTTTGTTATGTTGAGTTGCCATGGCTTAGGCGACTCTGAATTCAATGAATATTTAATAAACCATAATGCACAGGCAGTAATAGGCTCCGAAGAAAGTGTATTTTTCGCTGTATTTAACTATTTGGCTGATACAGTTTTAACCCAGATGTACAGAGGATCTGATAATGAAAGCGCAAAGCTGTCCAATGCATGGAATTCATACGGTACAGCTGAAGGAGCCGGAAGAAGATTAACAACAGAAATTGAAGGTACCGGCCATATAACAGTCAAGGATTATAAAGATGCTGTAAAAAAAGGGCTTGTGGCAGCCGCCCCCTCTATTGAAAATGAAAGCAATAATCATCTCATCACAGATATTAATCTTATAAACGCATATCTGGAAGGAGCAAAGGATTACGACAACTTTAATGTGATTTCAGTAAACACTGCCCAGTCAAGAGATGAGAATGTAGCAGGAGGACAAGAGGGATATTTTCATCTGAAAGCAACTATGTCAAATATTCTCAGATATATAACAAAACCAAGAGATTATACCTTCGGTGGAAAGGGAGCTTTATCAGGAATTATATATACCGGCACAAAAGAAGTCAACATTCCAAGAGTAGGTTCTCCAAGCATTACCGAGAATAATTCTGAGCCGGCAAAGTTTGCGGAAGTAAAGGCGTACAGATTTTTAAATCAAGGATATGAGGAGAAAGAAAGTATAACAACCGATGAAAACGGCAGATTTGAGTTTTCGGGAGAAAACGCTCTTGATTGGGGACATTATGTAATTACATCAGAGTTGGCATCCTATTCGGGAGAATACTCAATTATTCTTACAGCTGACAACACTGACGGCGGAAATATTGCGATTGTAGGAGGAACCTCATCAATTTCCGGCTATGTTGAAGGCAAGCAAAACAGGGCAGACAAAAATACAACCAATCTCTCCGAAGCAAACATCACAGTAAAAACCGCAGAGGAAAATTCCATTGTTAAATCGACAAAATCAGATGAAAGTGGGCATTTTACAATAGACGGTCTTAACGAAGGCAGCTACATTCTCACATTTTCTCATAATGATTATGAAGGCTTTTCTATGCCTGTAAATGTTAAAAAAGGAGAAAACTATAATTATGGCAAAGGGTGGTTTGTCCTTGAAAATAACAATAGCAGCAAGGATATCGTGCTGGTGCTTGATGTGTCAAGCAGTATGAGTGGTGACCCTATAGCTGCCGTCAAGAACGCTGCAGAAAGATTTGTAGATGTTATATTCGACAGTGACAACAATTTCCGCATTGCCCTTGTTTCATATGGTGACACGTCGGAACTTAAAAGTGATTTCAGCAAATACAATGACAATCTCAAGACAGCAATTGCAGAACTTTCTGCATATGGCGACACAAATATGGAAGGAGGACTGAACACAGCGGTAGACTTGCTGGAAGATTCTGAATCTGAAAATAAAATAATTGTGCTCATGAGCGATGGCGCACCCAACATCGGAAAAACAGGAGATTCACTTATTGATTACACTAATGAAATAAAAAATAAAGGAATATTGCTCTGTACATTAGGCTATTTTGGTGGTTCAGGTTATGAATCCGAAAGAAGTCTTATGAGAAAAATGGCAAGTCTTGGCTATCACTATGAGGTTTCTGAGGGTGACCTTGTAAACTTCTTTGCAGACATTGCAGACCAGATAAACGGCACAAAATATATAGTTGCCGAAGCAGCCTGTCCCGTTGATGTAACCGTAACATATAATGGTGAAACTCTTTCCTCAGCAGAAAATAATCTTTCTACAAGAACCAGCTTCGGCACTCTTATGTTTGACGGTGACGACTCAGACCCATCTAAAATTCTTCGTCTTAAAGAGGGTCCTGACTATGATATTCAAATAAACGGAACAGGCGAAGGAATAATGAATTATACCTTTAGTCTGCCCGATGAAAACGGAGAATACACCGACGTGAGGAGCTTTAACTCCATTTCGGTAACGGATAAATTCACCGCCTCTACCTCAGCAAACAATGACAAATATACATTACTTGAAATTGACAATGACGGAGACGGCAAAACAGATGAAGTATACAGAGCATCGGAAAATGAAACTGCCAAGCCCTATAATCCTATCAAAACAATAACAGTTGTTTCTGTTTACCTTCTGGGAGTTTTGGCTGCAATTATCTTCATTTTTATACTATATAAAAAGCTCTCGACATTATCCAAAAAAATATTCAAAAAGAAAATGACTGATGAAACTTCATATTGCCCGAAATGCGGAAGCCCTCTCGCAGAAAACAGCAAATTCTGCACTAACTGCGGAAATAAAATCAAACAATAAAATGCCTACATATTATAAAGAGATATTTCAACATATCCCAAATGATGGATTTAACATATAAATAGAAATTATAAAATTGAGTTTTACTCTTTGTTTCTTCTGAAACAGACTAAATAAACAAAAAATATATTACATATATATAAAAACCTCGGGATTGCAAAGTATGCCTTTAAGCAATACCTTGTCTTATCCCGAGGTAAAACTCAATAATGTAATTGAAAAATCATTTAAAATATACAGAATATCGTAAACAAGTATATTTTAATCCAAAATAAACCTCAACTTCAATATTCATTAGTTTTCTTTTCTTACGCCTTTAAACGGAGTATTTGATGATGTTTTAACATCCATAAACTTTCCCGTAGTTGTATCCCTTTTTACCCAAAGATCATTTTGGGGATTATGCACCTGCGATCTGTTCTTAACAGCTCCTTTTCTGGCGTTATCACCATATGGTTTATTCTTAGCCAAAATAATTCCTCCTAACTTTAAAACAATTTATTTTTGAGATTTAACAGATATTTATTCGTCAAAATAATCATCTCTTCATCTCAGTATTGTAACACGTCCACAATATGGACATTTTGAAGGGTTAGTCATTGGAATAAGCTTTCTTCCACAGCGACAAATATAATATTTATATTTTATCTTCCTAGGCATAATGTATCCTCCTTTCCTATAGTGTATCTATATAATCACATTATAGAAAAAGAATCCTGTATTTTTTTAAAAATAAAATTTTTATGTTGCAAATAAAATCAACATATGTTAAAATAAAAATGATCATTTTAAAAGTAACTTTATATTACTTTTATATTCACAGGACACTGAGTTGACGCTCAGTGTTTCTTTTTCTTTTATGTGTTGTTTTCAAAAAAGCAATCCGGATTACAGCCAAATGCTCCTTCAAGAATTCGATTTGCTAAATTTACTTTTGCACGAGAAGTTTTTAACTCACTCATTCTATGCAGCGAACTTTTGCCAAAGGAATTTTTACTTGTTACCCAAACCTGGTCACGTCTAAAATCACCATCAATTAATAGAGGTTGGTGTGAAGTACATATAAGCTGTGCATAATTTGGATTACTAAATTCATTTACAAACAAATTTATTATTTCCTTAACCAATGATAGATGCAAACCATTTTCAACCTCATCAATTACCAAAACTCCGCCTTTTTCAAGGACATCATAGAGATGTGGCAACACAGTAAATAGTTTTATAGTACCTAATGATTCATCACCAAAAAATGATATAGGTGTACTTTCAATTTCCTCCCCTTCTGAATAAACTGCATGCGTGGTTGATACACCAACAGTTGTCTTTGTCGCAATTATGCTACGATTTTCAAAATCATCATTGTCAATTTCTTGCCTTGCAACCTCTTCTTCCTCAAAGGAAATTGACATCTCTCTTAATGTAGGATCTGCTCTTTTCAAAATGTTTAAATATTTTATTTTCCGTTCATCTGAAAAAGAGTTTTTATTATTTATTGAACTCAGATTAGCTGCCGTCATATTTATAACATGAATTTGGTTTATTGCCTCAACAATACTCACAGCAACACGATTGTTAAGCAATGCAGCAATAGGAAGACAAAGAGTAGCACTCTTTACAGTGTGTTTATTATTTTCAAACTCCTTAAGTTGAGAATATAAAGTTATATCCTTAAAATCCGATGAGCTTCTTTCAATTAAGATTTCTGTTCTGCGTTTTCTTTTTGTAAGCAATTCATACAGAATTTCTCGTTTCTTAATAGAAAACTCATAGTGATAAAGTATATCATCAATTATGACCTCAATTGAAAACTTTGTTGGTTTGTCTTGATAGCTTACCTCAAAAGCAAAAGGTTTCACTTCCGAATTAATCCCTTTGAACTGCGGCAACCCTAAAAAACCCTTATCCTCAACAGTCATCAATGGTGATAGAGCCAAAATACGCTGTATTTCACGGATTGCTTTACAAAAATATGTTTTACCGGAGCCGTTTGCGCCATATAAAAATGAAACTTTGTTGAAAAAAGAATCATAGCACTCAAAAGCATTGTGAAGATTTTCTTTTTTTCCTGCCTCAATTTCTGTAGTGAAACATATCTTATCTGCAAAAGTTGCAAAATTTTCTACTGTCAGAGATTTAAAAACTACTTTTCTCATTAAGTCACCCCCTCCTTTTTTAAGATGATTTTAGTATATCATACAAGGGAATAAATGTCAATGGATAAATTAACAATTTTCTACAATCGGGTCGATTTCGGCAGAATAACACATTTTATCGGCTATAATGGGGCATAAATGTATAATTTTAACCAAATTCGTGCTTGTTAAATGCATTTTTTATTCATTAATGTCGATTTAATCCATTTACCTTGATAAAATTTGCAAATGAATATATTAATAAAAGCAAAACTACGTAAACAACAGCTCATCACAAAAGAGACAGAGACTTGTTTTGGGACAGAGGTAACCGGCAGGCTCTCTGCAAGAAATGTCACGACAGGAAAACGATGACGTAGGATATGTATGGGGAGTATAGCTACAAATAAACAGCCCACCGGGAGCGTGTAAAATCTCTGAAATCGGGTTTGCCGGTGACTACAGGGGTCAAAGACAGACAAAACCGCAAAATTAAAGGGGCGGAATACCCAAAAATTGAAATATGGGCTGCCGAAAGGTTTTGAAACACTGATGAATTCGGTGTTTTTTTATTGTCCGAAATATTTTTATTTCGCCAAACAGTATGCCGCTTTTACGGAAATGAGGTGTTTTTAATGACTGAAAATCAAAGAAATTTAATACTTCGTCTGCGTAAAGACGGCGAGGGCTATAAAACCATTGCGAATACCGTAGGATTGTCGAGAGACAGGGTGCGTTCCTTCTGCAAATCCAAAAACATAGCAGGATTTGGGGCTGCTGCTACTCTCAACATAGAAGAGCAAGCCACGGACGGAAGTATCTGCCCCAACTGTTATGCTCCAATAGTACAGTCTACAAAGGGCAGACGGAAAAAATTCTGCTCTGAAAAATGCAGACGGGAATGGTGAAAAAATCACCCCGATAAAACCAGTCGAAGTGATGAAGCAAGATGCAAGCTGAAATGCAACGGCTGCGGAAAAGAGTTTATTTCCTATGGAAACAAAAACAGAAAATTCTGCTCACACGAGTGTTACATAAAATCCAGATTTTATGAGGAGGGAGAATATGAAAAAACCTTCAAATTAACTGAGCTTAATCCGGCGAAATATAATCCTCGCAAGGAATTGAAACCGGTAGATAAAGAGTTTAAAAAGCTCAAAAATTCGATTGAAAATTTCGGATATGTGGAACTCATCGTTGTCAACGAAGGAAACAAGAACACCGTTATATCCGGACATCAGAGGTTAAATGTACTTAAACATCTCGGCAAAACCGAAGCGGAATGTGTTGTCGGGAATCTTGGTGAGGCAAGTGAAAAAGCCCTGAATATTGCTATGAATAAGGTTACGGGCGAATGGAACGAAACTATGCTTGCAGACCTTATCGCAGACCTTCAAAGCGTAAACTTTGATTTGGATCTGACGGGCTTTGAAATCCCCTAAGCAGAACGACTTATGTCAAAGGTACATGACAAAAATGTAAAAGACGATGATTTTGATGTTGACAGCGAGTTTAAAAAGCCCACATTCGGCAGATCGGGAGATATTTTGCTGCCCGGCAGGCACAGACTTGTCTGCTGTGGCTCTGCCCTTCCCGAAACATATAATGTACTTATGGAGGGAAAGAAAGCAAATCTTGTCGTAACAGACCCGCCGTACCAATGTTAATGTCGAAGAAACAGCAGAATTTTTTTTAAATCCATCGTCTGTTTTTAATTAATTCGCTTCTGTTCAATCTGTCAATTTCTTCCTTATTTAAATCCTCGATTGGGACGACAAGGCGGGATACGTAATTTTCCTGCGAAAATTCTTTGCCGGTATAGCCGTTTACAATACCCATACCACGTTTATAGCCTGTATGCTTCAGACCGAGAGTGCGGATTTTTTCATCAAACTCGGCATACGCCTTGCTTACAGTTTTTTCATTTCCATAACACAGCATAGAAATCGCCGTGCAGCTTGGATAAAACACAGTGTTATCATCAGCGCAGGACGGTTCAAGGGGCACACAGCAAATATAGGTATTTTCGCCTTCCTTTTCCCACTCGTCATTATATTTACTTACAGTAAAAAGCCGTTCTGATATAAGCGGTTTGTAGCCCTTTTCTATGACCTCGCCGAAAAGATTATACATATCACGGTATTTATCGCTCCAAGTCGTGCCCTTAAATTCCTTTTGGTAACAGACATATTCGGGCAGTGTTATAATTTCCAGTTGAAGGTGCTGCTTATCGTCCATTCTCAGCTTCATTTCCTCATAGGCTCTTGTAAGAAGCGCAAGACGGCTTTCGAGGGTTGCAAGAATTTCGGGTGATTTACCGTTTGACGCATAGTATGAATATGCGTCGTCATAAGTAAGCCCCATATTCAGAAACATCTGAATATGCAATACCTTTGTCACATTATAAATATCGTAATAGCGATACCCTGTATTTTTATCGACGTGGGCAGGTGACAAAAGACCTCTGTTCTCCATACGCAGAATAGTCGAGCGTGAAACGCCGCAGCATTTGCACACCTGACCTATGGTAAACAATTCTTTCATTAAAAATCACTCCGGACTATTGACTTGTTCATAGGTGAACATGTTGTAATTATAGTGCATATAAAGAAAAATGTCAATATATGAAATAAAATCTTTCACGTGAATCATAACAGTAAGCTACACCCCCCCCCACCGCCTGAAATGTGGGGCTTACTCTATCGATAAATAATCAATCATTGGAATTATGTTGGTTCATGTGCAACACGTTGCATAATGGGGGTGTATCATACGGGCAAGCGCTTATATATCTCCACATACATTACCCTTATTATAAAAATAAATTACAAAAGGAGTGATAAATGTTGAAAAAAGTAATGTCGGTCATTCTGATAATGGCTATGGTTATATCCTTGATTCCGGATTCGGTTCTGATAGCGAATGAAGGAGATGCAAATAATACTGAATTTTCCGGAACAGAAATTTCAGGAGAAATACTGGAGCCTGAAGTCGAAGTGACCCCCGAGGACGAGGCTGCCCCTGAGGACGAAGTAGCTCCCGAAGAGGATAAGGCTCCCGAGGGTGAGGCTCAGCCCGAAGAGCCGGAGCCTTTGGCAGACGAAAATCTTTCTTCAGGTTCATCTTCTTCAGAAGACATAACCACAGAAGAAGCTTCAGTTGATGCAGATGGCGAGGAAAATTCGGAGGCGGAAACTAATACGGAAAATTACCCCGCCCCACCGGTAGTTTGGGCTCTGCCATTTCTAAGCTCGGAATAGTCCCGATTTCAATCGGTGACGGTGTTGCTAATGCAGATACGGTAAAGAATTACTTTGTCAGCGGCAAATTCACCGGCACTTATGTAACCCAAAGAGATTTAGCTGACCAAAGCGATGTTGAGTGGAGCATAAAAATCGCAGAGGACGGCGACATATCCCTTTTATATGATAACGAGGATACAAATGCCACGGTAAGTGCTTTAAATGTCACATCAGGAAAACCCACTTCCATAGTGTTCACCCACAAGGAATGGTTTACGGACAATGTAGGCAGTACTCAGGCTTCGATTTCCGTCGCATTTAACACCAGCATTGACAACAATTCCTACTGTTATGCTTTTAATATGCCCGACTCTCATATATTTTGGGACAAGGACAATGACGGCGAAAGAGAAGACTACTATTTATCATCTGCCCCTCGCTACTACAATGAGCAAGTTCTGAAAAACCTTTTCAGTGGTGTCCCCGGCGTTTATACTCTTAACGACGGCTCGGGCTGGAATATAACCGTAAGCGATGACGGTGGTTTGACCCTGTCCGACAATGAAGTCAAAACAACCGACGCCTTTGTGGATCATATAAAAACAACCTCCTCCGACCCAACGAAGATTACGTCGGTTTATTTTGCAAGTCCCGATTGGTACAACTCAAAAGGCGATACTCCGTATCAGACGCTTATGCTTAACTGGACATCGGAAGTAAGCTCGGCTTATGCTCACAAGTCTTTCAAGTGCGGCAAAGCTGTTACATTCTACGATGAAGCAAAGACAGCCATCAAGGTCTTTACAACAAACCACTACTTTATAGCCGACAACGGCATATTCTCCTATGATTATTTCCAAGGAGAAAATGGAAGATATGAAGGTACATACAACCTTTCCGATGTCTTCAAGGATATCTACAGTGATGACTTAGAAAACGTAAATGAGTATTCTATAGTTGTGGAAGATGGTCATGTATATTTATGTGAAGGCTCAGAAAAAACCGAGGCTGTTATGACAAGCAGCACAAAGACAAACAATCTGGGAAGAGTCAAAGAAATGTTAGTATATCTGCCGGGTCGGTATACAGACAAAAACTGCACCACACCCGCTTTTGCCACATTGACATGGGGCGTTGACAATGTTGGCAAGACAAACAAAGGCAAAGGCGCTCTGTACTTTACAATGGAAGGGTTTGAGGTACATAAGAAGGTGGACGGCGAAATCATAAACGCATATATATCTGCCATGCGTTTTGAACAGGATATTCTTGCACCCTTTGCAAAGTCCAGACTTGCTCCCTATCAGGGAGAATATATTGTAAACGACAGCACAGGTGAAAAGATAACCATCAAAGACGACAGAACCGTTACCCTCTTAACAGGAGGCCGGGAATGGCCCGCTCTTTACTATAATATAGATAGTACTGATTGGCTTGAGGGCGACAATGAAAGTTCGAATGTGACATCTGTTGTTTTTTCAACAAAAGACTGGTTTGCGGAAGGCAAAACACACCTCACAGGCGACAGACAAACCATCGAAATGACATGGAGCGCCGCAGACCTGCAGTTTACTTCCACCGCTGACGCCAACCTTCTACACGGAGGACGGCGAAGTTTCCCGCGCTTACAGTAAAGATACCAAGTATTCTTCTCAGAAAAATATCGATGAGGCTGCGGCATACATGAGTCAGTATGTACATGGCGAATACACCTTAAATGACGGCTCCGGCTGGAAGTTAAAGGTGGCAAAAGATGAAGAAGACGATACTTGGAAGATATACACCAAGTTCGACACTTCTGATTATGAGTCGGTAGCAAACCCCGCTCCCGTGTTCGTGTATGACAAAAATCATACGGACAGATATTCATCAAGCGGAGAATTTGGAAACGAAGGCAAATACCTCTCTACCGTAACGATCCCCATAACGGGCTGGTATTTAGATGAAAACTGCACAATAGACGCCATTGCCACTCTTACATGGAAAGGTGCTGTGAAAAATCCTATGGACGATCACCAATTTACGGTGACCGGCGCTGCAATATACCGCAAAAATGCGGATGGAGAGACCGAGTGCAAATATCTGGCAGGTACATTTTATTCCGATGCTGACAGGGCAAAGGGCGAAAATTTCCTTAAGAATTATGCCGGCACTTACCGTTTCACTGCGGCAGAGGATAAGTGTTACATTGAAATAGACGAGGAGGGTAAGGTTACAGTCTATGCTTCAGACTCTCAGAAAAAAGAGCATGTCTATACAAATGTTGCTATGGATCTGACTATGGAAAAAAATACAACTAAGTTGAATTTTGGTGAAATTACAAACTTAGTCGACATTAAAGCAGTTGTTCCCGAATGGCGCAGCACAAAGACTAATAACACTCTTGAAAATATTATAAAATGCCAAGAGACAACATTTACATTTAAAGCCGATGCCCATTCTTCCTATTTCACTCCGGCAGCAAATGCTTTCATATATGATGATGCCAAAGAGAACGGAAGCCCGTGGGAAGTGGTGACTAAAAGCAGTGCTGCGGACTACAACAAGCCCTTTACCAAGCTCTATACAAATGACAGAGCCTACAGCGACGAAAACAAGCAAATGGCAAAGGACTATTTCAGCAGCCATGCGGGCACCTACTATATAAACGACCCAACTGTGGATTATAAGATCACCATCACCGAAGACGGTGAGATATACTGGGGCGATCTCGCTTCCGGTGAGAAGGACGACATCACGGTGGGCTTTGAGGCGAAGCTTCCCGACGGGGTCGGAAAGATAACCATCGACGGTCAGAAACACAAGATACTCCGTGACACCTTCGCGAATCCCAATACCATAATTATGGATCCCGAAATAAGCCTTATGGCACTGGAGAAAGAGGGCGAAGAAATTCCGGAAGAGCACTACGCCGGCGCTATCCTTCAGGTCGGAGCAGGCGACGAGGTCACACTGAAAAACGTGACCATCGACGGCGAAGGCAAATGGGAGATCGACCGGAAGAAGCTGGACTATGATAAACAACTGAACATGGATTACGATATAAATGTACTTGACGATCCGAATGGCGGTCACCCCATAACCGAGCTTGAAGGAAATCTTGTCTCCACCGACAGCCTTATCAAGGTCGCAGGAGGCACCCTCATATTGGACGGCGTGACCCTGGAGAACTTCTTCGCGGGAGACGGATATGACGACGACAGGCATTTCATCGACTTCATGAGTACCGAAAAAGGCAAACTGGAGGTAAAATCGAATACTGTTTTCCGGCATAATGCGTCCCGGTCAGGGGTTTGTATCGGCAACACGGACCAAGACGAGATAGACTTAAGCGACTGCACCACCATGCAGAATAACTACTGCTACGGCAGCAACGGCGGTTTGGTCGTAGCCATGGAAGGCTCCCAGGTCCATATGGACAACGGCACGCTGATAAAAGACAACATAGCGGCGGACACAAACGGCGTTTTCGTACAGCTGCATAAAAAAACTGATGGGGTTAAAGATGGTGATAATAAAGGGGAGATCTTCTCCAAGCTCTACATGGACGGCGGCGAGATTACCGGAAACATAGGTCTTCGAGGCGGCTCATACGGCTGGGGTCAGACGATATATCTGTACAACGGCGGCGCCTTTGAGATGAACGACGGCTTGATCCACGACAATATAGGCGCCGGCATCAGCAGCATCTATCAGCAGCCCTCCGCAGACGCAGTAAAGCTCAACGGCGGACACATATACGACAACTCATGCAGCCTGAAAGACGGAGACCTCCAGCTGGATATCGCCATGATGAACGAGGGCAATGTAGGCAAAGACATGACCGTAGAAGAAAATTTCGTCGTAGGTGCGGCGGCTATCCTCGGCGGTTATGCCAGCGGTGACGAACGCCTCGTAAACGACGGAATAATAAACGGAAGTATATCTGTCTATTCATATTTCAACAATGAAGGAAGGACCACAACCGTAATAAACAACAACCTCATCACAGGAAATGTTATCGCTGAGAACGGTTCCACCGTAATTAACGAACCAACCGGTCTTATCGAAGGCTATGTAAAGGTAAGAGGTTCTTTGACTGAGTCCGCAGGGGAGAGTGTTTTCCACAACGCAGGAACTATAAGAGGCGACGCAGAGCTTGCCGAAAACGCCCATTTATTCAACTGCGGAGAAATATACGGCAATGTGAGTGTAAGGTCGTGAGCTACTCTCGAACTTAACTGCGACGACCCCGAACATGTGAACGATGGCGGAACGATCCACGGAAACGTGACCCTCTATCCCGACAGCCTGATATATGCAGATGTCAGTCCTACTATCGTAGACGGTACGATCATACTTGAGTATGAGAACGAGGTCGACCTCGAACGTATGAAAGAGGTTATCAAAGATCATGGAATACAGTGTTCGAATATTGTTGAGAAAGAGCACACTCATGCTGATGTATTCGATGAAGAATTTTTAGATCCCAACTCCAGTATATGCACCGAATATCGTACCAAGATATATACCTGCGGCACCTGCGGAAAAGAGATCAAAAGAGAAACTATTGAGCCTCTGGGTCATGAATACTATAAGACAGGAACAATTGAGCAGACCTGCACCACAGGCGAAAAGGAAACTTATCGCTGCAGCCGGTGCACTGCCTATGATTCCGCAACTAAGGAAATCAAACGTGACGTGCCCGGCAAGGGACCTCTCGGACATCACTATGTGGAAAATATGGATCTTCACATTCCCGCTACGGAATACGCTTCGGGATACAGCTATTTTATATGCGACAGATGCGGCGAAGTATTGGAGATGGTGGTACCCGTGCTTGCCCATGGCGCAGGCAAACATTCATTCCGGACCGATGACGGTCTGATCGATGTAACAAAGGGAAAAACCATAACAGAAGCAAGCTGTACGACTGACGGCGAAATGGACTTCACCTGCGATGGCTGCGGTGCAGCCATATCGGTTGCTATACCTGCCACGGGACACAGCTATACCGATGATATCCAAGAGATATCTTTCACCGAATCAAACTGTACCACAGAAGGAAATCATACCTATGCGCCTGTATGCCGGATTTGCGGAGAATATGACGAAGCGGCAAAGGTCATAGTAAACATACCTTCTCTGGGACATAAATACAGCGAATGGGAAAACGTGGATAAGGATGCACAATATCCCTGTACCACAGAGCGCGCACAGGAGCGTCACTGCATACACGAGGGCTGCAACGACTACACAGGCAGCATTCAAACCCGTATTGGCGGCGAAACAAGCCATACATGGGGTGACGACAACATTACCTGTACGATCTGCGGCTACACTTCAACCGGTCACCAAATAAGCTATATGCTAAACGGCGGTATTGCCCCCGACAGCCTTGCCGAAATTTCGGATAAGATATATAAGCCCGGCAATACGGAAGTTCTTTGGAAGCCCGCCGACGATAAAACTCTGGACGGCGTATGGACTAAGCAAACGGCAGGAGGTCAGGCCGTATTTGCAGGCTGGAGCCGATCAAACCTTGGCTCTGATCCCTATGATAAAATGCCCGATACGGAGTTTGTCTCAAAGGTGGATATACCCGATAATGCAGACGCGGTTGTATATGCTGTATGGGCTATGGATAAAAACAGAAACGGCATACCCGACTATTTAGATACCCACGTTTCTGTAATTTTTCATGAAAACGGCGGTACGGGCAAGGTGCCCGAAGCCCTTACGGACGTTCTTCCCGGTGCGGCTTATCCTCTTGAAACAGCCCCCGAGCTTAAGAAGGGCGAAAATATATTCGCAGGCTGGAGCCAGACTGTATGGAATGATGTAATAACCGATGAAACAACATCGAAAGCCATAATAGGCTCCTTGGCGACAAGTCCCTACACCGTTCCCTCAGTAGGCGGCGACGTTGATCTTTACGCAGTATATGCGCAGGATCTGGACGACAATGGCAATCCCGACTACTGCGAAGATGCTCTGCATGTAGAATACTACATAAACGGCGGTAAGGTATACGAGGGATATACAGTAGACGGCAGCGGTATGTTCTATATGTGCAGTGACTATCACAAAGCCGGTGACGATGTTGATCTTTTGGCATTGGAACACGGCTCAATGATGATCTGCCGTGATAATGCCGTACTTATCGGCTGGAGTTCAGAACCTTGTAAAGAGCCGATCACAAGTGTGGATAGAGAAAAGGATCTGTTGATCAAAACTATTAACCTCACCTCTGCGATGGCAAATGGAAAGGTATATGCCCTTTGGGCAGAAGATTTGAACAACAACAGTATTGCCGACTATTACGAAACTACTCTCACTCACACCTACCACCGAAATATGTACCTTTCATCGAACAACGCGTCTACCCTTTCTGCGGGAGAATATTTGGATATAGCATTAGCTGAGCCTATGCATCAGACAGGTATTCTTCCCGGCACAGGCGTTGAGCTTGCTGCCAACGATTACTTTGGCACTGCCGAGCTTAAAAACAAAGACGGCGAAGTTAAGGGTCATTATGTACAGGTAGGCTGGAGCGGCTATTCTCACGGCGCTTGTACGTCAAAGAAGGATTATGACAACTGGGTGATCGCAGGCGATGCAAACGGATATACGGAGGACGGCAAGTATTACCGTATTATTCACGATGCACGTTTTCAGAATGCTTACGCTGTCTGGGCAACTGACGAAAACGAAAACGGAAAACCGGATTACATAGAATTATACTATAATATAACACTTAACGAAGACGGCGGAACAGTGGGAGATGATTTCGAAAACGTCTACGCTCTTCTGGCAGGCGAGACCTTCACCTTCCCCACAGACCCTGTAAAGGCAGGTTATACCTTCTTAGGCTGGTCTGCCGACGGCGGCAAAACTCTTTATAAATCGGGAGAAAGCTTTGAAGTTTATGCTGATGCTGAATATACTGCCATATATGAAGATAACACTCACACAGTCACTCTTGAGCTTGACGGCGGTACGGCAGGGTCTGACTTTGCGGCAGATAATAAGGTGAACGACGGCGAAAGCTTTACCTTCCCCGCTGACCCCACAAAGGACGGTTATACCTTCTTAGGCTGGTCTGCCGATGGAGATGAAAACTTATATAAAGCAGGAGATACCGTTACGGTTAATGCTGATGTGACCTACACAGCACAGTATGAAAGAACCGTATATACAGTCACTCTTGAGCTAAACGGCGGTATCGCAGGAACTGACTATCAAGCCAAAAATGAGGTAGGCGAAGGCGACAGCTTCACCTTCCCCGAAGATCCCACAAAGGCAGGTTATACCTTCTTAGGCTGGTCTGTCGGCGGCGAAAGTACTCTTTATAAAGCAGGAGATACCGTTACAGTTAATTCCGATGTGACCTACACAGCGCAGTATGAGGAAATACTTTATACAGTAACTCTTGACGTAAACGGAGGTACGGCGGGCGCTGACTTTGAAGAGTCAACGACAGTCAAAGAAAACGGCACCTTCACCTTCCCCGAAGATCCCACAAAGACAGGTTATACTTTCCTTGGTTGGAACACCGTTGGCGATGTAAGGAATTATAAAGCAGGAGACAGCGTTGCAGTTAATGCTGATGTGACATACACAGCCCAATACGAAGTAAACGTATGCACGGTAACTCTTGACGTAAACGGCGGTGTGGGCGGCGATGGCTTTACTGCCGAAAATAAGGTAAACGAAGGCGAACTCTTTACCTTCCCGACCGACCCCACAAAGGCAGGTTATACCTTCTTAGGCTGGTCTGCCGAGGGTGACGAAAACTTATATAAAGCAGGAGATAAAATCATAATTACCTCCGATGTGACCTATAAGGCACAGTATGAGGAGATCGTTGTTCCCAAGACATTCAAGGTTACTCTTGATTTAAACGGCGGTACCCCCGGGGACGGCTTCACGGCAGATAATACCGTAAACGAGGGCGAAAGCTTCACCTTCCCTGCTGACCCCACAAAGGACGGTTATACCTTCTTAGGCTGGTCTGCCGATGGAGATAAAAACTTATATAAAGCAGGAGATACCGTTACGGTTACTGCTGACGTGACCTACACAGCGCAGTATGAGGAGATAACTGTTCCCAAGACATTCAAGGTTACTCTTGATTTAGACGGCGGTACCCCCGGGGACGGCTTCGCGGCAGATAATACCGTAAATGAGGGCGAAAGCTTCACCTTCCCTGCTGACCCCACAAAGGCAGGTTTTACCTTCTTAGGCTGGTCTGCTGATGGAGATAAAAACTTATATAAAGCAGGAGATACCGTTACGGTTAATGCTGATGTGACCTACACAGCGCAGTATGAGGAGATAACTGTTCCCAAGACATTCAGGGTTACTCTTGATTTAAACGGCGGTACCCCCGGGGACGGCTTCACGGCAGATAATACCGTAAACGAGGGCGAAAGCTTCACCTTCCCCGCTGACCCCACAAAGGACGGTTTTACCTTCTTAGGTTGGAACGCCGAAGGAGATATAAGGCTTTATAAGGCAGGAGATACCGTTAAAGTCAACTCTGATGTAAGCTATAAGGCACAGTATGAGGAGATAACTGTTCCCAAGACATTCAAGGTTACTCTTGATTTAGACGGCGGTAATGCAGGCGAGGGCTTTGCAGCCGAAACTACCGTAAATGAGGGCGAGAGCTTCACCTTCCCGACAAATCCCACAAAGGCAGGCTCAACCTTCCTTGGCTGGTCTGCCGAAGGTGACGAAAAGCTTTACAAGGCAGGAAACACAGTGGAGGTTTTCGCTGACATAACCTTCACGGCTCAGTGGAATTTGGCAGGCTCATGCGGCGGTTCATCGTCATATACGGTTCACTTTGAGACGAATGGCGGCAGCAAGGTGACATCACAACGAGTTTCAAGAAACCGCACTGTGAAAGAGCCGACCGCTCCGACAAAGAACGGCTATACCTTCGCAGGCTGGTATGTGGATAAAGACCTGACAACCGAGTATGACTTTACGTTGAAGGTTAAAAAGAGCTTTACCCTGTATGCGAAGTGGAATAACGCGGAGTCGGGTAACGGCATACACGTTTCAGCGCCTGATCCGGGAGCGAACGGAGCAGCGCTCAACTTAGAGGATCATTATGCGTATATTGTCGGCTATCCCGATGGCGGCGTGCATCCTGATGAAACGATCACCCGCGCAGAGGTTGCGGCCATATTCTACCGCTTAATGTCCGACAAATCACGCAATATGTTTATGACGAACGAAAACAGCTACAGCGATGTTGCGCCGGAGGATTGGTTTAATACCTCAGTATCGACCATGAGCGCCGCATCGGTAATCAAAGGTTATGAGAACGGCACATTCGCTCCGAATCAGCCCATAACCCGTGCGGAATTTGCGGCAATGGCGGCGAGATTTGACTCCGGCATATATTCGGGCGAGGATAAATTCCCCGATATAAGCGAACATTGGGCACGTGAGGAGATAAACCTTGCAGCTCAGAAAGGCTGGATATCCGGCTATGATGACGGCACGTTCGGTCCCGACCGCTATATTACACGTGCGGAGGCTATGTGCCTTATAAACCGTGTTCTGGGACGTATTCCGTCAGCGGAGCATTTGCTTGACGATATGACGGTATGGCCCGATAACCGTGATAAGTCGGTTTGGTATTATGCCGATGTTCAGGAGGCTACCAACTCGCATTATTACGAGAAAAACGGTGAATACGAGGTTTGGACGGCAATACGCGAAACGCGCAGCTGGGCTTAACCCGAAAGAAAATAAAATTTTTGTTCTTTTAAATCTTGTCCTTTCTGTTATATGGAAAGGCAGCTGCCACGGAGCTTTTACAGCCGATAATTCCGTGAATGATGGCGCAGGCTCAGGCAGCAAATATATTTGATCCCGACGGAAATGCTCTGCGCAGTGAATTGGCTTCAATTCTCCCGCAATATTTCGGCTCTTATCATAATAATAATCAAATCCTGAAATAAAAGCGCATTATCCGAAGCATAGGATCACAAAAAAAATCCGACAGCAGCTCTCCATACAAAGACTGCTGTCGGATTTTTCATTTTAAACCCAAAAACCATATAGATGATGAGGAAAAGACCGTGGAATCAATTTTCTTGAACGTCAGGAATTATGCTCAGATGAGAGAGCTTGCAGATGCAGTCGTAAATTTCAGTGTGGAATATACAGATAACAAGGTTGTTATAAAAACCTCAGAACGGCCGAAAGCAGCGAAAAAATAAGGAAGTTTAATATTAAACTTCGACAAATTTTATTGTATAATAACCGTAGGCACTTTGCTAAAGAGTGGTTGGTCGAGCTTCCTGTAAAGGAGGTGAAGCCTCTTATGACAGTCTTTGACATAATTTATGGCTTCTTCGCATTAAAGCAGTTTATGCTTGACGTGAAGTACATAGTCATTTTATATAAAAGTAACTTGTTGTAAAGAAAAAGACCGCTCACTAATCGCAAACTGGAAAGCGGTCTAATTTTGTGGGCTTAAGCCCACTTATAATATCGCCGACCAACCACCTTTAAAGTGGGTGCCTATTTGGAAGGAGTGGGTATTGGTCGTACCCGCTTCTTCTTTTTCTAATATAATTATACAATATTTCCGAATCAAAATCAACTCCTTTTTTAAATTTTCCCAAAAGTCTGCTGATGAAATAATCCATATTTTTTACACAGTTAACTTGACTTATCGGGCAAACAGAGCGATATATATTAGAAGAAGGGAGCGAAAACAATGCGAATCAGGATAATTAACCCAACAGATGTAAAGACATCAAAGCCAAAAAAGAGAGTCTGCGCCTATGCGAGAGTTTCAACAGACAGCGACAGCCAAGCCCGGTCCCTTGAAAACCGGACCGAAACCTACGAGCAACTTATAAAATCAAACCCTGAGTATGAGTTTGCAGGAATCTACCACGACAAGGCGATAACAGGCTCCAAGCGGTTATCTTTTCTTGCACTTGAAGCGTCCTCACGAAAAATTACATCAGGACACCAATGTAACTGATTTTCAACAGACCGGTGTGTCATTATATAATACAGGTTGATTCTGTTTCAGACTGATTGTATAATCTGTTTTTTTCTCAATAATTTTTTTTGACAATTTTCTTCCGGCAGCTCATAGCATCTGACGTAACTATATCACCTTTTACATCAATAAAATAAAACAGTTCATGCATGCTGCAAATGCACTGACAACATGATACGCCTTTCCACTTCCACAGATTGTTTTATCATCTATTGCCACAATTCCGCGTTTTGTGCGTTCTGTTGATACCCGGTTAATCAGGCATGACGAGGGTTCAGGTGGTTTCAGTTTTCAAAAAGTATATTCTGTTGCCCTGAACCATATGGATAGTGTTTTAACCGGAAATTTCTTTTCTATACTCAAAACAGAGTGTATTTGCAGAACAAAGATCAACACTTTTGCAGGGGCGATATAACTGATGATTACATATACTTTTACAATCATCAGCAAATTCGGCTGAAAACAAAACTGGCTCCGCTTGAATTGCGAAGCCGGTTGATTTTTGCTTTTCGGGTTTTTATATGATCTGAAAGCAGCTCCTCGTTTTGCATATACAGCAGACTTCGGACATATCAGTGAAATGTAATATCCGTTCGTTCGATTTCGCCCCAGTCGGTTTTCTTTTTATGATAGCCTATAAGAGAAGTCATTCTGACCCATGCCAGAATAAACCTCAGAAATGATACCTCAACGGCGCAAAGACCTATTGCCTTAAGCATATCCGTAAACTCCAGTCTTTGGTCTATCGTATGTATTCTTGCGAAAAATGCCGTAAGCGACAACACAGATGAATAAACAACATATATTAACAGATATAAGACCATAAAAGGCACATTCAAAAAATCTATAAGGAACGCTATAAACATTGTTACAACGCCAAACACCTCTATATAAGGCGAAAACAGCTCGTAAATCAAAAAATACAGATAGGAAATAAAGCTTACAACACCATAATGAGGATTTGCAAATATGCTTTTATGAGTCATCATACTCTGAAAAAGCCCTATATGCCATCTTCTGCGCTGTTTACAAAGGTCTGTGAGCCTTTCCGGCGCCTGTGTCCAGCAGATAGCGTCTGAGGCGTAGCGTATACGATAGGGTATCTGATTTTCCCTGCAGAAAACATGAAGCTTTACAACAAGCTCCATATCCTCACCTATGGTATCAGGCTCATAGCCTCCCGCACTTATTACGGTGCTCTTTTTAAAAAGTCCGAAAGCTCCGGAAATTATTATGCTGCCGTTAAACTTATCAAACAGAATTCTTGCAGCCAGAAAAGAGCGGTCATATTCAAGAACCTGCATACAGGCAATCAGCTTATTGGGCAATCTGCTTTTTACAACTCTGCCGTCCTTTATGGTCGTGCCGTTGCAGGGTCTTACTGCGCCGCCTACGGCAACTACATTGTCATCCTCCAAAACAGGTCTGACAATCTTGGAAAGAGAATCATATTGAAGTACGGAGTCGGCGTCTATGCTCAGAAAATAAGGATATTTGCTTGCATTTATTCCTATATTGAGAGCGTCAGCCTTTCCTCCGTTTTGTTTTCTTATAAGAGTAAGGGGTATTCTGCCTACCTTGGTTTCATAAACCTCGTTGGCGTTATGAGTACGTATAAGTCTTTGTATAGGTCTGTTTGTAAGAACCATATCAAATTCATCAAGAACCCTTTGTGCGGTGTTGTCGGCAGAGCCATCGTCCACCACTATTATCTCATACAGCCTGTAATTTTGCAGGAGTAGGGATTTTATTGTGGCAACAATTGTAGTTTCCTCATTATAAGCGGGTACTATTATGGAAACGGGTATATAATAATCCTCTAAAAGCTCGTTTTTTAATGCATTTCTACGCTTGGCTCCGTAAAGAGTTGAAGAACCTACCGTTACCGCCAGAAACAAAAAGCTTGCGTAGCCTATCATATACAGAACAAAGAATACTCCGACATAATTGAAGAAAATCTGCATTATATCTCTCATACTGCCGTCACCCCCGTATTGTTTTCTTTAAGTCTGTATTTAAGCATTTCACTTGCGTATCTGTCGTTTTCAACTCTGCCGGCAATATCCTCATATCTTACGCCCTTGGCTTCAAGGCTCACGGACGCATTATATCTGACATACCAGTTAAGGCTGTGCATAGCCTCAATAAGCGCCTCTTTAATATCATCTCCGTCATAGAAGGCAAGAGATGATGCGCTGATTGCAGCATATTCCCAGTTTACGGGATTTTTATCCGAAACAAATTCAACAAGAGGTTTTCTTGCCCTTTCATCGGTATATCTTCCGAAATATCTTATCGCAGAAAGTCTTAACTCCTTGCCTGCGCTTTCGTCTGTCATAATTTCAAACATTTCATTTTTATAGCTGTCTGTTTTAAAGCGTATGTAATTAAGCACAGCAACCTTTGTGCTTTCCTTAAAGCTGTCAAGTCTGCCCCATAAAAGCTTCATAAGCTCATCATGGTCGCCCCTGAATGTAAGCAGACCGTCCTGAAGTATTTTCTCATGGAGAAAAGCGCCCTTACGGTCGCAGGCGGTGACCGCATCAGCCACAGCCTTGGGATTGCCGAAGGAATAGAGCGCACGCAGAGCGTTCACCCTGCAATACAGACTGTCCTTTGTGGTATAGCTTATAAGGCTCCTCTGAAGCCCCTCTGCAGGAAGATAGTCCCTGAGCTTTTCGTTGCCTAAAACGTATGCAAAGTAAGCGGTCTGTAAGCTTTCCCGCCTTTCGTATACTCCCGCAAGACGAATAAAGACCTCTCTGAGGGAAAAGAGATATTTTTCCAAAGCATCGTCACTTTTTTCGAGATGTCTGCCAAGCGCCGTATCAAAAGCCATAAGACCGCCGACCCTTGAAACAGAACGCTCTATAAATTTTATATGCTTACGGGATACCTCTTTGCCGTTTCTTATTCCTTCAAGCTGAGCCGCAATAATTTCTATAAATTTTTCAATACGGTCATTAAGCCTGCGGTCGCTGCCACGCATAACTATGTTGTAGACAATATTAAAAACTATCATGCTGATGCAGACTATACCGTAGCCATAGAGCAATATTTCACTGCCCATCTGTACTCATCTCCGTTTCCAGTGATGCCCAATATTTTTTGATTATATAATACGACCTTTTAAGTCTTTCATGAGCCGTAGCATTGACACCCCAGCCTTCAAGAGGAAATTCTGTCATAGGTATATCGTACTCTTTGTTTTCGGCGTCAGATATACCGACATACATTTCATCTATATGAAGATTTTCTATGCCGTATTTTTCAAAATAGTCATCGTGTACCTCCATTTCCGATGGATTGCTGAAATTAAGCAGTGCCCATGGAACACGAAGCTCTATATAATCGTTGTTTTCTCCGCCGAATATATAGTCCGCAAGAGAGTCGAAGTCGGGAGAATCGGGATTTGCATTGCCGTATTTTAGCTTGCCGGTTTCGTACTTTCTGCCTGTGGGGCGGGTAGTGTGTCTGTAAGGTACATAATCCGTTGTGGTAAGAGCCAGAAAAATACCCACAAATCTTGATGTGTCAGGCTCCGGCGGATCAAAATAAGGCAGTTCGCCGTAATATTCCCTTCCATAAATAGCTGCCAATGATTCATATCTCTTCTGAACAACTATCCTGCTGTTTTTCTTATTCTGAATTTTTATCACAAAATCACAGGGGCGTGTAAAGCTGATATCGTAGTTTTCGCAATAGGTGCTTCCTGTTTTGGGAGTAGTGTCGATAGGTATATATATTGTATCGCCTTCGGTCAGGTCTTTTGAGTGAACCAAAAAATATACAAACTTTTCGTCATATTTCATAGAAAGCTCCATACCCTTGTAGGTTGTCACAACATCGTCTTCGCTCCACTCGGAAACATCTCCGTCAACATAACATATGCTCTTTTTCTTTCCGGGGTCAAAGGTAAGAATTCCGAAAAACTGCTCGTTTGTCTGATAGTCGCTCCAATACGGAACCTTATCCAGATCCACGGCGTATTTTGTGTTCCACGTTCTTTTAAACCACTCGTCCTGCCATGAGAATATACAGCTGCCTGCACAGCCTACATCCATAATATCTTCATAACATTCGATAATAGCCTGACCCTGCTCCTGTTCAGACATATACCCTTGGTTTCTGCCTGTGTTTGCATCGCTCTGAGCCATACCCCGACCGGTGGTGACGCCGTATTCGCTTATGACAACGGGTATTGTGTGATAGGAGTTTATGGCGGAAAGATAGGCACGATATGTATTATATCTGCCCTGTCTGTCAATATATGCGGCGTCATTCAGATATTCCTCAATCCTTGGACCCTTGAGCTGAGAAACGAAATATTTCATATTGCCCCAGTTTGCAGAACCGAGCCTTTCGCTGTAATCTTCATCGGTATAAGCTGCGGTTGCCCTCATAATTTCAAGATAATCGGGGAAATAGGAATATATGTGATAGGAAGCAAAGGTGCCCGAATGAAAGTTATCGCTGTTTATCTTTATATTCTCCACATCAACTCTTGTAGTTTTGTTTCTTGCAATAACAACGCTTTCGGGATATACAAAGGGGTCGGTGGTGGGCCAGTTTGCAAATGCAACGAGCCTTTGCTGACCATATCTTTCCGTTTCATATTCCGTTAATTTATCTCCCACCTCTGCAAGAAAGCTCTCAAAGGGAGCGGCATTCTCTGTGGCGTACATATATTCGCCCACATAGGGCTTCATATCATAATTTTTTTGGTTTGTATATTCAACGGTATAATGCTCCCATTCTACGCCCAGAATATAGCCTATGACCCACGGACTTACGTCCTTTCTGAAGCTGCCGTTGCCCTTGTTTCCATAGCTTAACGCAAGGCTTTTTTTGCCGTGTATAACATCTACCATGGTGTGGCAGTCCTGCATAAAAGGATTGTAAAAATCTTCGTCATAGGCGTCCATGTGGGAGAGCATAGCATAATCCTCTACCCATACTCCCTGTATGAGATAAAGGGGAGTCGGATTATTTTTGTTATATTCATAAAAAGCATTGTAAAAATCGTCATGCAGAATGGTATATATTCTGACAGTATTTGCCCCCATATCCTGAATTTCTTTAAACCATCTCTTGTATGTATCCTTATCTATGGCAAAATCTGTGGTCCATTCGCCGGGGCAGCCCGCACCCATATCCACTCCTCTTATTTCAAAGGGTTCATATCTGCCGTTGTGATCCTCGTCTATATAAATATTTTTACCCTCGGATCTGATAAATGCAGTAACCTCTTTTTCGGGGTCGATATCAATATATAAACCAAGATTGTAATAAGCGAGGTTTATTATAAAAGCCGCAAGAACGACCACGCATATAACAATAATAAATTTTTTCATGTAGAGCCGCCTCTTTTACATAAGGACATCAGTGATCCCAGTCTTTATTTCTTGAAGGATGACAATAGTGATTGAGAACGTCTATATTATCATCAAGCCATGAGCCTCTTTCAATTACCCAATTGCATAAAAACTCCTGAGCCTCTTTGGGGGTATATTGATTTCTGTTGACATATATGTTCTCTTCTGTGGTATCAAGCATATCCGTTTCATATGCCGATTTCCACCTCCGGTAGTTTCTTTCCACAGCAGGACCGAGCCAGTTAAGGGTATCATTGATATAATTGACTATATACTCATCGCTCAGATAATTTTTTCTTAGCTCCCTATATCTTTTGATAACCTTGTGTTCAAACTCCTCGTCCTTTGCGAGCATCGAATAATAACCGCTTTCGACAGCTATAAAACCATACCTTCCGTGGGATTCCTGAGTATAGTTATTGCACGAATTGTTAAAATCCCAGACGCACATTCTGTACTTTTCGCCGGGGCGTTTATATAAATATGTGGAATAGCTTCCCATGTCAACATTACAGGTAAATTCATTTATAAGGTAATAATCTATAAAATTGTCAACGTCTATCCAGTTCCGGAAGCCGTAATTTTCAGTGTCGTGATCATATGAATACAAAGTCTTTTCAAAAGCGGAAACATCAAGCTCTATTTCCTTGGCAAGCTCCGGTGTAAGAGAAGACTTGCCGGGATATCTTATCGCCATATCCTCCCTTGAAATTTTCACTCTTTCGGTAAACACATTTATATCTCTTGCAGAACCAAGCTCAGCCTCAACGGGTCTGTCAACCCTTACAAGATAGCCTGTAAAATTTTCGCCTTTCGATGAGGTTTTAAGCTTAAGACGGCAGTTGTTGCCGCTTGTTATGGTTTCCGTCATAAGATAAACCCCTCTGTAATCACCATTAAGAAAAAGCTCGCAATATCTCACATTCGGAACATAGTCGTCCATTATATCTCCTGAGATGTTATACCACAAATAGTTGCGAACAAGAGATTTGTCGAGATAAGGTCCGTTCAAAGCCCATTCGTGGTGTGCGTCCATTCCCATAACTTCAATATCCCTGTCCTCGCCTCTGTCGTTCACAAACTTCATAAGGTAGGGGGATTTTTCAAATTTTCTTGAGGAATGACCCCTTACACGGAACAGACTGCGTGTCGTAAAATCCGCCTCATCATCAAGGTGATTATTGCCTTCGTCATTGTCTATGACCTTTACGCTTACATTTATGTAGTCGGTGCCGTCGGGCGCCTTTGTATGCAGGTTTTCATCAAACATATCCGAATATTCTGTTGTCTGACCGGGAATATCCTGATTTTCGGTATCTATGACCACAATAGGCAGATGAGTGCAAAACACGTCATCTCCGTGATCCGTACAGGGTGAATAGCCCGGTTCTTCAAGGTGCTGATGATACCTCTGCGTAGGAACATCTCCTGTCATTTCGTTTAAAAAGCATACAGCAATAATCATTGCCGCTATTGCCGCAATGCCAATAAGCTTATATTTCATGGTGCTTCTCCCGCTTAGCTGCTTATATCGTCATTCTGCATAACTATGTTGAAATAATCAACGCCGCCCAAAGCATAAATGTCGTCACTTATCATACTGCCATGGGCATCTGCTTTATCAAGAATTTTTTTGTTTATTTCATAAATCAGCTCTACCGATTCTTCCGTTGTGTTTTTGACCTTGAGCTTTGCCTTGCGCATATAGCGTTTGAATATGATGGATTCTATCTTTTCTTCGTTTACTCTTGCGGCTCTTATTATTATAAGAACTCTGCCATCGTTTTTAACACGTCCGAAAACCAGCATAAAAGCAAAAGCAAAGGCGCTGCCGATTCCCGCAACGGAAAAATCTCCTGCGCCGCAGCAAATGCCGACCACAACTGCCCAGAATATGTATACCGTATCTCTCGAATCCTTTATGGCAGTTCTGAAACGCACGATGGACAAAGCGCCGACCATACCTAACGAAAGGGCAATATTGTTTCCTATTACGATCATGACCGTAGTGGTTATAAGCGTAAGAGCCAAAAGCGATACGTTGAATTTTTTGCTGTATATGCTTCCGTCATGAGAAAGCCTGTAAGACAAAAATATGAAACAGGCGATAACCGCCGCCGCAGTCTGTCTGAGTAAAATTGCGTGTAACGACAGCGTTCCGCCGGATTCCAGTGTCTGTAATAAATATTCTCTCATTTTTTGTATGATCCTCCCAATTATAATCCAAGTGCAGCGTTTCTTGCAAGACAGTATTTGCTTACGGAAATTTCCGAGCAGTCAACCGAGCTTACAAACTGTTTTATATAGCTTAGCAGAAAACCGTTATATTTTACCTCCAGAACCGAATTGAATTTATCCAAAGCCGGATATAGAGGAAGCCTTTGCGAAAACAGATCGCAGTTAGCCTCAGTGCCCGTTATCTGAGAATCTATTGTAATCCTTATGCGGTTTTCCTTGGCAATATACGCCCTTCGCAGATATTCAACTATTACCTTTGGTCTGTAACACAAACCATTCATAAGCCCAAAGCATTCCGCCGCAAAGGAGTCTTTATATTCAAGCAAAACCGAATAATTGCCTTTTATAAGCTCTTTTGCATCAGCCCTGGCTATTTTCAGAGAACGCTTTTTCTGATATGCCCCTTCCTTCTGCTTGATTTCAAGCATTGCAAAATCAGCATCGGGACTATATATCCTCAGACGTATTTTTCTTCGCAGCTCAAGTCCGCTTATCTTGTCGTTATAGTCCTTTTCATCGGGCGTGTCAAAATAAAGCGAACGTATTGTATAGCCCTGAGAACCGTTGTGAGGATCATGCAGCATAACCCTTTCCAATAAGCCGCAGAGCCGTGCCGATGACTCAGCATTAATAAAATACTTTTTTTCCTGCCTCAAAACCTCATTCAATCCTGCCTGCCCCCTGAATAAAATAATAAAGGCTGCAAAAAAAACAGCGCAGTTATTGCGTGAATAATTTTGCAGCCTGACGATCATAGCACAAAAAACGCTTTAGACTCATAGCTTTGCGTCGTATCCTTTCAGATACTTTGCCCATAGTAATTTATTTATAGTTTAATTATATATATTTAGTTTAAGTTTGTCAAGTTTTTTACATCTATGAATCGTGTCCCGCCGTCCCAAGACAATTTATCCGGAAATTAATGCGGGTATAGGATTTCATAAGAAAAGAAATGTTTTATCATCACTGTCAGCATACTTTGGAGAATATAATTTTAAATATAAATGTGGAAAACATAAAGGGAGTATGATATAATAAATATAACAACAAATATGTAATGAGCCTGATTCTGTGCGCAGTGCTCCGGACTAAGAACCTGATAAAAGATTTGTCGGAACAGCACGGATAGAAAATGATTGCAGAAAAAGAGAAAGAGGTATATTATGCAGAAATTTAACATTCCCGAGGAAAAAAAAATTCAGAAAAGCCTCGTGATACTCAGCAAAATCCGCTATTTCTTCCCAATCATCAGCATTTTCTTATTTTGCAAACAACACTATCACGATTATGTCCAATAATTTGCGCTTTACTTTTGATTGTTGCCTTACATCTTCTATAAATTCTATATATCTTAATATTCTTTCAATATTTAACACCACCTTTATATCGATTTTATCACATAATAAGCGGCGTTATATTTCTGTTTCTTTACAGTTTTGTTATTATTCCGTTATTTTCATGCGTTTGTCCTGTAAGCTCTTGGCTCTCACCTGCACAGCAGGTGGTTTATTGCCACACAATTAATAGCCGGTCTGCAATTGGCACAGATCGGCTATTGATTAATAATTCGGTTTTTTACAGAAGTGAAACAGCGCTTATCATTGCCGTTAATTCAGCGCGGGTTATGCTGTTTTTGGGGGCGAGGGAGCCATCGGGATAGCCGTTTATTATTCCCGTTTCGTATGCCCACTGTATTGCCGACACTGCGTATTCGCTTATTTCGTTCGCATCGGTGCAGTTCAATATATTAGTATTTTCATTCACGGATACGTCCGTACCGATATAATTCTTCATATATCTGTACAATATCGCTACGGCTTGTTCTCGTGTTACGCTTTCGTCAGGCTTGAATGTGTTGTCACCGAAGCCGAGAACTATGCCGTTTTCAGCCGCCCATGCCACATATGGAGCGTAGTAAGCCTTTGCGTCAACATCGGTAAACGGCGCTGCCACTTTTGCTTCACCTGCGCTCATTCTGCCTATGATCGTCACAAGCATACCCCGCGTCAGCGTGGCGTTCGGTGCAAATTCCGTATCGCTCACACCTGTCATAAGTCCCTCGGTATATGCCGCCTTTACAGCATTATAGAACCAATCCGACGGTTTTACGTCAGTGAAGGGGATATTATCCGTTGAGGGAGCATTGGCGGACTCGAACTTATTTGTGTCAGAAGGAGTCTCCGTTGCTTCGGGAGTTGTGGACTTAGCTGTGGAAACATTTTTAGACCCGCCTCTGCCGTGGGAGGTGGAAGTGGAAGTCGGTTTTTCCGATATATCCGTTGTGCCCGTTGTTTTTTCTGTGTCTGTGGTTTCTTCCGTTGTGTCTGAGGTTTCTTCTGTGTCTGAGGTTTCTTCAGGGCTGCCGTTGTCGGGACGGAATGATAATTTCCTGACGGGGCTTCCGTCTGCGTCCGTGTAATATAGCTTTTCACTGTCATATGTCACAACATTTTCGCCGGACATTGCCGTTACTCCTTTAAGCTCTGCATATCCCGCCACTGTCTGTGCCTCTGCGGTAAAGGAGCAGCTATCGTCCATTTCTACCTGTACAGCACCGTCATCGGACGGCCAGATGCCATATCCATATTCCGAGTTGGCTGTACTTACCGTAAGAGAGCTGTTGTTTTCAAGCTTAATTCTGCCCTCGTATATTGCACCGTTATCATCGGTATTGCCGCTGTAAATATAAAGTCCTACGTTGATCAAGCCCTTATCACTCTCAGATAAGGCAGTCAGACTTGAATTGTTCTTTATGGTCAGCTCACCGGTCTGAGCGCCTATGCCCGCACATTTTCCCGTTGTATCCGCGCTGGAGCCACCATGAGCCGTAACGCTTGCGCTGTCGGTGATCGTCATGGAATAATTCGACTTGGTACATATTCCGTAGCTTTCGGTATGCGCATCTCCGCCATAAGCATTGACCTTCACATTTGATATGTCAATATTTTTATATGTGAATATTCCTGCTGATCCTGTTTCACCGTCCTGTACCTTTTCGTCATACAAGGTATTTCCTCCGTAGGCGTTGAGAGTGCCTTTTCCTGTTATTTTCAAGTTGCCGCCGCAGAAAATACCCCAACTGTTAGCATTTACTCCGTTGCCAGCAATTGCCGTAAGAGTGCCGTCTATGTCAAGGGTGCAGTCGCCATTCGCAAATATTCCGGTTGTTGTATTGCTTGTATCGGTTCGGGTAAATCCGCCAACGCCGCCTTGAATATAAGGAGCTTCACCCTCCGGAACGTAAAGCGTGGAGCCTTCACTTAAAAACAGTCCGTCCTCGTGAGTTGTGGCAGAATTGAAATCGGAAGTAAGCGTGAGCTTATTTTTCTCGCATATCGCTCCGGGGACTTCAACAGGCTCAGACATTTCACCTGTGTTGTAATCGTATTTTGAATAAAGCCTGCCTGTTTCACTGTCAAAATAGAGCTCATCGTCATTCGCTTCATTTTCCGAGCTTCTGAGTACGACACTTAGCGCTATATTTCCGTCCGTGTCAACATAGCTGTTTGTCAGACCGTCTGTTCCTTCTGTATACGTCAGCACACTGCCCTCCGGCGATGTTGCCGTAACACCGACAAGCTTGGCGTGATGAACCCCTTTCGTTTTTCCGGTGGTGATAAACTTGCAGGTGTTGTCCATTTTCACAGGTATCGGCGTATCTGTTACAGCCGTAAAACCGAAGCTGCGGTCCGAGCCTTCGGCGTTTGATATAAGAGAGCTGTTGTTTTCAAGCGTAATACTGCCGTTATAGATTATGCCGTCATCATACAGATCGCCGCATAGTATGCATAATCCGTAGCTGTCGTTGTTCTTTCTGCCTGTCGCCGAAGCGATAAGACTTGAATTGTTTTTTACCGTAAGATTGCCCGTCTCGCACGCAATACTGTAAAATGTATTATAAAACGCCTCTTCTCCTCGGTTTTCGCCGCTTTCCGCTATAACCGAAGCTCCTTCGTCTATGTTCACAAAGTGTTCCTCATCGGCGGCTATACCAAAACTTATTCCATGTGCATCGCCGCCTTTGAAATAGGCATTGGCAAGGGATATATCCAGATCACCATATACATATATTCCGATTGAGTCCGCCCTCATAGGGTCTGCCGCCTCATCATGCTCCGTGTCTCCGCATATCGCATTAAGACTGCCCTTTCCGGTTATTTTGAGGTCGCCGTCCGAGAGAATAGCACGCCCGGAAGCGTCTGTTCCCGTACCTGAACCTACTGTCAGAGTACCGTCTACGTCTATAGTGCTGCCATCGGCGGCAAATAATCCTGTATACTCATTCAGTTTATCGTTACCCTTAAATCCGTCAACAGCACTCATTATTGACGGAGTTTCGCCCTCAGGAACATACAGCATTGTGTTTCCGTCTATGAACAATCCGTCCTTAGCCGTTGTCACAAACTGAAATTCCGATGTAAGCGTCAATTTGTTTCCCTCACATATTGCACCGGGAAAGTCTATCGGCTCGGAAAACTCCTTTGTATCATAATCCATCTTCGAGTACAACCTGCTTGTTGCGCTGTCGTAGTAAAGAATATGGTCAACTTTTTCTGCGTTCGCAATAACGTTTATCGGGAAACTGTCCCTCGCATATAAAGCTACGCTGTCCGTCGAAGCGGAAGCAATTGTCGACACTGCCGTTGTAAACATGGCTGTCGCCAGCGTTGCCGACAAAATTTTTTTCAGATGTTTCATAATTATCACATTCCTTTCTGAAATAATATTTTATAAAGTTATATATTTCCGCTTATCTTTCAGGATATTTTTCAATATCCGCTATCGTTTCTCCCTGCACAACAGCAGAGTGCGCTTGGCAGATTGGTTGAAGCCCACCATAAGCGCGACGGCAAAATCAATGGTATAAATGCAAACAATACATACCCTTTTTCTGCCGACCACAGCGAGCATTCAAATCTTATCAATCTTCCCGTTCTGCCAAATCATAGCTTATTTGATGCATAACTATTTAATCTCAATGCATTTTTTTACATTATACTATATATTTTCTGCGCTGTCAAACGATTGATAGCTTTTTAATGTTGTTCACAAAAGAGTAATGAAATAGACATTTATATTAAAGTAAACAGATATTCATTAAAGATAGGGATAAGTGTTTTTTCAACTACTGATCTTTTTTATTGCTGAATTTATCGTTCCGTTTAATCGTGCTGCCTCCAACGACCTGACTGTTTTGCGGTTTGTCGGCATTTTTCTACAAATCCCTATGGATTGATTTTCAGATATGCTGCTTATATTCGCCAAATCGTAATTGCTGCGATTGCCATATCTTTCTTAAATATTTGTCCTCAGCGATTTATGACTGTCAAATACATCACCGCCTTAAAACAATTTGTATTTTGCTTGAAAAGTATGGATTTTTACAAATAAGCCGCTTTGTCTTGACAACGTCGGCAATGTGATTTATAATGACATATAGTAATTATATGTCAATTGAAATGTATATGAAATAACAGTGTGTGAAGAATGTGAGTATTGGGAAGATTTAACATTTAGAAAGATAACCTATAATATAGTAAGGATGAAGGTAATTATAAAAAATGAGTGTATTCCGAATATAACAAAAGCTGTCAAGGAATTATTGACAGCTTTTGGAATTTCCGCTGCCGTAATGGCAGGCTTAGCAGCCGGGGTTCCGGTACCTGCATAATAAGGGAGGTAGGATCAAATGGATTATTTCAGAAGTACATTTTTTAAACTTTGCAGGGAGCATTATTCTAAATATGGATTCAAACGCAAAGGACAAGTATATGTAAGAGTAAACAAAGAAATAATTCAGAAATTTGAGCTTTTCAGATCTATGTCCGGAATGTGGTGCAGAATTTATTTTTCGATTGGTCCTCTTTGTTATCCGACAGAGTTTCGTACAAAGCAAAAAATACCTATGCTGCCACGAAATTTTGAATTGAGAAATTTAGAGGGAAAAGATTTTGATGAATGGGAGTATGACAGAACAGAAGAAGGCATGGATTTATGTATTAATGAAATTATAAAATACATGGATAACAACCTTATTCCATTTTTTGAAAAGGTTGACAGCTGCGAAACTGCCATATCGGAAATTAAAAGAATTGATGAATTGTGTGATTTTCCATGGAAAGATTCTTCTAACTCTTTAGATGCGATAATGCTGTTAAAAATAGGTAAATATGATATGGCATATGAAATTTTGCCAAAACTGGGCAGACCAATGTTTGATGCCTATAGACGTAATTGTGAATGCGGTGCAGAATATAGTTTTAAAAGGATCAAAGAATACTTTGATAAGCTCGTTTATTATGATTCAATAATGAAAATGATAGAAAATAATGATATAGAGGCTATCAATGAGATGCTGCGAAAAAATGAAGAACATTGTATAAGCAGCTTAGGCAATTTAATAAAACAATGATCATTTTTTACTATATTCCACATATTAAAGCTGATTGCAGACGCAGAATGGGGCAGCAGCTATACTGAAACAGCAAATTATACATTTAAGCACGAGTATCATTGCATATAAAAATACTGATTATTGCAATATTTGTGAAACATAGATGTATATTATTGCAATATTTCATAATTTCTATTAGTTATATGGAGGGAAATAAGTATGAAAAGATTCACGTTGGTTTTTATAGGCATAATTATGTGTTTAATTGTTGCTGTTTATATCAGATATAATCGGTATAATGATGATAGAGAAGAATATTGTTACAAACTTAATCAAATAATAAAAAATTATACTTTTTCTAAAGGAAAAATTGAAAAAAATAATATTATACTTTATGATGATAATAATAAAATCATTACAAAAATCAGGTTTGACGATTTTGAAAATGTGAATATAAAATATATAAGAAAAGATAAAAACAGAATTTTTTTTGTTTTTTCAGGAAACATTGATGATGATAGCGGGATCGTTTTTATAAATGATAATGAAAATTCAGTGTTAGACGGTATTTATAATTTGCATAGATTAGGAGGTAATTCATATTGGTACTCTACATCTCCTTAATAGAACCAAGGCTGTATATATTTGCACTTATGATGCCTTTGGCAACTAACTGAAGATCTTTTGCAGGTGGAATATGAAAATCAAATCATTTTAGATTTAGGTTGGTATCCCGAACTCGATCCAAATGGCTCTTTTATTATATATGTTATAAAAAATTACAATTGGAATACTCCTATTATAAGTGAAAAAACAAAATCTTTTGATGAGCTAAAATACAAAATGTTAAAAATCATAGATATGATAGATAATAACAAAATATAAACATAACAGAGAACAATCTGCGCCCACTGAAAAGTCGTATCATAAAGCTTAACTGCCATATTTAAATATCATTAAGAAAGTGTAAATTAATATTTATGAAAGCCGATTGCTGCGTAGCCCACGAAACCGCAAGTGCCAAGGACTTCTGTCTGATGTTCGCTCAAGCCTGCAAACTCCTTCGCGGCTCATTGCGTCAATATGACAACTGTTTTTATTCCCGTCAGTTATGCCCCGTTTCGCTCACCTCCGCCACAGTTTGGTTGTAACCCACTGTTCATGCATGTGGCAGTGGCAGAAAACCGATATCGGATTCTATGGTTGGCAGAAAGTTTCTGAAAAAATACAAAATCGGCAGCCTTCACTCTTGCATTTTTTTAAACGTGAACTCAGAGATATAATATTTAAAGCCGAGTTTGCGGAAGTATTGTTTAACTATTCGGATTTATGTCAAGAACGTCACTTTGTCTTGACAACAACGGCAATATGATTTATACTTACATATAGAAGTTATGTTATCGTACAGGAAATATTACCCTTCTTCAGATACTTCCGCAGGCACAGTCATAAGCTGCCACCGTTGTATTTGCCGGTTCAGTTAAATCATCAGCTGCCAATATGTCAGGTAATGTTAAATTTACTTCTGTAAATAATAACAAGGTTATGCGGAAAAAGAAGAGTACGGAAAAAAGAGAATTCACGCAGAAGTGAATGGAAAGAAGCATTATAATATCGCAAGAGCGGTAAACTTATGAAAAGAAAATATTTCAAGCTAAATATGGATGATGTGATGGAAATAGTATCTGAAGAGCTGGCTGCATCTGAAGGATTTAAAACCTTTTCAACCAAAACAGAAATTATTTCAGATGGTGAATCATGGTATATGGTAGTCGCTATAGGAGAATTGGAAGATAATGGAATACATAATATTAACATGAGTGAATTGGCTCAAAAAATCGAATATAACGGAACCCACGGAAATGACTATTGGTTATCTGATGAAGCAATGAAAAGAACTGTCGAAGGATTTTTAAAAAAGAATATGAAAGTTTCTTTTAAAGATAAAATAAAAAATAAACTAAAAAAGATATTTAATAAATTTTTAATCTGAACCTTAAATATTAAATTTAACCGACAAATAAGCCCCTCTCCCACCGGAAACAAAGGCTTCGTGAAAAATCATCGGTTATAAGCATGCAGCCTTAGCGTAATACAAGAAAATGCAGGAAAGTATAAATTACAAATATATATCAAACAACCCTCATTAATACATAAAATGTTTACAGGGTATTTTATATAGAGTTACGGAGGTGTTATTATGAATGAGGAAATCATTAAACAAAAAGTATTGGAATTGGATTGGAATCAACCGCTTTCAGTACAACAAAATGCCATGGATTATTTGTTGAAAACAGAGGATAAATATCTGCATTTATTATTCGTATTTGATGGAAAGTACAAATTCACTTGGGAGAATTCTATGGAGATAATTTCCGAAATAGGTTTTCCGCGGAATAAGATATTACTCCCCAGATTAATCTATTTATTGCAGGATATAAACTGGCCCGGAGCCAGGAAAGCAGTAGAAATATTAAAATCCTGTGATAAAAAAATCCTTGTTCCGTTGGTTGAAAATACCCTTATTCAGGCTTATAAAAGCAACGACTTTATGTGGATTGGCGGCTTGAAGCTTGTTGTAGACGGAAAACCCATTTTAAAAGAAGATTTCAGTAATCCCGAAATATATGAATTACTAAAATATTCGGATTTTTAGTCCTTATAATTAAACCTCCAAACCGATAAAAAATATACCACCGTCCGGAGAAGTACGGTTGTGAGATTGTCGACAGCGACACTTCCCCGGGACGCTTCACCTACAACTGCTTTAACCGACTGACAGCCCACATCAGGCAGTATTGTCTGTTCCGACACTGTTTACTTGGCTACCGGCAAAGCAGATGAATGGGGTTTGTCATACCTACTCTGCCATTGTCGGAAGGATATTTATCATCACATTTTTTATGAAATTTTTCCTTCACATACTCATCATAGTCAAAATTTACTGCTCTATATATCTTTTTGAGATCAGAGCGTACTGTTATTAATATGCGTTGAAACAAATAAGGTCTATCGGGAAGTTTTGAGATGACATAATGCGGTGCATTCTCAGGCTATTTAAAAAAATCAGTCCTCCTTGTTTTTTTGCAAATTTTTGGGATTTAATTTGCTTTATTTACAAGAAGGACTGTTTTTATTGGTTTTCAGTTTTCAGAATATGCCGATTGATGGTTATGGCTGAATATATACCTCTGCGGAGTCGGAAGCGCTGACTACTTCTGTACCTTGTGCATCACTGTCTGATTTTCCGCAGCCGACAAGTACACATGAAACGAGCGCAAAAGCCAGCAATAAACATAATGCTTTTCTAACCATATTTAAATCTCCTTAAATATACTTTATTTACTCTTACTGCGCAGCTTCAGACCGATTACAATGGCTGCAATACCTATTATAACCGATGCAAGAGCAGGAATTACCGGCATACCTGTCTGTGGAAGTCTTTCTGTTATAGTGCCTCCTCCATTTGCAGGATTTCCGTGGTCATCGGGTGTACCATGATCATTTGGTGTACCGTGATCGCTGCCATCGTCGGAGCCGTTATCTCCGCTGCCGTTATCGCCGGGATTTGTCGGTGTACTGCCGTCACTGCGTCTTCCGTTCGGATTGCCGTCTGTGGGGTTGTTTCCCTCAGGATCATTTCCATCATCTGGCTCATCTTCGCCGGGTATAGAGTTTGTTATTGTAAAATCTCCATCTTTCTTATTGACGGAGGAAACATAGCCATCAGGAACATCTACCTCTTCAACGTCCCATTCGTGTCCGCTCGTAAGCTGTGTCCATGTGTATTCCCAATTATTACTGTCATCAAGAACAACGGACTTATATACATCTCCATCTCTGAGGAGATTTACGCTTACGCCGTCAGGTCTTAAGCCGTCGGCATTGTTGTTGTCCTTCCATACCTTATGAACGGTAATATTGGAATATTTCACTGAGCCTCCGCCTCCGGGAGGATTGCCGGGGTTATCGGGCTTCTGTGTGGTTGTTTCTTCAACAGGCACATCATTGGTAACAATCTCATAGATTATAGTTTCGTCAGTTGCCTGTTCGGTTTCATCTCCGGGATCTCCTCCGGGTGAAGGACCTCCATCGGGCTTGCCTGAGCTGTAGCCTGTATTTACAAGATGTCCGCCAGTTTCGTCAATAAGCTCCTTTGTTACGGTAATATGAACATTTGCAGTCACCGTATCCCTTGCGTCAATCGATGTAAGGATAACGTGTGGCAATACATTACCTGCCCTATTGCCTGTCGGAACTAATTCCTTGACCAAAGCGCTTGTATTTGTACCGTCATAAATAACCTCGCTGCTGCCGTCAGCCCTGACAAGACTTATGCTGTCAATCACCGCTTCGGGTCTGCTGTCGTATAATGTGAAATCCTTAAGCCTTACAGAGTTTGCATTGGTTGCTTTGATCTGGTAGTTGACTACGCTGCCTACTCTGTAACCTGATGTACTTCCCACAACGTCCTTATGAAGCTCGATTGAATAGGAGGTAGGCTCTGAAGTGCCTTCGGGAGGTGTATGCGGTCCGTCACTTGTAGGCGGTTCTGTTTCATGCACTGAAACCTCCTCTGTATCTCCTTCGGTAACGATTACAACATCTGCCGTTGTTTCCTCGCTTGCACTTTCATTTTCGGTTTCGCCCGGTCCCGGTGTGGGTTTACTTCTGCCGCTTGTATGTCCCTTGTTCACAAGACTGCCGCCGGATTTTGCCGTTATGTGCGCCCATACGGTTATTGTCTGTCCCGGTTCGAGACAGTTTATCATTACATGGGGCAGCTTCATATCCGCTGTTGCTCCGCTTTCGTCATATGCGACGGAGATACTCTTTACAAGGCTTTCATTTATATAGTCGATGCTGCTGTCATATATAAGCGTGCCGTCGCTAAGCTCTGCTTTATCGATTACAGCCTCCTCATTTTCATCAACAACTATAAAATCGTAAAGCCCCACATCGTTTGTGTTGGTTGCCTTAAGTACAAAGGGTACGTTGTCGCCTACCTTATAGGTCTGCTGAGTTGTTCCGTCATTGTCAACACTCTTTACGAACTCTATCGAAAGGGTTGTTGTTTCAGTGGGTTCTTCAACCGAAACCTCCTCTGTATCTCCCTCGGTAACGATTACAACATCTGCCGTTGTTTCCTCGCTTGCACTTTCGTTTTCGGTTTCGGTTTCGCCCGGTCCCGGTGTGGGTATGTTTCTGCCGCTTGTATGTCCCTTGTTCACAAGACTGCCGCCGGATTTTGCCGTTATGTGCGCCCATACGGTTATTGTCTGTCCCGGTTCAAGACAGTGTATCATCACATGGGGCAGCTTCATATCCTCTGTCGCTCCGCTTTCGTCATATACAGCGGAGATACTCTTTACATAGCTGTCATTTATATAACCGCTGCTGCTGTCATATATAAGCGTGCCGTCACTAAGCTCTGCTTTATCTATTACGGCCTCCTCATTTTCATCAACAACTATAAAGTCATAAAGCCTTACATCATTTGTGTTGGTTGCCTTAAGTACAAAGGGTACGTTGTCGCCTACCTTATAGGACTGTCCGGCTGTTCCGTCACTGTCAACTCTCTTTACGAAATCTATCGAAAGGGTCGTTGTTTCGGTGGGTTCTTCAACCGAAACCTCCTCTGTATCTCCCTCGGTAACGATTACAACATCTGCCGTTGTTTCCTCGCTTGCACTTTCGTTTTCAGTTTCGGTTTCGTCCGGTTCCGGTGTAGGTTTGCTTCTGCCGCTTGTGTGTCCTTTGTTCACAAGACTGCCGCCGGATTTTGCTGTTATGTGCGCCCATACTGTTATCGTCTGTCCCGGTTCAAGACAGTGTATCATTACATGGGGCAGCTTCATATCCGCTGTTGCTCCGCTTTCGTCATATGCAACGGAGATACTCTTTACAAGGCTTTCATTTATATAGTCGATGCTGCTGTCATATATAAGCGTGCCGTCGCTAAGCTCTGCTTTATCTATTACGGCCTCCTTATTTTCATCAACAACTATAAAATCGTAAAGCCTTACATCGTTTGTGTTGGTTGCCTTAAGTACAAAGGGTACGTTGTCCCCTACCTTATAGGACTGTCCGGCTGTTCCGTCACTGTCAACTCTCTTTACGAAATCTATCGAAAGGGTCGTTGTTTCGGTGGGTTCTTCAACCGAAACCTCCTCTGTATCTCCCTCGGTAACGATTACAACATCTGCCGTTGTTTCCTCGCTTGCACTTTCGTTTTCGGTTTCGGTTTCGCCCGGTCCCGGTGTGGGTATGTTTCTGCCGCTTGTATGTCCCTTGTTCACAAGACTGCCGCCGGATTTTGCCGTTATGTGCGCCCATACGGTTATTGTCTGTCCCGGTTCAAGACAGTGTATCATTACATGGGGCAGCTTCATATCCTCTGTCGCTCCGCTTTCGTCATATACGGCGGAGATACTCTTTACAAGACTTTCATTTATATAGTCGCTGCTGCTGTCATATATAAGGGTGCCGTCGCTAAGCTCTGCTTTATCGATTACGGCCTCCTTATTTTCATCAACTACTATAAAATCATAAAGCCTTACATTGTTTGTGTTGGTTGCCTTAAGTACAAAGGGTACATTATCACCCACCTTATAGGACTGTCCGCCTGTTCCGTCATTGTCAACACTCTTTACGAAATCTATGGAAAGGGTTGTTGTTTCAACTGAAACTTCCTCTGTATCTCCCTCTGTAACGATTATAACATCTGCCGTTGTTTCCTCGCTTGCGCTTTCATTTTCGGTTTCGGTTTCGCCCGGTCCCGGTGTGGGTATGTTTCTGCCGCTTGTATGTCCTTTGTTCACAAGACTGCCGCCGGATTTTGCCGTTATGTGCGCCCATACGGTTATTGTCTGTCCCGGTTCAAGACAGTGTATCATTACATGGGGCAGCTTCATATCCGCTGTTGCTCCGCTTTCGTCATATACGGCGGAGATACTCTTTACAAGACTTTCATTTATATAGCCGCTGCTGCTGTCATATATAAGCGTGCCGTCGCTAAGCTCTGCTTTATCGATTACGGCCTCCTTATTTTCATCAACAACTATAAAATCATAAAGCCTTACATTGTTTGTATTGGTTGCCTTAAGTACAAAGGGTACGTTGTCCCCTACCTTATAGGACTGTCCGCCTGTTCCGTCATTGTCAACACTCTTTACGAAATCTATCGAAAGGGTTGTTGTTTCGGTGGGTTCTTCAACCGAAACCTCCTCTGTATCTCCCTCGGTAACGATTACAACATCTGCCGTTGTTTCCTCGCTTGCACTTTCGTTTTCAGTTTCGGTTTCGTCCGGTTCCGGTGTAGGTTTGCTTCTGCCGCTTGTATGTCCTTTGTTCACAAGACTGCCGCCGGATTTTGCCGTTATGTGCGCCCATACTGTTATCGTCTGTCCCGGTTCGAGACAGTGTATCATTACATGGGGCAGCTTCATATCCTCTGTCGCTCCGCTTTCGTCATATACGGCGGAGATACTCTTTACATAGCTATCATTTATATAGTCGATGCTGCTGTCATATATAAGCGTGCCGTCGCTAAGCTCTGCTTTATCGATTACAGCCTCCTTATTTTCATCAACAACTATAAAATCGTAAAGCCCTACTTCGTTTGTGTTGGTTGCCTTAAGTACAAAGGGTACGTTGTCACCTACCTTATAGGACTTACCGCCTGTTCCGTCATTGTCAACACTCTTTACGAACTCTATCGAAAGGGTTGTTGTTTCCGTTGGCTCTTCCACAGACGAAGATTCCGTAGATGTTTCCTCCGATTCGGATTCCGTTTCATCATGGGGAGGATCGACGTCCGTGTTGTCCTCTGTGGTCTCCTCTGAGGTTTCAGCCGCCTGTACTACGTCATAGTCATCGTCGGTTACGGTTTCATAAACATGAAGATCCCATTCATCGTGAGGCTGCGGATCGCCTTGTACATATACATTGTTTCTTCTTTCAATGTTGTCAACGTCATTCTGAATTATGCGGTATGATACATCAAAAGCAATTATCTCCCCTACCTTGAAGTCATTTAAAAGGGTAATGCTGTTTGTGTTATACTCATAATCCACACCCATAGTAAGACTATCTTCTGTCTTCTGCCCTGCTGCATCAGTCGTTATCTTCTTTACGGTATTGGGAAGAATTGTGGGATTCTTGGCCCATGCTTCGTCCTCGCCGTCAAAAAGTGTAAGAAGATCCTCGATTACGGTATTCGCAAGATCAAGCTCTCCTGTGTTTACAACCGTTACATTGAAATATGCAGTGTCGCCGCACTTAAGGGGCTGTTTGTTTTTTGTGTCCTCGTCAAGAGTCTTTGTTATCTCAACTGCCGGCTCATAGGCTCTGAGCTCATTATCAAATTCAAGAGCCGTACTCAGATTTCCGTCATCAGAGCTTGAAACAACCTTACCGTCAAGAGTAAGCACATATGACACCTTAAGCTTTTCAACAGTGAGGTCATATTCCGGCTCACCCTCGGAAAGCTTATCCACAGTAACCGTAAGAATGTATTCCTTGGGGTCAAAGTTTACTCTGTCATAGTCAAAGCCCTCTGCATCCTTGCTGTTTCTTTCGCTTATTTCATAAGTGTATATACCCGGCTCGTCATATTCAATAAGTCCGAAGTCGAAAATACCATCGGCATCATTATACACTCTGTTTGAGTTTTCGGGACGTGGATATTGATTTATTACGCTTATGCCATAATCCTCGTCTGAAGTCGGGCTTACCTCGTCACTGTCATTTTCTGTGACTGCCGCAGTATTTACTACTGTATCGAGGGCGCTCTGAACATCGCTTTCGCCGTCCACAAAAGCATATCCCTCAACATCTACACTGTCGTAAACCTCTTCAGCTTCGCCGTCGTCCGAATTTTCGTCAGACTCCGCCACATCGCCGTCCGCTTCGTTGGCTGTGTCCTCGTCCGCTTCATCTCCTGCCTGCTCGCCTGATTCCTCGCTACGGGATTCCTCGCCCTGAGCCTCTTCGCTCTGAGCCTCCTCAAAGGAATCGGATAATCCGGGAGATTCCGCTGTCTGCTCCTCCTGCGGACTGCTGACTGTGCCGCCTGTGCTTTCATTTACACTTTCGGATACGCTCTCGGAGATTTCCTCTGCACTTGTTTCCGTTGTAATTTCCCCGTCCTTTTCAGAGGCAAGGCTTATATTTGCGGCTGCGCCAAGGGGACTGTAATCTGACTGATAAAGCTCAAACTCAAACTCTCCGCCCTTAAGCTTTCCGTTTAAAAGTGTCTTTAAGCCTGAAATACGCAGGCTGACAGGAATCTGTCTGTATACGTTTTCAAATGTAATGTTGTGTTCTCCGTCTGCAAGAGCCTCTGAGGAATCGTCCTTATAGACGCTCACCTTGGCTTCAAGAACTCTCTCAGCTGCGTTATTTTCCTTGGTGGGCTTGGGAGTTACCGTAACTACGATTTTATAAACCGTATCCGAATAGGTAATGCCCGAAATATTTCCACCCTCGGAGTTTATTTCACGCAGGAAGTAGGTATATTCTCCCGCCCTTGTAAATCTTACATTATTGAAAACCTCAATATTTCCGTTATAGCTGCCGTCGTCCTTATTTGTGAGTATCTTAAGGGCGCTCTGTCCCTCCGGAACCTCACCTGCCGAACCGTCCGTTATACTCTCCTCCGCAAGAGGATCTCCAACGGGATTTGTCTGTGCAGCCGTAAGGAGGAACCGATAGTCGCCGTCCTTAAGCTTGTCGGCAAGCTCTACTCCGCTTTCGTCAACTACCTTCTTGTCTGCAAAAAGACTTACATTTGCAGGGCCAAGCTTTGTGTTTCCGAAAATCTGTCTTGACTCTATTTCAACCTGACTTCCGTTCTTCTGTATAGTGCCAGACTTCACGCCGTCAAGGTCGTCGGGTATAAATTCGCTGTTTTCCCAGTTTACCTCACGGATCTCATAATGTGTATCCATAGGCAGAGAATACAGTCTCAGCTCCTGACGGCCTTTAAGCTTCACTAAAGCCTTGCCATATGCGCTTGCGGTTGTTTCGTCCGCTGCTTCGCCTGTTGCTTCATCAACAGCGTTAAACCTGAGTCTGCGTCTTGCCTGACTTTCAAGGACAGTTCTGTCTGTGTTTATCTCTCCGCTGCTGTTAAAGTAATTATCATCATAGGTAAACAGTGAATATCTGAAGGAACCGTCAACAGGCTCTTTTATCTTCTGTCCCTCGGCGTTTGTGGCGTCCTTATAAAGTAAAATCTCAAACTCAAATTCCTTGTTAAGGTCCTCCTCTGTAAGCTCGCCCTCGCCTATTGCCTTAAGGTCTTTGTCTATTATAAGAGTACCCGTGTCGGCACCGTTTACAAAGTGTACTTCCTCCTGATAGATTCCTGTGTCGCCTGATATACTGTAAAATTTTGTAGTAACATTGTCCTCGTCTGTTTTAGTGCCGATTTCAAAGACATTTCCCGTAATGGAGCCGCTGCTTTCAAGGACATTATGGTTTTTGTCGTATGTTATAACACCGTTCTGCATATTCTGCGAAACATTCACAAGGTCGAAGCCGTGACTTACCTGATCCGCACTCAGATTTTCGGTTACCTTATAATCGGTACCCGAATCCAGACCGTTAAGTAATATGCCCTCTCCGTCAGCAAGTGTAAATTCAGCAGTGTATGGCGGAGGCATATTAGCAAGGAAATCCTCAATATACTTGTTATATTCCTCCATCTTAGCCTCTTTTGCCGCTTCATACTCAGGCTCCGCAGGGTCAACCTCTATCTGGTTAAGCCAGTCTAAAGGCAGGTCGTCGGATTTTTCAATTTTCTTGGGTGCATTAGCTTCGCTATAGCCGAAATGCAGGGTTATTGTGCTGTATACGGCATCAGTCCAGAAGTCGTCCGCATACTCATTTTCACCGCCGCTTTCTCCGCTGAAGTCACCGCCGTCGTGGGTTAACTTAGTAAGCCATACAACTACGTCCTGATCTGTCTTTTCTGCCGCACTGTCGCCGACATTTTTGTAAAGGTCACATTTTACAGTAAACTGCTGTGAGCCGTTTTCGTCTGTTCCCGCAGTGGCATTTACAGAGCCGGAAGAATAATCTGCGTTTACCTTATAATAATAGCCATTGTATAACGCAGGGCTTCCGTCGGGAGCAAGCACAAAGCCCGTTGTTGGGTCTACATTTACAGTAACAGAATCAAATACTCTGTCCCAATGGTATTCGTCGGGGTTTGAAGCATTGGCGTGCTTTACAAGCTTGATTGCGCCTATATCGCCCTCAAGACCCCTGTTCTTTTCTTCATTGCGGATCACCAGATCATAGCTGAAGCGAGGCGGATCCTCTTCTTCGGCAAGCTCATAGCCTTCAAGCTCCTTTGTTATGGCAATAACAGTGTCCTCGATTGACAGCTTACCGTTGTTGCCCATATAGTTTACAAGGTTGAGATTTGTAGAGTCCGTACCAAGTCCGAAGCCGGGCATATATGAATAAGGAGCTGTGGAGGTATTATTATCTCCAACTGAGAGCGTACCATACTCGTCCGCAATTTTATCCTTAGTCTTTGACCTTGAGTGTCTTGACATTTCGCCCGCTCTGCAGCCGCCTACCTTTGTGGCAACGATCCATTTCATACTGTCGCTCCACTTACCGCTTACAGGCTCGCCGAATGTAGCGAGTTCGTCCCATGTTTCATTAGTGGGCTTGTTTGTCGTTTTCGTTCCCGGTATTAAATAAGGGAATGTCTGAGAGGTGGTTCCGCTGGAGTCATACCAACAGATATATGCGCCGCTCATATCCTTTTCTGTATCAACGGCGTCATTAAGCATAGAACCAAACTCCTGACCCTGTCTGGTAACTATCTTAACCACCTGCTTACAGCGGTTTTTCTTTGCGCCGCCGTCGGTTTGGTCCTCAAATTCCTCACCTGCAACGTAATATTTTATAGGCATAAAGTAATAACCGGCTGACCTTACACTTGTAGTAATTACATCGTCAGGCAGGAGTATTATCTCATCGTTTTCAGGCTTCGGGTCAAGGGCACTGAGTGCGTCCAGTGCAGCCTGATTTGGTGCGCCGTCCTCTGTTTTTCCTTCGGAAAGGGTAATAGAGGTTCTGTCCTTAGTAAGGGTCGGCGCAAGATAGCCCTCCCACTCCGAAAGATCAACTCTGCTTGTGCCTACATCTACAAGTTTACCGTCCTGATAAATATAAGCGTTGCTGTATATAGGCGTATTCTGCTGGAATATGTAATACTGATTTGAAGAACCTACCGAAAAGGCAACCGCCGCATTTCCGTAGTCCTTGTTTGCATCAGTTCCGCCGCCGCTTTCATAAAGGGACTTGTCGTAATAATTGGAATAGAAGGTTACGTCGTCATTGATGTCTTTATTTTTTGAGAGATATTCCTGACTTACCTTACTGAGGTCTACGTCAAGTCCGTCCTCAGACATTATGTCATCTCTTAAGCCCACAGTATAGAAAAGTCTGACAGGCAGTGATGAGTTATCCTTAAGGTTTGTTTTATAGGCTACCATTCGGGAACCTGTAAATTCAAGAGTAGTAACCTGCAAAGGCAGAGCCTGTGGAGCAATGTTCATATAGAGCATCTGGTCATAGCCTGTGTCCTGTCCTAAGTCTGAGTCGCTGCCTGATGTGTATGCTCCGCTGTCCTCAACCCATATTCTTATGTCGCTTCGCTTGAAAGTAACCGCAGGTGTCGTATTTCCCTCTGCGTCCTGCTTTATTTCATAGCAGGGATTTGCAAGATCTTCTCTTAAAAATTCATCGTCATAACCCTTTGTTCTACCGTCAAGACGATAGAATGTATATACCTTTTTGGGGTCGGGTTTGGACTCTTCCCCATTGCCATAGCACTGTGCAAGATATTGCTGTGCATTGTCCTCGTCAAGGTAGTACATTGCCCCTATTTCCCAAAGGGGGTCGTTGGGTCCTGTGGATCTGTCGCTTACATTTTCTCCGTCCAGATACCAGCCCATCTCAAATTTCTTTCCGGGGTTGTTTTCCTGCCATTGTTTTATAAAATTGGCATCATACTTTGCGGTTTTTTCCACGCAGTACATATTGCCGTACAGCTCAAGAGCCATATCCGTCAGCTTGTAACCGTTGCTGTCGAAGTCTCCGTAATTCTCTGTGGAGCCGTCTGCGAGGGTAACGGGCTGTTCGTTGGAGTCGGCCATCAAGCCATTTGTCTTGATTTCCATATACTTTCCTATGGGGTCTGAATATGTAAGTCCATGGAAGTTTACGGAATTCTGCCCCTCAGAGGGCTTGAAAGCAGGTGTACCTCTGGTGTTGAATACCTTGTCGAAGGCTGATTCTATGCTGGTTCCTGCGGCATCGGCCGTACTTGCATAGTAAGCACCTGTAACATAGTTGACGTCCACATCTGCATCTGTAAGTCCGTAAGGATTATTAGCATTTCCTGCTTCAAGGTGGGGAAATTCCATGTCATGGGTTTCATTCTCCACGATCCAGTAGCTGCCGTGTGTTGAGCCCTGATTTGTATATTGAACATCGTTTCCTGCAATTTTATCAAGTTTATAACCAAGTGTACCGTCTTTAAGGTTTGTGGAGCTACCTATATTTCTGTATACAGAAACTTTCTTAATAGCATCGCTGTTTTCAGCAGTTTTATTGGCTCGCCAATCTTTAAACGCATTTACAGCGTCCTTTATTGACCGTACATAGCCTGAGCCGATCGTATACTGATTATAAATCGTGCCGTCGGGGTCATCGCCGTCTGCTCCGTATTTTCCGTCTAACCAAGCCTCATTAAAATATTTGCCCGGATCCATCATGGCAGGGTTACTGCTGATGGCGTATGCTTTTGTTGCGTCCTTATTTTCATTTTTAGGCTTGAAGTTAGGGTCTGTGGGGTCCGCCATATCTACCGAAATGGTATATACTCCCAGATCCTCCTTACTTATATTATAAGCCTTGCTGACTGCCGCCTTCATATAACCTGCCGTCATAAGTGTGGAAAGGAGTATATAGCCCATAGAGCTTTCATAGTCCTTCGCAAGCTGGGCTGCTCTGTTATATGAAGCCGTACCCTTTTTGAGGACTTCGTTATAAGTGGAGCCACTGCGCAGCCTCTTTTCAAGGTCTCCATCGGGGAATGTTCCGTTTTCGTCTGTCGCTACAAGCTTATACTCCCAATTTGTTTCCTTTTTTGTAAAAGGCTCTATAAACTGGTTCCATGTTATTTCATTATTTTCTATCGCCCAGTCAGTAAATGAAACTGTCTTATTACTAAACTCATTGAAATATCCTGTTGCTTTATAAAATCCCGTGTCGTCAGTCTTTGTGGGGTTTGAAAAAGGTCCTGCAAGGGAGTCTGTGGCTGCGCCGTCCGTAAGTATAATAAGTGAGGGCACTCTGCCCGCTGTTATATTGTCTACGGTTACGGTTTTTTCGGCATTCATAAGGACGTCAAAGCCCTTCTGTATGCCCGCCTGTATGTTTGTTGTTCCGTTGGAATATACATCGTAGCCTGTTTTCTCGCCCCCGCTCAAAACAGACCAGTCTACAAAAACATATCCGCTGCCGCTGGAAACCGATGTGTTTGGATTATTGCCGTCAGGTTCCGTGGTGGTTTTCCAGCCCGCCTTCAGATATTTAAGTTGAGAATTATCCTTCCCAACGGGATAATGACCCAAGGGGATAATTTCGTGGGCTGTGTTGGTGCCTATAACAGTACCGTCACTTTTCTTACTTGATTCTCCGTCGCCGAAAAGCACAACAGACACCCAGTTGTCCTCATTTTCTCTCATAAGACGGTCAATAGCATTGTTTACGGCGTCCACCGTAATGCTCATTCTCGTTTTACTCCACTCTTTTGAGTTTCCATACATAGAGCCTGAGTTGTCGATTACAATAACCGTACTCGTAGGCACCTTGCCTGTATACTGAACACTGCTGCCCAAAGCGGAAAAGATATGTAAAAAGTCCTCGTTCGTCTTTACAGTATTTCCCACATCCGGCTTGCCATAAGCGTTAAGCTTTGTTTTGCCAAACACAAAATCCTTATAGCCCTTTTCATCTGCTTCGGAAAGCTGCTTGTCATCGTCGTAGGCTATAACAGATTTGTCTGACCATATACGTCCCGCATAACGGGAGCCGTTTGGGGAGCCGTTTGCATCGTCTTCCTGTCTTTCGTCAATCATATCATATGAATACATAGTATTCGGGTCGGACGCCATATTTATTGCGCCGGCGGTTGCGCCGTCCTGTGGTTTGGAAGGCTCACCGTTTATGGCAAAGGCAGAAACGCCAAAGGACGAAAGTGCCATTACCATACAGATAATAAAGGCAATACTTCTTTTTATTCCCTTACATCTGAATAAGTCCGCAAAGAAAAATTCTCCTTTTATTTTAACCATTCCTTTCTGTACCATATTTTTATTTATTCATAAAGTATCTTTATAAATTTTATTGTTTTTCTTGATTTGGTCATAACTTCCCCCCCCCCCATATATAGCACAAACCCACTTAAAATTAAACAGACAATCTTGCCCCTGTCATAGCCTTAAGCCAAAAGAGGAGTATTAAACCCAAATGTCTGCAGTGCTTTTTTTATGGAATATGTAGTATAAGTCCTGAATATGAACAGCATAGTCTATTTTTATACAAAAATAAAAAATAATTGCAAAAAAGTCAATAAAAATCAAGTTTTTCGCTCGCCACCCACATATTTCAAAAGTTTATAATACACAAGGATATTTTATCACACATTTTTTAGTCAGTCAATCAGTAAAATAAATTTTTATTAAGTAAATATCCAAACACCGAAATTTAAAAATATGACTTGCTCAATGTAAAAAGCAAATGGAAAAGCTGTTGTAAAAGTAAGCGCAGCAGTGGTATAATCATTATAAAAGGCGGTGAAAAAATGATTATTAATACAGGTATGCGCACGGATATTCCTGCATTTTATCCGGAGTGGCTTATGAACAGAATACGGGCAGGATTCGTGCTGGTAAGAAACCCCTACCGCCCGGACATCATAACACGATATGAGCTGAACACCGATTTAGTGGACTGTATTGCTTTCTGCACCAAAAATCCCGAACCTATGCTCAGATATCTCGATGATCTGAAAATGTATCATCAATATTGGTTTGTTACAATCACACCCTACGGCAGGGAAACCGAGCCGAATACTCCTCCGAAAAAACAGGTTATGCAGAATTTCATCAGACTTTCGGAAGCTGTGGGCATCAACTGTATAGGCTGGCGATATGATCCCATATTCATTGACAATACATATACCATAGACAGACATATAACCGATTTCGAAAAGATGTGCAGAACCCTTTCGGGATATACAAATGTATGCGTAATCAGCTTTATTGACCTTTACGAAAAAGTCAGACGGAACTTTCCACAGGCAAAAGCAGTCACACAGCAGGAGCGCATAACAATAGCCAAAGCCTTTGCCCGAATCGGCAGACAGTACGATATCACAATAAAAGCCTGTGCCGAGGGTACAGAGCTTGCAAAGTATGGCGTGGACTGCTCCGGCTGTATGACACAACAGACCCTTGAAAAGGCAATCGGCAGCAATCTTCGCATACCGAAAAGAAAATCACAGAGACCGGAATGCTCCTGTATTCTCGGAACAGACATAGGCGCATATGACAGCTGCGGACATCTCTGCCGATATTGCTATGCAAACTATAACCACGAAAAAGTCACATATAATATGAAGATTCACGACCCAACCTCTCCCCTCCTTGTTGGACAGCTAAAAAAAGACGCTGCCATACATCAAGCAAAGCAGGAAAGCTGGACAGATGACCAACTCAAACTATTTTAAGGCGGTGACACATTGAATAACATAGATCCTATCTCCTTTCGGAACAAAAACATAACAATTGCTTTGGAGCACATATATAACGAACCCCTCTCCCCTGAATCAATTGCCGCAAAAGAAGAATATGTCAAGGGCGGTCGTCAGACTTAGACATTTACCCTTGACCTGCTTGGGCTTTTGTGCTGATAAGCCTTTGTGTTACTGCTCCATTTGAACATAGTGTTTTTTGCAATAAAAAACGCCCGAAAAGACGCTTCTCTGTCGATTCGGGCGTTTATAGCTGCTGTTCAGACTTTCTATGACATTTGCAGTATATATGACTTTTCTTACCGGCTCAGAAAATTTGAAAACCGCTTTCATATCCTTTGGCATTATCTCGGATTCAAAGCCGCTTCCCTGTTCTGAGGTACATCTGTATTCATTTCATTCTCAGGCATTTCCTGTATAGTTATTTCAATCAGATTCTTAAGTAAATTCCTAATATCCTCTACTGTCTGAATATCATACTCCTGTAGCAACCCCGCTATGATATTTCTCTTTCCTTATGTCGTCGGTTTTACTTTGTAGATGTCTTTTTTTGCCATAATTTTAGGTCTCCTATGCCTTTATTTTATCATAGAAAGCCTTATTATTGAAGTTTTATTTTTACAGACTTTTTTTCACAGCCTCTAATTTGAAACGGTCTCCGACAATCTGCTATATTTTTATAAAAAATATATTCACCATTATTACCGCTTAAATGCCGTTTAAGTTTATTAAATTCATCTGAGTAATCATACTTTTCACCCAAGTAATTCTTACCGAATGGATAATCTGCAGCATAAATTACCCTGTCATATTCAATAATTTCACATACGTTTATTATAGATTTCAAATCGTCCACAGTAGATAAATCCATATATAAATTCGGATATTTTCTAAGAGCCAATGTATTATCAATCTTCTGCTCATCGGTATACAGATCTCCTCTGCCCATATGCACCAATAATATTGATATTCGATACATACTATCCTGCAAAAGGTTATCAGTCTGTCCGCCTATCTTTGATATGCTCAGATTGTCGAAAACCCCATTTTTCAATGATGAAAATTGAGTTTTCTCTGTTAGGTTATTATTCAACCTATAAAACAGTTTTTTGAAAGGCTTGTCCTTCTTTAAATGAAGGGCAAATTTTTTTAGATTCGAGCATGCAAATTAAGCTTGACCCATTTGGTTAACTATCCAAACCCTGTAAGGTTGTATATCTCATGCCGTGTTTTTCTTTCGAATCGGCAAATACTCTTTCTATAGTTTCGTTTTTCGTATATTTCCTTTATGCCATATGTATGACTGTAATCTTCAAGTATTTCTGTATAGTTTTCCCAAATATTTATCGCTGCTGTTTTCTTATGATTTTTGCTCTTCGTGCATCCTGATAGATGGAAACAATTTTTACATATTTGTGGATTGCTTTTGTATTCTCTGTATCCGTCTCTGTTTGTTGTGGCATATTTTAGTACTTGATCCTGAGGGCATAAAACGCAATCATAATATTCATCGTATACGTAATCTTGTTTGTGGAAAATTGTTATATGATTCATCAAACAATTGGTCAAATGCAACACTGTCATGAATGTTTCCGGGTATAACGTAAATCCCCAACACATACCCCTTAGAATCGCAAGCTGTATGAGCTTCATATGCAAAACACTTTTTATGCTCGCCTTTATGGAAAAGACCGCTATCAGGATCAGTTTTTGACACAGTTACTTCTTTGTCTTTTTTATTTCCCTTATCTTTTGGCTCAAAGGGCTTCTTTCCGTGTTTTTCTCTGTCTTCGTTAATCTCCTTCAAAAGCTGTTCTTCATAAATCTTTGCTGCTGTAGGTATAGCTTTCTTAACCTTTTTATTTATATTGGCATTAGCTTTAATGTGAGTTCCGTCTATAAATACTGCTTCCGGCGATAAATAGCTCTTATTGTTTATCTCACTTAAAATCCAATAAAATACTTTTTTTATTGGCTCTTCTGTGAATCTATGCTTGAAGTTATAACTCACTGTTGCAAAATGAGGCGTTTTTTCATTCATTGAATATTCCAAAAACCAACGATATGCTACATTCATTTCTATTTCTTCTGCAGTCTTTTTAATGAACGTATTCCATAAAGATGCTGTATTATTACCATCTTAAATAAAAAACCGGATCAATACCTGGTCTGCCGTTGTCCGGACAACATAAATCTTCAACTATATCATACAACACCGAAAAATCTACCGCCTCTTCAATCTTTCTTAAAAGATGATTCTTAGTCACAAAATCCTCCATACTAAAAATTATAACTTGCTTTGTCTTATTTTTATCTCTGCTTAACATATTTATCACCTCAAGATTATTATACCACAAAACTGAAAAAACCAATTAAGCCGGACTTTTTTGACAGTCTGAGACACATCAAAGGTTATATGCCTATCTGATAATGATCATTAGCCTTTTTCGATAGCTTCTTTTACTATTCTTACGAAATAATCATATTCCAAATAAGGCCCATCTGATGCCTTATCTAATGAATTTCTTACATAATTTGCATTTTCTCTTAAAATATGATATATCTCTTTCGGCTTTGCAGTTCTTAATCCTTTCTACCAAAAAGATCTTTAAGAACAGGCACATAATTATATAAGTAAATATCTTTTCCTCCCATAGTTAAACGCTCATAGCCTTATATCTGTTTATGGTAGCTTCAAGCACATCGGAAATCTCCATATTTCCAAGAATATACTCATTTACAAGTTTTTTTGTTTCCTCTGTCGGCTCTGCAACGTCCAATGTAGATATACCCAAGGCATCATTGGCTATCTTTTCTCTTTCAACTCTGGTTGTTTCAAATACCAGATATTTTCTTTGCATAGCTGTCACCTCCTGTTATATTACAACACATCTTATACTGTATATTCAGCCTGATTATAAACAAGAGTTGTTTTATGTATGTCGAAGGTAAAATTACTAATTACGCTTCTTCACCGGATTAGTTGTCAAGGATAAGGTTAATATTTTTTAAATCTATATTGTTTTAAGTCTTATATCCTGAGCAAAAACTAGCAGATAAAACATAAGGCTTAGCCGTGCTGTTTATGGGCATAGTTATATTATATAATAATACTTGTTTTTTGTAGAGCCCTTGCTTTTTATAAGTCCCATTCTTTCGGCTTTTTTCAGAAGTCTTTGTGCCGTGCGCTCGCTTATGTCAAGAAGGTTGACGACTTCTTTTGAGGTAATGCTGCGGTGTTTGGATAAATAGCTTTTTATTTCTTCAAGCCTGTCCTTTTCCAATTCCGACATTATTTCCGACACTTTTTCCGACATTTCATTTTCTCTCAGTACATTTTTGATGACATCAAGCATAAAAACTATAAATTCCGTAGAACTGCCCGAATTGTTGCAGTCATTTATTATTTCGTAGTATTCGCTTTGTCTGTCATGTATTATGGATTCTACGGGAAGCCACGAAAACAGAGGATTCCATTTTGACAGCATGAGAGTATGCCACAATCTGCCCATACGTCCGTTTCCGTCGGAAAATGGGTGTATAAGCTCAAATTCGTAGTGGAAAACGCTGCTTTTAATAAGCATATGAACATCTGTGGTTTTTGCCCAATCCAGCAAATTTGAAACAGCCCTCGGAACATAATCGGGTAAAGTCCCGAAATGTATTATCCTGCCCGTTTTACTGTCAACTACGCCTACAGGTCTTGCTTTGAAATTTCCGGCTTCATCATTTAATCCTCTCATCATTACCTAATGAGCCTTTAAAAGGTCATTTATAGAATATGGATCAAGTGTATCCAGAAGCTCGTATATCTCATATGCGTTTTTAACCTCGGCTATGTCCTTGGGCGGCGCTATAATATGCTTTCCGTTAAGCACAGCTGTCACCTGCTCAGGCGTAAGCATATTATTTTCTATAGCAAGTGAGCTGTAAACCGTACTGATACGGTTTTTTCTGCGCTGAACAGGATCCCTGCTAAGGCGTGCGGTCACGGTTATTTTCCCTATAAGCTCAGCGACTTCCGCAATATTTTCAATTATTTTGTTTGTGATCTCAAATGGCGGTTTACTCATAATATTATCCTGTCCTATACTTAGGGCTGTCAGCTTATTTTTATTTGTATAGCTTTTGCCTTTCGTTATATTGTTTTTTATACTTTAATTCTTTCTTTGTCCCAAAAAGAATTTTCCCAATAAAGCTTCTATATCCGAGCACAAATTATTTTCTTTATATCGTCGGCATTGATATAAGGTTCTATTATATTTGCCATTTTTGTAATTGTACTTTTACCGTAACCGTTAGGTCCTGCAAAAACAATAATTTCAGGCTTCTTTTGCATATTCTCTTCTCCCGTCAGGATACTCCAGATACGGAGCGTTTTTTTTCAAAGTCATATTTAGCAATGGGCAAGCCTTTTATCCTTTTTATTTCATTTTCAATCCGCACTGCTTCAACAAATCTTCTATCCAGCTCTTCGTCCGAAACACCGCACATAGAATCAAGCTCATTATATTCTTCCATGTAAACACCTCCGTATTTGTTGTTAAATTTATTATATCATACTCCTTTTAAGTTTTCTACATTTATATTTTAAATTATGTACTCCAAAGTCTGTTGACTGCTCTGATAAACAGTGCTGTTCTTCTGTTTTCCGGCTGTAACAATGTTGTCAGCAGGGGGTCGCCCTCTCTTATCCTCAGAGTTCTTCTTATTTCCTTCGGTACAACGACCCTGCCCAAATCATCTATTCTTCTGACTATGCCTGTTGCTTTCATAGCTTACCTACTGAATTTTTGTTTCATAAATAATTTCAATAAAGCCGTCTGAGGTCTCTGAAATTTTTGTAAAGCGTCTTTATATTTGCAATTCTGTAAATTGGCAGCTTGTAAATCTATTATTTGCCTTAAACAACATTTTATGCGACAATGCCCACCGTCAATATCTGCCATACAATTATATAATCAAATTGCACAACAAGTATTTTTATTTACTTCTTATTTTAAAATATTCATAGAAAGTCCTCCTTTGCGTATGTCTGATTAAGCTTGGTAACTCAATTATATTATACCAAAGTTTGAACGTTTCTTTTTTTTATCATATCATTTTACTTTATACACTCATCAATTTACTGATAGTTATTATTGAATGGCTTGACACAATCGCTAATATTTGCACACTTTACTTTGTCAAAAAGAGGTGCTATAATATTCTAAGGGGATGATATTATGGAATTGACTTGGGCAAAAGTGAATAGCTTTATTACATCGGATAATATTGCACTTCTATCTGTTATCATTACTGTGCTGATTTTTATTATTACACGTCACGTCGAAATCAGATATAAAAAACATGATGATAAAAAAGTGCAGTACCTAAAGCTTATTGAGCTTATGCAAAAAATGTTCTCTGACCTAAAGAAAAATAAGAAGGGTGAGATTATTTTATCCGACGAAACAAAAAAATTATTCTTTGACACAGGAGCTTCATTGCTTTTGTACGGATCGAAAAGAATATATCGTCAATATCTGCTTTTTAGAGAGTTTTCAACTAACCCTCTTATTAAGCAATGCAAATATTATAAAGACAGTCTTGCGTTATTCATCATATCTGATATTTTGGTGACAATGCGTAAAGAAGTGGGGCTTAGTTACTTCAATAATATTAAAAACAATGAGGCACTGGCATTTTTTGTAAATGATATTTCAAGTAATCCATTTGCTAAAGAAAATGCTATGGATGCTAAATTCAGGATCAAAATGATTATATTCGAATTGGCAATAATTGACATAGCTCGCTTTATCTTCGTCAAGCAAATCTATATAAGTTTTATTAAACCTATTTTTGCAGGGCTTTCGATTGTTTTAAAATATATTCTATTTATTCCGCTTGACCGCCTGATTATGAAACTATTTCCGCAATTTACTAAAAATCTTCAAGATAAACACCATAGTTCATAATAATATTTTCAAAAAAGCTCGTCCTTATAAAGAGAGCATACCTAAAATTAGTAGGTAAATCAAAAAATTGAAATTGCTGATTTGTCAATCATTTGTTACAGACTGCAAAAAAGTCTGTAAAAATAAAACTTTAATATAAGGCTTTCTTTGATAAAAAACATAGGAGACCTAAAATTATGGCAAAAAATAAATCTACAAAGTAAAACCGATAACAGAAGGAAAGAGAAAAGTCATAGCGGGGTTACAGCAGGAGTATGATATTAAGACAGCAGAGGATATCCAATACACACTTAAGGATCTGCTTGAAGAAACTTATTCAGGAAATGCCTGAGAATGAAATGAATAAGCATTTAAGTTATGAGAAATATGAGCGCACTTCAGAGGGCAACTATCCAAAAGGCAAAAAAGCCAAGCGAATCCTCGGCAAATATCTGATATAATCGAAGATATCTATGGTTTTGAAGTAAGTTATAACTTAGTATCAGATATAACAAACAAGCTACTTCCACAAATAGAGGAATGGCAGAATCGACATTTATCAAGTTCATATCCCATAGTTTTCATAGATTCGGTACACTTTTCGGTGAAAACTAACAGAAAAGTAGAAAAAATGGCAGCATACATAATACTTGAGATAACTACTTATGGTAAAAAAATGTATTGTCGATAATCATGAGTTTTTGCGACCTACAGGTCGGGTAAAACAACATTTGAATTTTTTAAAGTTTTACTTGCTACGCAATTAATCAAGCAAAAACGCCCGATTATTTATATTTTATTTTTCCTGCTGAAGGAAGTTTTTTGCAAAGAAAGTTAAACCTCTTTGAAAATGATGTTGTTTAACCTTCTCTGTTACTGTCCTTGTACCGCAAAAGCTTCCATAAAATTAGAGGAAAAATATCCTCGTTCCATGAAGTCTTGGAGTGAAAACCGGGATTTGGTAAGTCCGATTTTCAAATTCTCTGAATCGGTAAGAAAAGTCATATATACTACAAATGCCAAATAAAGCCTGAATAGCAGCTATAAGCGCCCGAATCGACAAAGGGGCGTTTTCCAAGCATAATTTCAATGCAAAAAACACTATTTTTAGAAATCGCCTAAATCATCAAAATGGACTACGATATTGCAAAATTGGGGTAAGGTGTATGGTGTATGGTGACAGGTTGGGGCAGTAACACAAGGGTTTGGCAGCACAAAAGTCCAAGCAAGTCAAGGGTAAATGCACAGTTTGTCGGCTGCCATTGACATGCTTGTCCTTTTGTACTATAGGCTAATAATAGCGGTTAAGCAGAAATCTGCTAACCGCTGCATATCAACTATAAAATTGTCATAGAAAGTCAATTTACAGAAAAAATCTCACACTGCTGTCTTATTTCTTTAATATACTTATAATAGCGTTTGCTATCTCCCTTGCATCATCTTCCTTATTATTCTTTCCAAAGGATATGCGAATTGTTCCTTTTGCATATTCTGTGGGCAATGCAATTTCTTTAATAACGTGAGACACTTGTGTGTTAACAGAGTCGCACGCCGAACCGGTCGATATACATATCCCCATCAAATCCAATCTGTGCATCAGCATTTCACCTGATACATTTTTTATAGATATACTTACAAGTCCCGGAACACAGTTATCAGAGCCATTCTGAATATAATCAATGCCGCCATCATCAAGTACATTTATAAAGCAATCTTTTAATTTTTTAAGTCTGTTTTCTGTTTCAGACATTTGCGCACAGTTTTTGCGAAGCGCTTCTGCCATTCCAACAACACCTGCAACATTTTCTGTACCTGCTCTCATCCCAGATTCCTGTGCACCGCCGTCAATTATTGAATTGATTTTTACACCCTTTCTGATGTAAAGAAATCCAACGCCTTTTGGTCCGTTAAATTTATGCGCAGATGCCGAAAGCATATCAACATGCAAATTATTTACATTTACCGGAATATGCCCTAAAGCCTGAACAGCATCCGTATGGAACAATCCTTTGTATTCATGAGATATTTTTGCAAGCTCTTCGACAGGTTCAATCGTTCCTATTTCGTTATTTACCAGCATAACAGAAACCAGCTTGGTTTTATTGGTGATAAGCTTATGCAAAACAGATGGTTTTACAATGCCTTTACTGTCTACCGAAAGATAGTCGACCTGACAACCCATATGTTTAACTTTGGCACAAGAATTTAAAATCGCATGGTGTTCGATTTTATCGGTTATAACAACATTATCATAATTATGTTGCATTGCCCCCTTAATAGCCCAGTTATCACTCTCTGTGCCTCCGGAGGTAAAAAAGATTTCTTCGGGTTGTGCGCCTATACAATCAGCAATAACCTCTCTGGCATTTGCAAGCGCTCTTTTCGCCGGCTTTGCAAATGAGTATAACTGAGATGCATTCCCATATTCATTTAGCAAATAAGGCTTCATCGTCTCAAATGCATCAATATCCAAAGCTGTTGTCGCAGCATTATCGGCATAAATAATTTTCTTCATAACAACCTCACTTAAACAGGACACAGCCCTGCTCCTTAAATTCCTCAATTTTTATTTCGAGGTCTTCCACCTCACATCCAAATGTATCTGCCAAACAGGCAATACAAAAAAACTCCTTCGCATCTGCGTCCAACAATTTTTTGTGAAGTGCTATCCAATCTTTTTTAAGCCTTTCACCACAGGATTTGCATATTTTAACACTCATAATACTGCTCCTTAATTGTAATCTCCGGAATTGCTGTCCCTCCAAACTCTCCCTCATCAATAATGCCAAGCTGGTTTTTGATAATTCTTCTCATTTCCATAGCCGGTGCAAGACAATATTCTTCAAAGAGAGAAATGTCTATCTTGCTCACATCTGTTGCATTTGGAAAAAGGAGTTTAAGATAGGCGGTGCAAATACGCTTAATAGCTTCGGTATCTCTTGTCGCTGAATTCTGAGGCAGTTTCAATAACTGATCAACAACTGCTCTGTAGGACAGCTCATCACGCAAAGTGTGCATAATCTCGCCGAAATATTCAGTATTCAACGCCCAGCCATTCGCTTTCAGACTTTCTTTCATTTTCGGAATATCCCAGCCTTTTATAAAGCCGTGGAATCTGTCAAGCAAAGCAGATTCATGAAAGATATCAGGCAAATCTTTAAACATATTCTGATTTATATCCATTAGCTCAGAATCAATATTGCCAAGTAGTATAAGCCCGGCATCTCCCACTCCTCTTGAATCGCCGACACGATATTCTCCGCTTTCGAGATATCCCTTCAACGCTCCCTGCATTTCCATTGCATCAGTAAACTTAATACTTTGAATTTCATCAAAAGCCACATAATCATAGCGGGACACAAGACCTTGTGTTCGTTTGCCTATGTCATAAAACATTTTTGCTCTTGATATGCTTCCTCCGCTGACAAGCCAACCGAATTTGCTTAGCTGAGCAAAGACATAAGATTTTCCTGTTTCCTTTGGAGCAAGCTCGATCAAGTTAAGGCGCTTTTCAACAAAGGGCAGAAGTCGGCTAAGCATTGTCATTTTTTGTCTTTTACTGACATAGCCTTTTGGATTATAATCTATTGCACTAAGCAAAACGTTTATCCATTCATCTATAGAAAAATACTGTCTTGCTTCAATATAATAATCGATGTCTATCGTATATGGGCAAAAGGGCTGGAAATCAACAAGCTTGAAAACATTGCCCTTGTCTGTCTCATCAACAATAATTTCTACAATGCCCCATACCTCAGTGGGTGAAAGGAGATAGCTGCGATTCGCTTCAATAACACCCCAATCAACAATAGCTTCTCCTCTTTTTTTAGGAACTTCAAAATCAGGCAATGAGAACAGAGCCGTCTTGGTTTTAGCATCAAAATCAATCTTAATTTTAGCCAGAAAACGTGCTGCCTGATCATTATGAAGCAAATCCACAAGATACTCGTTCCACTGCTCCTTTTTGGGTATAACGCGTTTTACATATTCAGATACTTCCTGCTTATTTATAACTCCCTCATCATCTGAAAATCTCATTACAAGCCAGTCCCTCATAAAAGACGGAAGACTTAACGCAGAGAAAAATTTTGAATTTGAAGATGATTTATAAACCAGCATATCTCCAAAATACTGTTTGAGTTTGACTTCATAATCTCCGCCGTCTAATATTCCGGAGGGAGAAAATTTGCTTGCCTCCATTATTCATCACTCCTTATATGTTGAAGTTTGCATTCTTTTTGATGCCCTGCTCTATTTCAATTTCAAATTCTCCAAGAATGCCGCCGCCAATTACCTTTACTTTTAATTTACCGTCATTCTTTGAAGGAACAAAAGCAAAGCTGTAATAACTCTTAGCCCATTCGCATTTATATGTTTTTCCTTTTACTCTTGCAGATATATTACTGCGCTTTTCTCCGCTTATTGAAAATAAGACTTTGACCTGCCTGGTTCCCAATTCAGGCTTTAGCAGGGATTTCAGTGGCTTTACTTCAACCCTTTCGTGTTTCACACCAATATACCGCTCAATCGTTATAACGGGAACAATCCATTCCTCCAATGAAGCTCCCCCATGGATCTCGTCTATAGGCGCCCCTTTCTGAGTAAATCGGCTGTAATCGGCAAAAATCAGGTAGTCACCATAATTAATCGCCGTCGGATAATCAGGTTTATCCTGGGTTCCTTCACAGAATCGTCCATATTTATATATTTCAGTACCATCAGGTCTTGGATATTCATTGTCGTAGACCGTATTTCTCACTTTTACAGCAATTCTGCTGGATCCGTGATCGGACGCAATAATAATGCGATGCGTGTTTCCAACTAACCGCCCGAGCACCTTGTCCTTCAGGTCGTCAAGAATAGAAAACTGTTTTATTATGCTCTCAGGATATACATTATTCGAGTGCTTCAGTTCGTCCAGCTCTCTGACCGGTGGCTCAACTGTTTTTCTTCCATCTGTGAAATTTTTATTATGCTCGGTAACGGAGGGAGGTGTGCAGTACCCTGCTTCAAATGTCACAGAATATACCTGTTCATCCAAATCTGAAAACAAATGAGCCAAATAATCTGCATACTCTATTCCCAATCCATCTACAAAGAGAATCTCGGTCTGCCCGTCATAATGCTCAGTTACATATTTGTTCCTTGGTTTCATTTGAAATACAGAGCTGCCTTTCTCCATAGCGATTTTCTTTACCTTAGCTATGAATCCCCCGCTTACCTTATCTGTTGCTTTGAGCCACTTGTACTCACTGAAATACTGTTCGTGCTCAGATGAAAGCCCCGCACTGTTAGGCTGCTGATCATTTTGCAGATAATAATATAGCTGTGGATACACACGCTTAAGTATCGGTAAAACAATATTCCGGTCCTTATAATCATAATCTGAAATGATTTCAAAAACTTTTTTTCGCTCAATATCTGTTAAGCAAGTAAGGCACGAAAGGGCATCTGTTTTATTCAGTGAACTGATTTCAGACCAAAAGTCATCTGTGGGGACTGCGTGCATAAGGTCAAGAATACGTTTTCTTTCTATGTAAAACTGCTCAAACTTATCCCCATGCAGATAACCGATTATATTGCAGTATAATTCATTCAGAAAATCTGATACCGAACTACATTTTCCTGCTGCTGCAATCTCATAGGAGCTTCCCGACTGAAGACGTGTCCAGAGCCAGAGAAGCCATTTCTGAAAACCATTAAACTCGCTCCACCTTTCAAACAATGACGAAGAGTGCTTGTTTATTGAGAAAGCAGAACAACACGCCTTGTCAAAATCGCCTTCATTAATAATAACCTTAGCAAGACTGTTCCAGTTATCATCGCTGCCCAGCTCTTCAAATATGCCTGCCGGCAGTCCGAATTGGTATTTAATCAGATCGTATGAAGTCAAAATTACCTGAACATCATCAAAGAAATGATTCTTCTCAAAATGAATGGCATTTCCGGTATGCAGAATCAACGGTTTGTCCGGATTGGCTTCCCAATATTTAAGATAATTTCTGAATCCGTCAACTTCATTTCCCGGCAGACTTACATCCAACTCCTTCTGAATGATGGTCAGACTGTAATCACTTTCCTCATCGGTTTCAAACAATATGACACAATTTTTCGCACGTGGGTCATATGTTGGAATGGTACGAAGGAGGTCCTTCATACGATACATTAAAAAATATATCCTGAACTTACCGTCTTCGTTGTTTTGATAATCCCCTTTTATGAATTTTTGTATAACCGATTCTGCCTGTTCCGGAACAATACGCAAATACTCAGACAGAGGCGAAACTAATTGTGATTTTTTTGCCTTTTTTAATGCTGCGCTAATGCGTTTGATATTTGGAGTAGTATCCTCTCCCTCACAAAACCTGGAAAGGTACATAGTTTCATCAGCCAAGGATAATAAAAATCTCTTGACCTCCACCCACATATCCAGGGAATCGACATTAATAAAGCGCACAGGATTAAGCGAGACTGTTTTTGAGTCTTGCCTAAGAAAATTTTTCAAGTTTTTCAAGCCTTCCGGATCTCTGAAATTAATCATAGTCTTCTCCTTAACTTATCCCTTTAGGATATTTATGCCGAGCAGCGGATCTTTTTCGATCAAATCATAAAGATATTTTTGTGCCTGCTCTGCTGTTAATTTTCTTATACGTTCCTTTGCCTGCGAACGGAACTTCAGCCTGTAACACTCCGTCGCAAACTCTTGTACCTTCCCTCTGCAGCTGTTCGCCTTGTCATACCAGTCGTAAACCCTCGGACCTGCAGCAAGTCGGAGCTGATCCTTCAGTTCATCTGCTGAGCTTATTACATACGCGTATTCGCCGGCAAAAAATCCAATAAATTTTTCAGCGCATTCCTCTTTATTATTTAATACATCAAGCTTGCCGCTCTGCAAAAATTCTATGGCATCGTCTATGTCTTTCTCCGCAGGCAAATTTGAGGTTTTGTTAAGAGCAGCAAATATTTTCTGAGCATTTATAATATCCTCAGTGAACAGGCACAAAATCGGTATACCTTTCTTCTGCGACCATTCAGCCGGGTCAGTGCTCTCAGTCGCTTTCTTCCAAGCATCAAACATCATTCTTGTCTTTTCAGACTTGTGGAAATTGTTTAATTCATGCTGCATAGTTGTTGTAAACCTATCTGTTGGTCCAAACAGAGTTTCTGAAGGTACCCTGTTAAACAAATGCTCTAAATCCCCCGCAGGAACAGATGTTTTAAGGGCTTTTTCAACCGCTCTGCAAAACACTTCATACTGGTTGTTGAAAAATTCAACAAAGTCACTTGCGAAGTTAGCTATTACAGAGGACGTTTTCTCTTTATCAAATTGAGCGTTTTCCTTTATAAGATAAAAGCACTCAATAATTGTATTAAGCCCCGGCTTCAGTTCCTTTAAAAGGGCATCGGGTATTTTAACCATTTTCAGCTTCTCTATAAGTGCCTTACGAGCATCGGAATATGTCTTTTGTCTTGTAGTAAGAACCTGGTTTATATCTTTTATCAATTTCAGATCGATATAAAGATTATCTATCTGACGATTTGTATCACCCAATTCCCAGAGATAAGACGAATCATTTGATAACTTTTTGTTGAGAAGCTCAAGGTATTCCTTAGCGTTGATCTCAAGTTCTCCTGCCAGCATAATAAGCTTGGGCTTATATCGTCCAATATAATATGCCATACCTGAACGCATATTCTCGATGTTAAGATTATCTCTATAAACCTCGTCTATTGCATTATACTTTTGGTACAGCTTATAAATATCATTTACAACATTCGATCTGTTCCTGTCATCCTTAGTTTCGGGTTTTATAAATTCGCAAAAGAGAGTTGTAAGCTCAACCAAGGCATCTTTATATTCATGGCCGGACAATTCTTCTTCAATATAATAACGCATAGCCCACATAGGATATTTGTTATTGATAAGATAAATATTCACATTTTTTGCAATATCATCTACAGAATTTCGCTTGTCCTTTGCTATATTGAAAATCTCCCCTGTAATCCGGCAGAACTCCATCTGTTCAGGTGTCTGCTGTACAATAAACTGTCCCTCGGCTTTTTTCAGACCCTTTACAACACCGAAAATAATTTCACTCAAATCAATATAATTCAGTGAAACAGTATTATTGTTCATATCTCTCTTGTAGTAAGTGCTGTCAGCATATTCGGCAAGCAGAAAACCCAACAGAAAAACTGAGCCGGTATTGGGAAGAAGCCCAAAAGGAGGCTTTTTAAGCTCTGCCCAAATATCTGAAATACTTACCATAGTACCTTTTTTAAAGCCCTGTTCCACAATATCATTAATGACAGCCTTCATCCTGGACACAGGGTGAGCAGGATAAGCTTCCCAATATTTTGGCGTATTCCACAAGTTGTCATTTTTCAGCTTCTGAGAAATATACTTTATATAGGAATAGTTTGCGGGAACATTAATTTTTTCCATTGCCATCTGAGCAACCGTTTCCTTAAATCCTGTTTCAGCAAACAGTTTATCATTTTGAGCTATTTCTTCAAGACCACAGCCATAAAATTTTGCATTGATTTCTTTAAATGCCTTTCTTAGATTAGCGCCTCCTGTTTTTTGTATACACTCGTTTGGTGCCGAATAAACATATAAAGATGTGGTATACAGCTTTCTTTTCCATTCATCCAATACTTCTTCCGAATTCTTTTTTGCCAAATTCAGCTGCGGCTTCTGATTGGAAATTTTAGAAAAATATGCCTCTTTAGCCTTACTTTCGATAAACCTGGAGAACTGAACATCTGTAAAGGGCAATGCACTGAAATCTACCACGATACAGCGGTTTCCGATCTTATCGAAAATGGCAGCTACAGTTTCTTTAACTCTGCCTTGCTCAGCTTCATTTTTTGCAAATACAAAAAATGTGGGTATTTGGTTTTCTGTTTTTCCCACTTTGCCCGCTGCTGCCACTGCGTTTACAGGCGTAACATTTACAACCTTCATTCTCCATTTAAGATAACCGTCCGGCATAAACTTGTCGGAAATTTTATAATTGGAGTCAGCCACAAGCTTTTCAAATGTAATATTCTTTTTCGTTTCTTCTATTATCTGCTTCATACGTTCAGTATCAATAGAAGCCGAAGCCATAACAAAAAGAACCTCTTTTGAGCTTTCTATCCTGCCGATTATGCCTTTTGAAGCAAAATAATTCAAATCCTGTTCTGCTGTAGTTTCCTGGGGCGTACCGGCAAAGCAAGCTTTGATGTTAGCAAGGGTCGGACGCAGCAAAGACGTTGCTCCGGTTCTTGCTTCTGCTCCATTTTTAAGCTGGAGGGCAGCAAGCAGCAAGGTCACTTTCAGAACTCTGCGTCTGCGCTCTCCAAGCCGTGGATTGTTTGGATCATCACAAAGAGAGGCAAAATTATTATAGTGGCTAATCGTCTGAATAAAGGCTTCATCAAGGTCAACATTCGAGATCTTAAAGAAGTAGTCCCAAAGATAGTCAACCGTAAGATAATTCCATTTGCCGTAATCATAAGCAAAATTCTCTATAAACCATTTGAAGTTGGTTTTATTTTCATCTCCGGAATAATCCCCACTCAGAAACTGAAAAATTGTTCTTTGGTTTGAGCTTATGTCCTTTGCAATAAATTTCAACAAATAAGCTGCATAGGGATGCATAGGAAGAAGCACCCGAAAATCCTCGTCCTGAATGTTAAAATCCTTGTTTTTTATTAATTCAACACTGCCCCGTTTAACTCTGCTCCAAAGTTCATCACAGGTTGATTTCCATTCATCAGCCAAATCCGGCTCGTGATGAAGAGCCTGTCCCAAAAGCTTGAATGCAGTGCTTTCCTCCAGTTCGATCGTGTCAAGCTTGAACCGTGCCTCGATTATAGTTTTTGACCCCTTGTCTTGAATAAGCTGTCCCGCCGAACTGTGAGTAATCAGAAACAGATAACAGCTTATGCGGGAAGACGCCTGGGCAATTTCCTGCAAACCGGTTATGTTGTTCTGATTGTTTCTGAAGTATTCCGTAAATTCATCCCATACAAAAACGATTGCATACAGATTGTTTCCTTTGCGGACATCTTCAAGCCAATCCACAATATCATCAGGCGACATAGACCAGTTAAAGCCTTCAAGGGCTGCAACTTCAATTATAGTATCAAGAATACTAAGCTTGTCTTCAAGATCAAGCTCCTCCAGATCTTTAATAATACTTTCCACAGAGCCATATTCCATAAACTTGCTGCGATATTTGTTGAATGCTCCTTGAAAGTTAAAAGCTGAGGTATCCGGATGTTTCAGAATTGTAAGTACCCTGTCGGACAAGCTCTCTGCGCCCATATAGGAAAGCCCTGCATCAGAAATTGCTTTCCGTACAGATTCAACAATAGCGTTGAACAGCTTGTCCTGTGTATTTATTCCTGCTGAAGCACTTCTCTGCACCACAAGTATACGACCCCTGGATCTCACCCCTATTATCCTTGAAAGTAAGGTATCCATGCCGTTCTGAGTGAAATACGGTGTTATTGATTCAATGCTGTCCTCTAAAATATGCTTTATAACAAAAGACGCATAGGTTTTTCCCGTTCCGTAAGCACCGCTCATCCAAATACTTCTGTCTTTTGTTTCATTGTTTTTTTCAAGTGTTTCAACAACATCTCTCAAAATTTTTTTGAAGCTGTCGTGGGGATAAAATGACTGCCATTTATCAGGATAAGCCTTGTCGCTGTTCCTGCTGAACACAGGAATAAAATTAGGATCAACCTTTATGTATTCGTTATACAATCTTACTGCCATAACCATATCCTCCTCAAATCAGTGAAAGAACATCTATTGCCTTTTTCCCGTTCTTTCCGGCGGGCAGGTCAATATTTTCCATAATTCCTTTATTAAAGTCAACCTGAATAAACTCGCTGTAATTATTGGCAAGTCCCTGTAAAATAGGTTTAAGACTATCCCGCTCGATCCCGAATATTGCACGTGGACTTAAGCCCTCCCTTTCATCATCATCTGACAAAAGATCCGTTAATGTAAAGCTGTACAAACCGTCCATTTTTTCCGCAAATTTATATATGGAATATAATACAACTATCGGTTCTGCATCATACCAACTACCCTTAGTTATTGCCGAAACAGCTTTCCCTTTGATTTCACAATCTCCTTGTAAAAGAAGCCACCCAATAGGAGATGATCTCAGGGTTTCCTTAAGGGAGCTAAGAGCATTCTTTTTTACTGTAGTTGAATACTCATCTCCAAGCATAATGGGAAGATCATTGGCGGAATAAACTCGACCAACTTCTATTTTTCTTGCATACCAACCAATAATCGGTGATTCATAACATAAATTAGTATAAATTATACCCCATGTTATAGGTGAGTCACTGCCTAAGAGCTTTAGTTTCTCACCAAGTGGTGTTATTGCATTATTCTCTGTTATTCCCGCTTCTTTCAGCCATACTTTAAATCCGATTATCATATATTTGCCCATACGGTCATTTGTCCAAAAGTTGTCGAGCAATTCAAAATATAACTCCAGCCACTCTTGCCTAAACCCAAAGTTTTGATATCTGCTAATATTTTTCATACTCATATTTTTTCCTCCTCCAGTAATTCCAAGGGATCTTGCAACCACGCATCCCTTGGATGAATCTAAGCATCTTTCACAGTGTGCACAGTTATTGATGACAATATCATCATATGTAACATTTAAAGCTCCATATGCACATTCAGCCATACACTCACCGCAATTCACACAATAAGCCGCTTTATTGAGCGCATTTTTAAATAAGTACATAAACCTTACTGATAAAGGCGATCTAATCAATGCAGGAAGAGTAATTATTGTTGATCTCTTGTCGACCTGAACAGTAAAATCTATATTAATATCTTTATACCTGATCGAATATTTATCTTCTCCTACTTTTACAACAGGGGCAACGGTTGTCATCCATTTGTCCCAGTTATAATTACTTTCAGTAATGATAAACTTTACCATACCTCCAGTTTTAACTTCTGTAATTTTGTTTCCCCCAAATGAAAGCTCTTTACCTCCGATTCTGGACTTCCAACCTCCCGACTGAAGGTAATTCTGTTTATCTTTCTCTGATGAGAAAGATTTCGTAATACTGTTAGATACAATATTAAGAAGCGGAGCTACCTCATCAGGAAAAATATGATTTAATACACATTCATACCAGTCAGATGCCATAGGACACAACTTGCAGCCAACACGATAAGCTCCAAAACGGTATAACTTATTAAACAGAAGTCCATATTGGAAAATGTATAAAAACAATTCACACGAACTCCATTTTAAAATCGGACTACAGTTATACTGCACGGCGTGTTTGTTTCCATCGGAAATCATTGTGTATGTAGACCGCGCATCGCTTTCTTCCGCTCTGACTCCATCAAACACCATCACCTTGAATGGTCGCCGAGCATCTGGATATTTTTTCTTATATATTTCCTTAAGTTTAGCAATAGAGGGAGCAGTTTTATGGACGCTGCAGCACCAGCGAAGTTTACGGGCCGGAAAACCTATTTTACTCCACGATTCCTCTGCTTTGAAATTTGTTCTTGCTTCATACCATTCCAATGTCGGCCAATGTTTTTTAGCCTCATTTAAAGCCTGATATGTTGTGCTAAGCTCCATGGTGGTATCACCAAATATAACAACAAAATCATCATGCGGAAGCGCCCTCTGCACAATGTCCAACATTACTATAGAATCTTTTCCACCACTAAATGCAGCATAAAACATGCTAACTTTGGACTTGTAATCCAAATAATTTTTATATGTTGTTTTAAGCGTCCTTTGCACCAAACCATTCATTATGCTCTCATTTTTGGAAAGCATACGAGTGATATCGACGGGTTCTATTTCAAGATTAGGAACTATATTTTTTATAATAGGCATTTCATATAGTCCGCCTCCCGTAATTTCACACACCATCTCCCCTTTATAAAAATATCTGCGAGCCTCTGCCCACATTAAAGGTGTTTCGCAGTCAGGGAAAGACCAACCATAATTTTTATCAAGCCCAAGAAAACGCAGTTCTTCAGCAAATACCGGTCTTACCTCTTTTGTAACGCCGGTTATTTTTGTGGGCAGAAGGACATATCCCCCTGTCTCTTTGTCCCATTCGTAATTATACATTTCCTACAACCTCATCTTAAATATATATTTCCACTGTATGTTTAATCATTCTCCTTTACAATGGACACCCGTTTTATCGACATAGAAGTATTCGGAACTTTCAAGGAAGTTTGGCATATTAACTTCTATAAGTCCCTCCTCTTTAAGCCAATCTCTCATTTCAGTCTTTGAGGTAAAGGTGCCTTTGTGAACCTCATCTCTCAGAATCTCAACCAGAAAATCTTCATAAGACTTTGTCCGGTAGACATCAGATACATATATAGTATTTATATATTTCAAAGAAGCTCTCACGCCCAAAAATATCACACCGATTTTTTTGCTTTGTAACATGAGATTTTCAAGCAGAAACCCATTCCAGTCAACATTGATTTCCGGAAACCATAGAAAATCGGTTACCTTTGATCCGGCAATATAGCCATTTGTTTCAATAAGCTCCTTTACATTATTTACGGCTTCATCAATAATCTCATCCGTAATGCCGGTAAGCTCCCGTTTCATAAGCTTTGTCCTGCTGATTCTGATATAATCCGGCGCAAGAGACATAACTAAATTAGCTATCGAAGTATACCGAATATTGTTTTCATTACATATATCAACAAGATTTTCAATTTCAATCGTGTCAAAGCTCTTTATATGCTGAAGAGTTACACTGCTTCTTGTAATATCACGTCTGAGGCTACCAATTCTTGCAATATATGGTTTCGTAAATCTGAATTCTTCTCTGAACATATAATTCAGTGCCGCAAAAAATTTACTTTTATCGTCAAAGTCATTGCGATATAAAAAGTCCGGAAATTTTTCTGAAAAATCCTCATAAATTTTATCGATACTTACCGGAATATCCATACAGGTCTGCGTTAAATATTCACGAATCAAGTCATAATCTTCAGGTTGAATATCAAATTGATTCGTATGAATAAAATAGCCGCCGTCAATGTAAAACACATTAGCGCTTTTTCTCATTATTTTATAAAGCTCAGAATCTGTCCAAAATTGAAATTCAGCTAATATTTCCGACTTGTGTACAATACCCCTTTCTTCCATAAATGCTTCCAATTCATCTTCAATAGTTATATCCGGCACTTTTCTGATACAATCCCTGGAGGTGTTATATTTACAGCCATATTTCTTCAGCGCCCCTTGCAAAAGATATTTGTTTGTTATTTGTGAGCCTTCAAGCTCATTTTTCATTGCTTTAAAAATCTCGCTGTAAAACAAAATAGATCTGGGAGATGTTTCGATATAATCGTTAATCCCATCTATTAGCTTTTTGTCTACTTGCATATAATCCGGATGAATGTATTTTGCACGATCACATAAAACACCCATCCTGCAAACCTGAGCATCGATCGCCCGTGAAGTGACACCATTGACCTTAGCATTTTCTCCGAAAATCTCCGTCATGTACCTACTAAACCTTTCTTCGTCATAAGCATCAGCAATTTTATATCCGGCTCTGAAACGATTTTTGAAAACATATTCGTACATAAAGGCGTTTGTAATTCTGCCACGATAATAAAAAGAATTTGTCCTCTTATAAACTTTATCAAACTTGTTCTTTAATAATATTATAGGAACAGAATTATTGGCAGCAAGATTTGCAAGATATGTCAGAATTTCATCATCTTTATGAATTTCTATAACTTCAGGCAAAGACGCCAGTAAATCTTCTATTTTGAAACGAAGTATATCCTCGTCATAATGCTCTGCTTCATTTTCTTTAATAACAATCGCTTCAAACTCTTTTGAGTAGAAGTAAAAGTCATGTTTCGGATTGTATTTTAAGCAATGCCACAGTATTTCTGTAAATTCATCGCCCAAAATTTCTTTCAAATCGTCGAAAAACAGAATGCCGTCTTCCTGCTTTAAGGCATACACAAGCATTATCAGATCATATTTTTGCCGTCTATATAATTCCCAAAATTTAGTGTGGACCTTATTGCAAATCTGACGGGCACGTTCACGTGTGATTCCAAAAAGCTCACCAATATATAAAAGGGTTTTGCCTTTGGACTGCATCACAAACGCCTCTAAAGTTCTTTCGTTTTCCTCAGAAAATGAACTGCGCATCTTTTCAGTAATATCGGAAGCCAAAGCAGCAACATCAAAATTCAGCCATTTGAGAAGTCTGTTTATTTCTGCTGCTAATGTAATCTTATTCTTGTCCTGCCGGACTTTTTCAATCAGGATAGGTATATCCTTTACCTTTGTATTATTATCACATTCTGACAACAGCAAAACAATCTCATCATTGCGTTTTGTTGCTGAGTATGCACGAATAAATGGAACAACATTTAGCTGACATACAGATTCAGACAAACAAGCCATTTTCTGCGCCGCTTCCCTTTTAGCACTGCAATATTCTATGTATGGTTTAGCAAACTTTGACAATGCCACAGATATCGCAGCACTATAGTCAGGGTTAAGGTATGTCTCCAGGCAAATTTCCGCACCCGATATTTCAACAGCTTCTTTTATTTTTGCCAAATCATTTAGCTTGTCTGCTTCAATATTATCAAAAGAATATTCGTCGCCCAACAAAATTGCTTCTACAGCATTTTTTATTTCGGGAGTAAGCCTGTTGTTTTTATTTTTTTTACGCTGATAAGACATCGATAAATTATCACTGTCGGACAAAAAATAAGAAACAAACTCCTTTGTTTTCTGAAAAATTTCACGTATACTCTTCTCGCCCATATTACGTATTAACTGAAGCCCATCGACAGTTTTTGATAGAACTCCGGCAACAGTGGTTATACCCTCTTTGTTCATACAGTTGGAAGAGCGCCTTCCTAAATCCAGCTCTGTAATCTCAACATTTTCAAATAATGAAACATCAACACCAAAAAGCTGTGCCAATGTATTTTGTCTTTCCGATGATGATATTTCAAATGAAAAGGGTTCTGTATATTCAGCAGAAGACATAGTCTCTTTGTCTTCACTAAATAAGTCTGCATCAGCCTTATCTGACCCTTTATTTGCATCAACAACCCCTTCCACATAAAAGTAATCCGATTCATCTTCAGCTGTATCAACAGGCGCTTCTGTTACATCATCCTCTTGTGTTGTTTCGTTATTTGGCTCTTTGATATCATCGGGGATAAAAACATGGTTATCTAACATAAAAGCAGGGTTAGCTAACATTGTTTTGATCTTTTCAATATACTCCCTCGTCTGCCCTGAAATTGTTCTGAATGCAACAAAATCAACCTTGGTCAAGTCAGATATAAAAATCTTGCCGGATGAAGAACAATAGGAAAGAAAGTCAGAATATTCACTTGTTATTATATCAGAAATTCTCACCTGTTCCATATTAATAACCCTGCCTCCGTCTATTTGTCTTGATTTAACGCCCATTAATTCTCTAAAGCATAGTGAAAAGTCTTACAAACTAATCATATAAGCTTAAATGCCCAAACAATCAAATTTTCGTTAGTGTTTAAGAAACACATTTTATATTATAACACATCATTTTTCACATTTCAAGTCGTACCAACAAATGATCACGTGAATCTAATTCTGTAACAAAACTGAAACATCAATAAGTTCAATAAAACAGCGAATAAATTTCGCTAAA
>CANQXR010000004.1 GCA_947627855.1 uncultured Clostridia bacterium
GCAGGGCGAAGCGAGGGGAAAAACGGGGGAGGGCGAAGCCCTCCCCCGTTTTTCCCCTCGCTTCGCCCTGCCCCCTGCGGTCCCTCGGCGGTATGCTTGTCGGCGGGCTGTCAAACCGCTATGCGGTTTGACAGCCCGCCGACAAGCATACCGCCAAGGGGCCGAACTGCCCGGAAGATATTATAATGAAGAATGCGGTCGGTGACAGAAAGGCTGTTGTGGGAGAGGTTATCGGGCAATAAAAAAGGCTGCTGCACCAAGATTTTTGGTGCAGCAGCCGATTATGCGTCTTTAAAATACGGTAAAGGTTTCTTCTGCCGTTTCGCACAGAGAAACATTTTCTTCGTCATAAATCTGTCCGACAACAACATACACTTTATCCTTTGTACATATGGATTTTGAAACGGAATAGAATTCCGCAATGTTTCCGTTATTGTCAGGAATCATAAATTTAATTGTATATGAATATATTTTCGCCTTGTCTTTATCTGTGCTGTCAAAACTGAGGATCTCAATCTGATCGCCTGATATATCAGCGTCATTCAATATTTTTATTATATCGCTTTTCTTTTTCGGAACATTTTTGTATGTGCTGCCATCATCATCGGTGTAATATATATTTATACAATTTTTGCCGTCGGAAAAGCCTATACAGCCGTTTTCCTCAGAGCTTTTCTGCCATGCTGAGCTTGGCAGCATCATATATATACCTTCGCTTTCAAGCATAAATTCCTGTCCATCGGGGTTAAGCTTAAGCCCGTTGGCTCTTGCTGCCTCATACCCCGAAACGCTGTCCGCTTCACTATCATAGAGTGTTTTTCCGGCGCTTTCCTGCGGATCTGCCTCTGCCACCCGGCTGCCGCAGCCTGCCGTTGTAAACAACATCAAAGCTATAATCAAAGCTATTATATATCTGACCATAACATCTCCTCATAAGTACACAACAGAATTAAGCGTAATCTATGGCTCGTGTTTCCCTTATAAGATTTACCTTTATTTTTCCCGGATATTCAAGCTCGGAATGTATTTTCTCGGCAATATCCCTTGCCATTATTTTCATACTGTCCTCGTCCACAAGCTCGGGAATTATAATAATCCGCAATTCACGTCCGGCCTGAATTGCGAAAGATTTTTCGACTCCGTTAAATGATGCCGCTATGTTTTCCAAAGCTTCAAGACGTTTTATGTAAGATTCAAGAGTTTCACGTCTTGCGCCCGGTCTTGCTGCGGATATGGCATCCGCCGCCTGAACCAGAACGGCAACAATGCTTTCCGGCTCAACATCTCCGTGGTGAGCCTCTACAGCATTTATAACTAAAGGTGATTCGTGATATTTACGGCAAAGTGCAACGCCAAGCTCTATATGAGAGCCGTCCACATCGTGGTCGATTGCCTTGCCTATGTCGTGGAGAAGTCCGGCTCTTTTTGCCATAGTAGAGTCAAGACCAAGCTCCGCCGCCATTATTCCGCATAAATGGGATACTTCGATGGAATGCTTAAGTACGTTCTGACCATAGCTGGTTCTGAACTTAAGTTTGCCGAGCAGCCTTACAAGTTCGGGGTGGAGATTATGCACGCCTGCTTCAAAGGTTGCGCTTTCGCCTTCCTCCTTGATGTTCTGTTCGACTTCTTTCTTTGCTTTTTCCACCATTTCTTCGATTCTGGCAGGGTGAACCCTACCATCGATTATAAGTCTTTCAAGTGCTATTCTGGCAACCTCACGCCTCATAGCATCGAAACCGGATAAAATAACGGCTTCCGGCGTATCGTCAATTATAAATTCGATACCCGTAAGAGACTCAAGAGTCCTTATGTTTCTGCCTTCACGTCCTATTATTCTGCCCTTCATTTCATCGTTGGGCAGCGTGACAACCGAAACCGTGCTTTCAGCCACGTGATCTACGGCACAGCGCTGAATAGCATTGGCAATAATTTCTCTTGCTTTTTTGTCGCAGTCCTGCTTGATTAAAGCGTCATATTCCTTGATCATAACAGCCTTTTCGTGCTTAAGATCGTCCTCAAGTGACGACAGCATAAGCTCTCTGGCCTGTTCGGACGTAAGCCCCGCAATACGCTCAAGCTCTGCCTGACGTGCGCCTAAAAGCTCTTCAGCAGATTTAAGTTTTTTGTCAACATTTTCAAGCCTTTTTGTAAGAAGCTCTCCTCTTTTGTCAAGAGAATCCGACTTTTTGTCAAGATTTTCTTCCTTTTGCTGAAGGCGTTTTTCCTGACGTGAGATGTCGTTTTTGCGCTCTCTTACCTCTTTTTCAAGCTCGTTTTTTGTTCTGAGGCTTTCTTCCTTTGCTTCTACAAGAATTTCCTTTTTTCTTGCTTCGGCAGTTTTCTTTGCTTCAAGGATGATACTTTCAGCTTCTTTTTCAGCAGAACCTATAACTGACTCAGCAGTTCTTTTTCTGATCATATAGCCCACAAGAATGCCTATTCCCACAGAAGCCACAAAAATGACTGCCAATAGAATGATCATCCACATGGGCAGATTGATGGTTCGCATAATAGATACTGATACCTCCTTATTCAATTTTCAAAGTGCAATTTGCAGGTACTTATAATTTATATAATAAATAATTTTAATATCAAAAATAAATCAAGCACCTTTATTATATTATAACATTTGATGATTTATGTCAAGTCAATATTTTATAGCTGAAGGAATTTTACTTACCCAGATCACAATATCAAATAAGATAACTTTATTACAACGGAATAAAATAATGGGATTGATGAATCTGCTCTTCTCAAATTGTGTAATTTCTAAACTTATACATAGAAACCGTTTCAGGTTCTGTGCAGGCAGTAAAAATCAATGCTGTCAGCAAGGAATACATTTGTTCTGTAATCTGTTTACAATGAATCGTTACGGTATTTCGGAAGTGGGAGCAGTTGAACCCAAAGGAAACAAGTTTGCCCACCACCCATTAAACCGCCTGCGGCAGTTTAAATGGGCGGCGAGCCGCGGGGGAGGGCGAAGCGAGGGGAAAAACGGGGGAGGGCGAAGCCCTCCCCCGTTTTTCCCCTCGCTTCGCCCTCCCCCGCCCCGCCGGTCCGTCGTTTCGGAGCATCTGTGATGCGCAGAAACGGCGGGGCAAGCGTAAGCATCAGATTCTGTCGATTTTGATGTTGGGTACAGATTTGTTTATTGCATTCAATTGTCTGTATGTGGATACGATTACTATTAATGAGAGTACAAATGTAAGTATATCCGATGTGGGCATTGAATAAAGAACTCCGTCAAGCCCGAAGAATATAGGCAGCAGGAGAGCAAAACCAACGCCGAATACAATTTCTCTCACCATAGAAAGCATGGTCGAGGCGAAAGCCTTGCCCATGGCCTGAAGAAATATAAATGATGCTTTATTTACACAGGCGAAAATCATCATACAGAGGTAAATCCTGAATGCTTTCAATGCAAATTCCGTATAGTATATACTTTCGTTTGAGGCTCCGAAAATGCCAATTAGCCGTTGAGGGAAAAATTCAACTATTATTAATGCGGCAAGCCCAACGAGTGCTTCGGCTGAGAGCAGTTTTGTGAAAAGCTCCTTTACTCTGTTGGTCAGCCCTGCGCCCATGTTATAGCCTACAATGGGAATGCAGCCTGCCGCCATGCCTACAACAATGGATATAACTATCTGGAAAAATTTCATTACTATACCCACAACCGCCATTGGTATCTGAGCATACTGCTCCTGCCCGAATATTACGTCTGCCGCTCCGTATTTTTTTATCATATTGTTTATTGCCGCCATTGCAGCCACAAGAGAAATCTGTGATAAAAAGCTGCATATTCCGAGAACAAGGGTATTTCCGATTATTTTACCGTTGAGTCTAAAATCTTTCTTTGAGAGTCTGACGGCTTTTGTGTTGAATAAATACCATACTGCAAGGACGGCGGTTGCTATTTGCCCTATAACAGTTGCTGCGGCGGCTCCCATCATTCCCCATCTGAATAAAAATATGAAAACCGGATCGAGTATAATGTTTATAAATGCTCCGGCAAGAGTTGATATCATTGCAAATCCGGGGCTTCCGTCCGAGCGTATAACAGGATTCATTGCCTGACCGAACATATAAAAGGGAATGCCCAAAGAAATGTAGAAGAAATATTCCTTTGAATAATTGAATGTTTCCGCATTTACAGTCCCTCCGAACATGGCGATTATGGGACTGCCGAATACAACATACAATACGCATAAAAACAGGCTGAGAAATACGGTAAGTACAACAGAACTGCCTATGCTTTTGCCTGCGTCTTCCCTGTTGTTTTTTCCCAGACTAAGACTTACGAATGCACAGCAGCCATCGCCTATCATTACGGCAATTGCCAGCGCTATGACTGTCAAAGGAAAAACCACTGTATTTGCGGCGTTTCCGTATGAGCCGAGGTAAGCGGCATTTGCAATGAAAATCTGATCCACAATGTTATACAAAGCGCCTACAAGAAGCGAAATTATACAGGGGACGGCATATTTTTTCATAAGTCTGCCAACAGGCTCCTCAGCCAAAAAAGAATTTGATTTTGTTTTCACTGTTTATATCTCCTTTCAATAAGTAAAAAAAGAACGTGCTGCATTTAACCGGACTTACGCAGTTAATGCAACACGTTCAATATTTATTATACTTGATCTGAAAAAAATTTCAAAGGTAAATTTTCACAAAAAATATTTGCATTTCTCTCATTTTCATTTGATATCTCTAATAAAAACAAGGAAAAAAGTTAAATTTTAACAAAATTACAGTTGAATTATTATGACATTTCGTTTATAATTAGTTTAACGGGGCTTTATCTGTTGAAAGTGTTAAAGCACCAAATCAATACGATCAGGTAAGAGGAGGATTTTATTATGCCTGAAATCAAATTTTATAAGCATGAGCAGATACCTTTGGAAATGCACAAGGTAAAGATCGTACAGCAGCTTAAACTGCTTCCTGTGGACGAGAGAGTAAAGAAAATGAAAAAAGCGGGATTCAACACATTCCAGCTTCATAACGGCGATATCTTTATGGATATGCTTACCGATTCCGGAGTTAATGCCATGAGCGACGAGATGCTTGCCGGAATGATGAAGCCCGATGACGCTTATGCAGGAAGCGAAACCTTCTATCGCATGAGGGACAAGCTTGAAGAAATTTTCGGAATAAAATATTTTCTGCCGGCACATCAGGGACGGGCTTGCGAGAATATTCTTGCGACATATTATGTTAAACCCGATAACTGTGTAATCATGAACTATCATTTCACAACGGCAAAGGCTCATATTACAAGACTTGGCGGACGTGTTGAGGAGCTTGTTAAGGAAGAGGGACTTGTTTCAAAAAGCACGCTTCCCTTTAAGGGCGATATAGATCTTGATGCTGTAAAGGCTTGCATAGAAAAGGAAACACCTGAAAACGTGCCTTTTATGAGAATTGAAGCAGGAACAAACCTTATCGGCGGACAGCCCATTTCATATGCAAATATGAAAGCCGTAACAGAGCTTGCCAAGAGCTATGGCATTCCCACTGTCCTTGATGCATCTCTTCTCCAGGACAACCTTTATTTTATAAAGACACGTGAGGAGAGTATGAAGGATAAGTCTATCCGTGAAATAACACGTATGATAGCAGATCTGTTCGATATAATCTATTTCTCAGGACGTAAATTCGGCTTTGCAAGAGGCGGCGGAATTCTGGTGAGAGATGAAGCTCTTTATCATTCTATGGAAGATCTTATTCCTATGTTTGAGGGATTCCTTACCTACGGCGGTATGTCCGTAAGAGAAATGGAAGCGCTTACCGTAGGCTTTGACGAAAGCATGGAAATGGATATTATTTCTCAGGGTCCTCAGTTTATAGATTACTGCGTAAGAAAGCTTGATGAATACGGCATACCTGTTATTACCCCCGGCGGAGGTCTGGGAGCGCACCTTGATGCTATGCAGTTTGTAGACCATATCCCGCAGGATCAATATCCCGCAGGAGCACTTGTTTGCGCACTGTATATCTGCGGCGGCATAAGAGGCATGGAGAGAGGAACTCTTTCAGAGGAGCGCAATCCTGACGGAAGCGAAAGATTTGCCTCAATGGAGCTTGTCCGTATGGCTCTTCCTCGTCGTGTGTTTACTCTTTCACAGACAGAATATGTGATCGACAGAGTTAAGTGGCTGTATGACCACAGAAGGCTTATTGGCGGACTTCGTTTCATACACGAACCAAAGACTCTTCGTTTCTTTACAGGTATTCTTGAAGCAACTTCGGATTGGCCCGAAAAGCTTGCTGAGGCTTACAAGGCAGATTTCGGTGCAGACCAATAATATAGGATTTATGCCCGGTCATTCCGCCCCATCAAAGATGGGGCGGAATGACCGACCCGCGGCGGCGAGGGGCAGCAGGAGGGCGCGCAGCGCCCTCCTGCTGCCCCTCGCCGCTGTGGAAGACCCTCCGGATTTTCTGATATAAACTTTAAAAAATTCTGCGATTTTAATGATTATTTTTCAAAGTATGATTGTAAAAAAAAGACGGCTGTGATATAATATGTATGTATATGATTTTTTCATCATATAAGGCAAATTTAAAGAAAGAGGATAATAATGAGGATAATTTTTGTATGTACAGGAAACACCTGCCGCAGCCCTATGGCTGAAATGGCAGCAAAGTTTTTGATCGCAGGGCACGAATTTTCTTCGGCAGGTATGCTGGCGCTTGAAGGCTCTCCTGTTTCGGCAAAGGCAATTCTGGCGCTTGAAAATGCCGGTATTCCATGTGAAGCCCATCTGTCAAGGAATTTAAGAGCCGATGATATCAGAAATGCCGATGTTATACTCACTATGACAGGGGCAATGAAGAGAAACTTTCCCAAGGAAGTCGGGAGTAAGGTTTTTACACTGAAGGAATATGTCGGCGAAAAAGGAGATATAGCAGATCCTTTCGGCGGCAGCATAAAGGATTATGAGAAATGCCTTGAAGATATACTTTTATGTATCAGAAAATTAAAGGAGAGGCTTAAATGATTGTTATAGGCTGTGACCATGGCGGCTATGAGCTTAAGGAAGAAATAACCGCTTACTTAAAAGAAAAAAACATAGAATTCAAAGATTTTGGCATATACAGCGCAGAGCCGGCAGATTATCCCGACATTGCGCTCAGGGTCTGCGAAGCTGTTGTCAATGGAGAATGCGAAAAGGCCATACTTATATGCGGAACGGGCATAGGCATGAGTATAGCCGCAAACAAGGTAAAGGGCATAAGATGCGCTCTTTGCGGCGATGTATATTCTGCGAAAATGACAAGACTTCACAATGACAGCAATGTTCTTGCCCTGGGCGGACGAGTGATAGGAAAGGGACTTTGTGTTGAGATAATCGAAGCATGGCTCGGTACGGAATTTTCCGGGGAAGAAAGACATATCAACAGAATACGGAAGGTTATGTCCATAGAATAAAAAATAAAATATGAGGAGGTATAAAAATGGGTAAACTTTACATAGCGGATCATCCGCTTATTCAGAGCAAAATAAGACGTCTGCGTGACAAAAGCACAAATAATAAAGAATTCAGGGAGCTTGTAAGCGAGCTTTCTTCTCTTCTTGTGTATGAAGCCACGAGAAATCTGCCCCTTAAGGATGTTGAAGTGGAAACACCAAACGAAATCACAAGAGGCAAGATACTCGACTGTGTAGTCGGTTTTGTGCCTATTTTCAGAACGGGCATAAATATGGCGGAGGGTGCGTTGAGCATTATCCCTACTGCAAAAACAGGTCATATAGGCATTTACAGAGACCCCGATTCGCTTCAGCCCATAGAATATTACTGCAAGCTGCCAAGCGCATCTGACGACCTACATATGTATCTTCTTGACCCCTGTATCGCAACAGGCGGAACCGACTCTCACGCCATAGATCTCCTTAAGGAAAGAAATATCAAAAACATATCCATAATATCCTTGGTCTGCGCTCCTGAAGCTGTGAAGAAGATACAGAGCGATCACACTGACGTTGACATCTATGCAGCCGCAATGGACAGAGGAATAAACAAGTCAGGAAATATTCTGCCCGGTTTAGGCGATGTGGGATACAGACTGTACGGCACGAAATAATAAAAGAAGGGGGATCTTTTTATGGCTCGTGACTGGCTTTTATATATTGCCACCTTCTCCATAGCCTTCGGAGTGTGTATCTTCACCACCCCTTCCGTAAAAAAACTTGCAAGAAAGCTCGGAGCTATGGATTATCCCAAATCAAGGGGACTTAATAAAGAGCCTATGCCCCTTATGGGCGGACTTGCAATGGTGGCAGGCTTCTTTGCTTCAATGGTTATAATTTCACCCTTTGTGGACGGACTGCCTAAAAGACAGCTTGCAGGCTTTGTTATCGGCGGTATAATAACCGTCATAACGGGTATGTTTGACGATGCCTATGAGCTTTCGGCGAAAGCAAAGTTTTCATCACAGCTTTTTGTGGCTGTTATAGTGGTTCTGTCGGGTACAAGAATAGATTTTGTTATGTACCCGTTCTGGGAATATCTGAAAAACTTTTCGCCTGTAATAACTGTCATATGGATAATGGGCGTTATAAATGCCGTAAACCTTATAGACGGCGTTGACGGGCTTGCCGCCGGAGTGACCTCAATAGCCTCTGTCTGCCTTATGATATTGTGTGTTTTGTCCGGTACGGAGGTTGCGGTATTTCTTACAGCGGCTCTTGCAGGCAGCTGTTTCGGCTTTCTTCCCAGAAATTTCAGCCCTGCCGAAATATATATGGGAGATACAGGCTCGACCTTTCTTGGCTATGTGCTTGGCGTTGCGTCCTGCATAGGAGTATTCAAGTCTTATGCCATACTTTCAATAATAATAGCCGTTCTTGCTATGGCGCTGCCTATAATGGATACCACATTTGCTATTATAAGACGACTTCTGAACCATAAGCCGATTATGGTAGGCGACAGGGGTCATCTTCATCACAGACTTATAGACAGCGGCTATTCTCATAAGCAGGCTGTTATTATACTTTACGGCTTAAGTATAGTCAGCGCAGTGGTGGCAATACTCATAGCCATACAGGATTACAGGGCGACAATTGTTGTGGCATTATTCTTTATAATTCTGATAATAATGCTCTACACATATGAAAAAAGAGTGGACAGGAACGAAAAAAAATGAAATTCTCAACAAAATTCGGAACATCAAAGCCCAGTATATTTATGGAGCTTATAAACGAGAAAAACAAGCTTATAAGGGAAGGACGAAAGGTGTATGACCTTTCAATCGGCACGCCGGACTTCAGCCCCGACAAAAAGGTAATGGAGGCTGTTTCAAAGGCGGCGCTGGATCCCGAAAATTATAAATATGGGCTTGAGGATTCGCCGAGGCTTAAAAAGGCGGTCATTGACTGGTATAAGCGCAGATATAACGTGGAGCTTGATGAAGAAAACATAACAAGTGTAAACGGATCGCAGGAGGGCATTGCGCATATATGCTTTCCTCTTATAAACGAGGGCGATGTTGTTCTTGTGCCCGACCCCGGCTATCAGATATTTTCATTTGGTCCGTATATGGCAGGGGCGGAGGTCGTAAGAATACCTTTGCTGAAGGAAAACGGCTTTATTGCCGATCTTGACGCTATACCTGAGGATACGGCAAGAAAAGCATCGGTTATTATAGTTTCTTACCCCTCAAATCCTACCACAGCAACAGCCGACAGCGGTTTTTATGAAAGACTTGTGGCTTTTGCCGAAAAATACGATATAAAGGTTATACATGATAATGCCTATTCGGAGCTTGTCTATGACGGCAGAAAGGGTCGTTCATTTCTCGAAACAAAGGGAGCTTTTGATGTGGGAATCGAGTTTAATTCCCTTTCAAAGAGCTATAATCTGACAGGTCTAAGACTTTCGTTTGCAATAGGCAATAAAGATATTATTAAAAGGTTCAAGGCATTTCGCTCCCAGATCGACTACGGCATTTCCGGACTTGTCCAGGAGGCAGCAATAGCCGCTCTCGATCTCGGAGATGAATATACGGAGCAGCTGTGCAGAAAATATGAGGAAAGACGGAATTATCTTTACGAAAACCTCAATAATATAGGGTGGAAGGTTCCTGCGGCGGCGGCTACCATGTTTATGTGGCTGCCTATACCAAAGGGGTACAGCACGTCTATGGAATTCTGCATGGATCTCCTGCAAAAAACAGGTGTTGTGGTTGTTCCGGGAAACACTTTCGGCAGTCTTGGCGAAGGCTTCGTAAGAGCTGCCCTCGTACTGCCGACAGAAAAGCTTGAGGAGGCTGTGAACAGTATAAAAAACAGTGGAATCAGGTTTTAATATACGTTTTGCCAAGGCGGCGTCGGGGCTGCTCGGGGCGAGGCGATATGTGGGTGAGTGCCGCAGAGGGGACTATGCCCACGGGCATAGTCCCCTCTGCGGCACTCGCCCACATATCGCCTCGCCCCGACCCGCGGGTCGGCAGGGCAAACCGTCCCTTGCGGGACGGTTTGCCCTGCCGAGCAGCCCCGCAGTATGAAAGGAGGAATTTTATTGGGGGCAAATGTAATTAATTGGCTTATTTTGTTTATCATATTTCTGATATTTGAAATAGCCACAGTATCGCTTATATGCATATGGTTCTGTCTGGGTGCACTGGCTGCCATGACGGCATCTTTCTTCGGCGTAGGTCTTGAAGGACAGCTGTTCATATTTGCAGTTGTGTCCCTGATTACGCTTGTTCTGACAAGACCCGCAGCCAAAAGGTTCAGAAAGTCCATTAAACCCACAAATGTGAATGCTTTGATAGGGCTTGAAACATATGTTATTGAAGACATAGACAACGAACAGAACAAGGGCGAAATCAAAGTAAACGATGTTATATGGAATGCGAGAAGTTCTGACGGCAGCCTTATATCAAAAGGGGAAAAGGTAGTCATAAACAGCATTCAAGGTGTAAAGGTTTTTGTATCAAAAGTAAAATAAGGAGGTTTGTACTATGGGATTTATACCGTTTTTAATCATACTTATAATCATTGTCTGGCTTATAGCGTCAAATATAAAAATCGTGCCGCAGGCTCATGCCTATGTGGTAGAAAGATTGGGAGCATTCCATCAGGTATGGGATGTAGGACTCCATCTTGCAATTCCCATCATAGATAAGGTGTCGAAAAAAATAGTAATGAAGGAGCTTGTTGCAGACTTTCCGCCGCAGCCGGTTATTACCAAGGATAACGTAACCATGCAGATAGATACGGTAATATATATGCAGGTAACCGATCCGAAGCTGTATACCTACGGCGTTGACAATCCTATGAGAGCTATCGAAAATCTGACGGCAACTACCCTCCGTAATATAATAGGCGATCTGGAATTGGATCAGACTCTTACGTCAAGAGATATAATAAACTCCAAAATGCGCATAATACTCGATGAAGCCACCGATCCGTGGGGAATCAAAATAAATCGTGTTGAGCTTAAAAACATTATGCCTCCTGCCGAAATTCAGGATTCTATGGAAAAGCAGATGAAGGCGGAAAGAGAAAGACGTGAAAGGATACTTCAGGCTGAAGGCGAAAAGAGAAGCGCTATACTCGTTGCCGAAGGAAAGAAAGAGTCTGCCATACTTGCTGCCGAGGCTGACAAGGAAGCTAAGATAAAAATTGCCGAAGGTGAAGCCGAAGCGATAAAAATTGTTCAGCAGGCAAGAGCCGAGGGTATAAAAATGCTTAACGAAGCAAGTCCTACGGAAAGAGTAATTACACTTAAGAGCTTTGAAACATTTGAAAAGGTGGCTGACGGAAAGGCAACAAAAATCATCATACCGTCTGAGCTGCAAAATATGGCAGGCACAATCGCCGCTCTTACAGAAACTATCCGCAAGCAATAATAACAATAAAGTCAATGAAAATCACGCTGCCGCTTTGCATAAAGCGGCAGATTTTTTGTGTCAAGGCGTCTTTCTTGTATAATTGACAAGTGTGTTTCCTTCCTTATAGGCGAAAAGCACATACACCTTACGGTACGGACTGACACATAGCGAAAGTCCTTTACAGTAGCCGCAGACTGTAAATGCACAATATAAAAAATGCCGAAAAAATAAATGGCAAACCTGTAATTTTTATGAATTTTTATTGGAAAAAATCCCTTTACTTTGGGCAAAATCGGGCTTATAATAAAATTAAGGAAAGGTACGTTGAAAGAGGAGTTGACTTAAATGCAAAGTTATATTAAAAAGGTTACCGAAGGACAGAATCTCAGCTTTGATGAAGCAAAGGACGCCATGAAAAAGATGCTTGGCGGAGGAGCTACACAAGCTCAGATCGCGTCGCTTCTTACAGCGCTTATGATGAAGGGCGAAACACTTGATGAAATTGTTGGCTGCGCAACCGCTATGAAGGAAAAGGCTGAGCACGTAAGCCCTTCAGCAAGCAATTATGTCGATCTTGTAGGTACGGGCGGAGACGGAACATTCACATTCAATATTTCCACAACGGCTGCCTTTGTTGCCGCAGGAGCAGGCTGCACCATAGCAAAGCACGGAAACCGGTCTATTTCTTCCAAATCCGGTTCAATAGATGTGCTTGAAAAACTGGGTATAAATGTTATGCTTGAAGCCGATGAAGTTGAAAAGTGTATAAACGAAAACGGCGTAGGCTTTATGTTTGCTCAGATTTTCCACAAGTCTATGAAAAATGCAGGCATCGTGCGTAAGGAGCTTGGTATAAGAACCATATTCAATATTTTAGGTCCTCTTTCCAATCCTTCCGGGTCGGAGAATATGGTTGTAGGCGTATTCAATGACGGTTTGGTAGATACTTTTTCAAAGGCCATGCAGAAGATGGGTGTAAAAAGAGCAATGGTTATACACGGAAAAGATGGTATGGATGAAATTACAACGGCGGCTGATACACTTGTTGCGGAAGTAAGGGACGGAGAAATTATAAAATATACACTCACTCCCGAACAATTCGGATTCAACAGAGCAGACAGCGCCGAGCTTAAGGGAGGAGATGCTGAACAAAATAAGGAAATTACCCTTTCTATATTAAAGGGTGAGGAAAAAGGTGCTAAAAGAGATGTCGTACTTATTAATGCCGCCGCTGCGCTTTATATAGGTCAGATAGCATCCTCTTTGGAAGAAGGGGTAAGGCTTGCGGCAGACTCAATCGACAGCGGCAAAGCTCTTGAAGTTCTTGAAAAAGTAAGCAGCTTTACTAAAAAAGCACAGAATACTACCATATAAAAATTCAGCCTTAAGGCGCAGGAAAACATTCGGTCTTATTAATAAATGACATTCTGAAGTGCGGTGTTTTTCCGTAATATGATGTCTGCTTTTTCAGACAGATGTTTTCCGATAATGTATAAAAATAGCAATATTAAGCAAAAATAATATTAGGATAAGATAAATAATTTTTCTTGATCCCGTCCGAAGAAATATTTTCTATGGCGCATTGTTTGAATTTATGAGAGGAGGAGCTTAATGTTTTGCGTAGGTGATAAGGTTGTTTATCCTATGTACGGTGCGGGCGTAATTGAGGAAATACAAGAGAAAGAAATTGACGGAAAAAAATGTCTTTACTATTCTATGTTAATTCCTGTAGGAAATTTAAAGCTTACCGTTTCGGTGGCGAAAGCAGAGGGAGTAGGAGTCAGACGCGTGGCTTCATCATCTGAGGTTATGGATACTATAAATAATGTAGGTCCCATAGATATGCCCAGCAATTGGAACGACAGGTATAAGGATAATGTAGCAAGAATTAAAACAGGCGAGCTTAAAAAAGTAGTTGAAGTTTTCAAAACACTTATATACCGTGAAAGAGAAAAAAGTCTTTCAAGTGTAGAAAAGAAGATGCTGAGTAATACAAAACAGATAATATTAAGCGAAATAATTCTTTCTCAGGATATAGACAAGCCTGAAGCAGAAAAAATATTATATAATACAACACAGACTAAAGCTACAGCATAAAATCAAAGGAACCGTAAACCCACGGTTCCTTTATTTTTGCCTTTTCCGACCAAGCCTTCGGGTTGCGGGATAGCGGGGGCGATGCGGCATAGGGAGGGGCAGGACAGAACCGCATTTGCGGTTCTGTCCTGCCCCTCCCTATGCCGCATCGCCCCCGCTATCCCCCGTCGGGCGGTTCATCTATACCATCTTCGATGGTATAGATGAACCGCGCAACATCAACAAAATGATATTGAAATAATACATTAAAAATATTATAATAGTAAAAGTAAGATGTATAAATAGCTATATTAAAAAGCAAGGATAATATTATGAATACAAATAAGCTTAGGCTGTCATCGGCACAAATTATAATTATAGGCTTTGCCGGTATGATTCTTATAGGTACGGTTCTTCTTATGCTGCCCTTATCCACTGCAGACGGACAGGGCGCCTGCTTTACCGAGGCGCTTTTTACAGCTACATCTGCCTCCTGCGTTACAGGACTTGTGGTGCGTGATACTGCTGTATATTGGTCGCCCTTTGGGCAGACAGTCATACTGCTGCTTATACAGGCGGGAGGTATGGGTGTTGTGACAATGGCAATAGCGACCTTTCTTGTTTCCGGCAGAAAAATCAGCCTTAAGCAGAGGGGCACAATGCAGGAGTCTATTTCCGCCCACCATATAGGAGGCGTAGTCAGACTTACAGGCTTTATTCTGAAAATGACCATTGTTTTTGAAGCTGCCGGCGCTGCTGTTCTTTCCCTTGTATTCTGTAAGGAAATGGGATTTATAAAAGGCATATTGTACGGCATTTTCCACTCTGTTTCGGCATTCTGCAATGCAGGCTTTGACCTTATGGGAAATAAGGGCGAATTTTCTTCCCTGACTTCCTACGCAGCTTCCCCCGTTGTAAATATTACGATCGTGCTGCTTATTGTTATAGGCGGTATAGGCTTTATGACATGGGACGATATAAGAACAAGAAAATTCCGGTTCGGAAGATATAAAATGCAAAGCAAGGTCATACTCGTCACTACCGCATGGCTTATATTTCTGCCGTCAGTCTATCTTTTCCTTTTTGAATTTTCATCATTTCCAATGAAAGAGAGGGTGCTTTGTTCTCTGTTCCAGTCTGTTACTCTCCGTACGGCAGGCTTCAACACCGCAGACCTCGGCGCCCTGAGCGAATCGGGACTTGGAATAATGATAATTCTGATGCTGATAGGCGGTTCTCCCGGCTCTACCGCAGGCGGCATAAAAACCACTACATTTGCCGTTCTTGTTTCAACGGCTGTTTCAGTATTCAGACAGAGAGAACATACCCACTTTTTCGGCAGAAGAATTGAGGAAAATGTTGTAAGGAGCGGCGTCACTGTACTTACTATGTATCTGTTTCTGTTTATTACAGGCGGCTTTATAATAAGCAGAATAGAAGACCTGCCGCTTATATCCTGCCTTTTTGAAACAGCATCGGCAGTAGGCACCGTAGGTCTTACCTTGGGAATTACTCCAAATCTTGGGCTTATATCAAGGCTCATACTTATAACTCTTATGTATCTCGGAAGAGTGGGCGGTCTGACACTTGTGTTTGCCGCATTATCAGGCAGTAAAGGCAATACGGCACGTCTGCCGAAGGAAAAGCTGACTATCGGCTAAGGAGGAATTATGAAATCTATACTTTTAATTGGTCTTGGAAGATTCGGAACACATATTGCAGAAAAGCTTGATGAACTGGGACATCAGGTCATGGCAGTTGACGGCATTGAAGAAAGGGTTCAGTCCGTGCTGCATATCGTCACTTATGCTCAGATAGGCGACAGTACAAACAAAGAATTTCTCACATCCCTTGGGATAAAGAATTTTGACACCTGTATTGTTGCCATAGGCGATGACTTTCAGAATTCTCTCGAAACAACCTCTCTTTTAAAGGAGCTTGGAGCAAAAAAAGTAATTTCAAGAGCTTCCACAGGCGTTCAGGAAAAATTTCTGCTCAGAAATGGCGCAGATGAGGTGATCTATCCCGAAAAGCAGCTTGCCGCATGGACTGCCATTCGCTGCACCTCCGACCATATTGTGGATTATATAGAGCTTGATGAGAATTATTCTATCTATGAGCTTTCCGTGCCGGAACAGTGGCTGGGCAAAACGGTTCTTCAGCTTGACCTAAGAAAAAAATACGGCATAAACATTCTCGGCTTCAGAAACAATGGCAGACTTGAAATGACAGTCACCCCCGAAACAGTTATGACAAAGGAAAAATCCATTCTCATTCTCTGCCCCCAAAAATCCTTCCGCAAGCTCCCCATATAAATACACATCGCAGCCCCACAGTCACCCGTCAACCTGACTGCAAAGAGCCCCCGACACAAATAAATCTCAAAAAAGTAAATTCTCAAAGCAAATTCCACTGAGGAGTTCACTTTGAGAATTTACTCTTAAATATTATAGTGCGCAGCAAGAACCTCTTTTCCAATGACCCTCTGCCGGTTCGTTTACAAATTTTCCCAGTTGGTATATATAAAGATTTCCTTCTTTTGATTCTTCTATATTTTACACTTTTTTAAAAAGTAAATGTAGTTGCCCCGACTCTCGCAGTGGTTGGGCTTACCTCTCAAAATCCAAGAACACAAAGGTCATCAGATTTTAATTAAAATACGATAATCAAAGCTTCAATTTCCGATTGATAACAAGACAATAAAATAAAATTGAATTATTGGGGTGTTTGTGATAGAATATAGTTATGTGATAATTATACATTGGGAAAGGGAAAACGGAGTATGCGGCTGTTCGGATATGTGCCGCAGTGCTTTTGTTTTACGATTCTGCTTTCGGGCTTATAATATTTTGAAGGGAGAATGGTTTTTATGGATAATATGGATTTCGGAATGCTTCTCGAACTTGTCCATGACAAAAAATTCGCTGTTCTCAAGGCGGCTCTTGCGGATATGAACGAGGCGGATATTGCGGACTTTTTATGTGAAGCGGACGACGCCGATGAAAATGTTCTGCTTCTGTTCAGAATGCTTGGAAAGGATATTTCCGCCGATGTGTTTTCAAGGCTTCCGGCGGAAATTCAACAGCTTATAATCGAAGGCATTTCCGACAAGGAAGTCAGGAATATAATAGAAGATCTTTTCGTGGACGATGCTGTTGATATGATTGAGGAAATGCCCGCCACCATAGTAAAAAGAGTTCTTAAAAACGCAAATCCGGAAACAAGGGAGCTTATTAACCGCATATTGAAATATCCCGAAAACAGTGCGGGAAGTATTATGACGGTTGAATATATAGCCCTCAAAAAGAATATGACAGTGGAAGAAGCCATAGACTATATACGGCGGAATGCCGTTGACAAGGAAACGATATACGACTGCTTTGTTACCGACGACACAAGAATACTTCAGGGCGTGGTTTCATTCAGAAGCATAATCCTTTCCGGCAGCAGAACACTTATAAATGATATTATGGAAAAAAATATAATCTCCGCCGTGACAACAGACGACAGAGAGGACGTTGCGGACGCTTTCAGCAAATACGACCTTATATCCATGCCCGTTGTGGATAAGGAAAACAGGCTTGTGGGCATTATTACCGTTGACGATGCCGTTGACGTTATTGAGGAAGAGGCAACGGAGGACTTTGAAAAGATGGCAGGTATGCTCCCCAGCGAAAAGCCCTATCTGTCTACGGGAGTTTTCAAGCTGGCGCTCAACCGCATACCATGGCTTCTTGTTCTTATGATAAGCAGTATGCTTACCGGAGGAATTCTTGCCAAATATGAAAGCGCAATAGCCGTACTTCCCATTCTTGTCACTTTCATACCTATGCTTACGGACACAGGGGGAAACGCAGGCAGTCAGAGCAGCACTATGATAATAAGAGGTATGGCGGTGGGCGACATAAAAACCTCGGATTTTCTGAGGGTTTTTTGGAAGGAGCTGAGAGTTGCCGTTATATGCGGTGCAGCTCTTGTGGCTGTGAATTTCGTTCGGCTTATGATATTCGGCACAGGCTCTTTTTCTATTATAATGACAATAATATTAAGCCTTTTCGCAACGGTAATAACCGCAAAAACAATAGGCGGACTTCTGCCGATAGCGGCAAACGCCCTCAGACTTGACCCCGCTATTATGGCGGCTCCCCTTATAACCACCATTGTGGACGCTGTAAGTCTTATTATTTATTTCAATCTGGCGGCACGGCTTCTGGGAATATGAAAGAGGTGAATATAATGTATGAATTTACGGAAAACACAAATTATGATATGCGATATTTAAGACTTCTTGCCGAAAAATATCCAACCATACAGGACGTCTGTACGGAAATAATCAATTATGAGGCCCTTCTTAATCTGCCAAAGGGCACAGAGCATTTTATGTCAGACCTTCACGGGGAATATGAGGCCTTTTTTCATATATTGAACAACTGTTCGGGAGTTATAAGGGAAAAGGTGGAGCTGCTTTTCAACGATACGCTTTCGGGGGAGGAAATTTCCGATTTATGCACGCTCATATACTACCCCACAGACAAACTCAGGCTTGTGAAAGGGGCAGGCAAAGCAACACCCGAATGGTATCTTTTTACCCTCAGACATCTTATAGAGCTTGCAAAGTTCCTGTCCTCAAAATATACAAGGGCAAAGGTGAGGAAGTCCATGCCGGAGGCATATGCCTATATTATGGACGAGCTTCTTCACGCTCAGCCCGATGAGGACAACAATCAGGTTATATATCACAACAAAATTATAGAAACACTCATATCCCTTGACAACGGCGATGACTTCATAACAGCCCTTGCAGAGCTTATAAAGTTTCTGTCCGTTGACAGGCTCCATATAGTAGGCGATATATTCGACAGAGGCTCCAGACCCGACTCCATTATGGATATGCTTATGAAATATCATTCTCTCGATATAGAATGGGGAAATCACGACATACTGTGGATGGGAGCCGCAGCAGGCAGCGCCGCCTGTGTTGCCACAGTTGTAAGAAACAGTCTGTCATACAACAATATGGACGTGCTCGAAAAGGGCTATGGAATAAGTCTGCGTCCGCTGACGATATTTGCCGAGCATACATATCCCACATATGAAAATCTTGCGGAGGCGGCAAAGGTGGCAATTTCCATAATTCTTTTCAAGCTTGAGGGGCAGATAATAAAGCGCAACCCCGAATATAATATGAACTCCCGCATACTTCTTGAAAAAATAGATTTTGAAAATAAAACGGTGGAGTCGGAGGGCAAAATATACGCCTTAAGGGATATACCTCTCACCACAGTATCTCCGGCAAATCCTTTGGAGCTTACAGAGGAGGAGCAGGAGGTAATTGACGGGCTGATATCAGCCTTCAGAGAAAGCGAGCGCCTCCACAGACACATACAGTTTCTCTACGACAAGGGCGGAATATATAAAATATATAACGGAAATCTCCTTTATCACGGCTGCATTCCCCTTGACGATGACGGAAACTTCAAGCGTATAAAACTCAGCGGCAGACCCTATTGGGGAAAGCTCTATATGGATTTTGCCGACCACACCGCAAGGCGTGCCTATATAAAGGGCAGTCAGAAGGATCTGGATTTTATGTGGTATCTCTGGACGGGACGCAGGTCGCCCCTTTGCGGCAGAATAATAAAAACCTTCGAGCGTATGATGGTTGATGATGAAGCCGCATGGAAAGAGCCGCAGGACAATTACTATACATATTACCAAAGTGAAGCCGTATGCAATATGATACTCAGGGAATTCGGTCTTTTCGAGCCAACCTCCCATATAATAAACGGACACACACCCATAAAGGTAATAAAGGGCGAAAGTCCCATAAAGGGCAACGGAAAGCTTATAATAATAGACGGCGGATTTTGCCGTGCATATCAGAAAACAACAGGCATAGCCGGATATACTCTGATTTTCAATTCTCACGGTATGCGCCTTAAATCTCACCGCCCATTCAAAAGCCGCCAATCGGCAATAATAGAAAATAAGGATATCGACTCGGTATCGGAAAGAATAGAAACAATAAACCACAGGGTAATGATAAGGGATACCGACAGGGGCGCAAAAATACGCCGTCAGATATCCGAACTTTCGGCTCTTCTTGCAGCATACAGGCAGGGAACGATAATACCAAAATTTATGTGATTTATCCGGAGAGTGAGAGCATGGACATAAGGTATAATATACTGAAGCTTCTGAGAAGCAGAGATGACTTTGTTTCGGGAGAGGAAATAGGCGGCTTGTTTAATATATCAAGAACCGCTGTGTGGAAGCATATTGACAGGCTCAAAAGTGAGGGCTATAAAATAGATTCAGTCAAAAACAGGGGCTATAAGCTTTTGGAAGAGCCGGACGTCATAAACGAAGGCGATATAACAGAGGGGCTTGACACAGCCTTTATAGGCAGAAATGTATTATGCTTTCCAAGTCTGGACTCCACAAACAACAAAGCCAAGGAGCTTGCGGAATCGGGAGCGGCTGACGGGACTGTCGTCTTTGCCGAAGAGCAGACAATGGGAAAGGGGCGTCGGGGCAGAGCGTGGAGCCTTGAAGCCGGAAAGTGCATAGCCATGAGCATAATATTGAGACCCGACACGGCCCCGGTATATGCTGCAAAAACAACCCTTATTATGGGACTTGCGGCGTGCGAGGTTCTGCGCAGGCTAAGCGGGGCGGAGGTTGGCATAAAATGGCCCAACGATATTGTTATAAACGGTAAAAAGATATGCGGAATTCTTACGGAAATGTCAACGGAGGACGAATATATAAGATATATAGTTTGCGGAATAGGAATAAACGTAGGTCAGACAGGCTTTCCCAAGGAGCTTGAAAGGCTTGCCACCTCTCTGTACATTGAAAGCGGACAAAGACTTCTGAGGAAAAATATAGCAAAAGCACTGCTTGAATGCTTTGAAGAATATTATCTGAAATATATTTCGGGAAAAAATGCCGAGGAATTTGCGGCAGTCTATAAAAAATACTGCATAAATATAGGTAAACGGCTCAGGGCAATTTATGACGACAGAGAAATAACAGGAACGGGGGCAGACATAAATTCCTCCGGGGAGCTTATTATTCTGGACGAATACGGAAAGGAAACTGTGCTTCGCTCAGGCGAGGTATCTGTACGAGGTGTATACGAATGATAACAGACGACAGAAGCTATGAAAAATCCATAATATGCGCAGCAAGCGTATATAAGCAGAAATATTATTTCAATCCCGAATTTGAAGGTCTTCCTGCCGAAATAAAGAAGGAAATAAGGGTAAAGGTCATAACTCTTGCGGAAAAACTCCACTGCATTTTCATAATGGGCTTTTATGACGATGGCTATGTTTATTTTGAAACAAGAGCCGAGGAGGACGATTTCTTCTTTGACGAGGTTGGAGCGACCCTTGAAGTAAACCGCCTTGAACGGGAGGAAAGAGAGCTTACGGAAAGACTGGGAGTCTGGTATAAAGTATTCAGACTGGGTGAAGGCTTATGAGAATAGGCAATTTTGAAAGCAAAAACAATGTTTTCCTCGCTCCCATGGCAGGAGTAACGGACAAGGTATTCAGACAGATATGCCGTAAAGAGGGAGCGGGGCTTTGCTATACGGAAATGGTAAGCGCAAAGGGGCTTATATACGGAAGTGAAAACACAAAAAAGCTTCTTGCGGCAGGAGAAGATGAGGACAGGCTCGCCGTGCAGCTTTTCGGCTCCGACCCCGACGTACTCAGTGAGGCTATGAAAATGCTTGAAAGCGACAGGGTAGCATTGTTTGACATAAATATGGGCTGTCCTGCCCCCAAAATAGTCAGAAACGGCGAGGGCAGCGCCCTTATGCAGAACCCGGCGCTTATCGAGAAAATTGTCGGCGCCTGTTCAAGGGCAGTAAAAACGCCTGTTACAGTAAAAATAAGAAAGGGCTTTGACAGACCCAACGCACCTGAATGTGCAAAGGCTGCCGAAAACGGCGGAGCGGCGGCAATAACCGTACACGGCAGAATGAGATATGAATATTACGGCGGAAGCTGCGATATGGATATCATAAAAGAGGTAAAGCAGACCGTAAGCATACCGGTAATAGGCAATGGGGATATTACAGATGGGGTCTCAGCAAAAAGAATGCTTGAATATACAGGCTGCGATGGTATTATGATAGGCAGAGGAGCATGGGGAAATCCTTTTATATTCAGAGAAATAACCACATTTCTGGAAACCGGCGGAATACCTCCAAAACCGACCTGTAAGGAAAGACTTGAAGCTGTTCTTGCACATTTAAACGGACTTGTGGAATTCAAGGGCGAATATTCGGGAGTGCGTGAAATGAGAACACATTCGGGCAGATATATAAAGGGACTGTCCGGTGCAGCAGCTGCAAGAACGCTTATTAACCGGACATCGGACAAAAAGGAGCTTGAGAATATTCTTACGGAAATATTCTCGGAAAAAAATAATTATAAGGAGGGATAAAAAATGGGACAATATTTTTTAAACGGCATGCCGAGAAGCTTTGAAAAGGGCGACAGGCTCATAAAGGCAGCCGAAGAAATAAAAGGGGAATATGACAACGACATACTTCTGTTTAAGGATAAACACCGTTATCTGTGGCTGGGAGAGGAAATAACCGAGGGTATGCGTCTGAGAGCAGTGACCGCAAGAGAGCCGGAGGGACACGCCTGTTATCAGAAAAGCGTGACATTTATGCTTATGAAGGCGGTGTACGATGTCGGAGGAGCGGATAAAATAGATAAAGTCAGGGTTATGTATAATATAGATTCTGCATTATACATAAATATAATCGGAGATGTGGACACAAACGAGGACTTTGCCGCCGCCGTACAGAGAAAAATGGAGGAATATGTCAGAGCGGACATACCCATCAAAAAAAGAATTATGTCTACGGAGGACGCAATTGCTCTTTTCAATGACTATAATATGAAATATAAAAGCGATCTTCTCAAGTACAGAAAGGCGACCAATGTAAATATATACAGCATAGGCGGATTTGATGATTATTATTTTATAAATCCGGCTTATTCAACAGGTATGCTCAGGTATTTTGAAGTTCTTTGCTATGACGGAGGGCTTGTGCTGAATCTTCCTTCCCCGGAGGATCCAAAGACCATAAAAAAATTCAGTCCTCCATCAAAAACATTTGCCGCCTTAAAGAGAGCCGCCGCCGATTTTGCCGGAATGGGAGTTGAAAGCGTAGCCGAGCTTAACGACAAAATAGTAAAAGGCGAAATAAATCAGACCATAGTTATGCAGGAAACATTGATGGAAAGAAGAATTGCGGAAATAGCCGACGATATAAAGGCACATTCCTCCTGCCGCTTTGTACTCATAGCCGGTCCTTCGTCCTCAGGCAAAACAACATTTTCAAAAAGGCTTTGTACACAGCTTATGACGTTGGGACTAAGACCCCACCAGCTTTCCACGGACGACTACTTTTTCGGAATAAACAAAATACCGAAGGACGAAAACGGCGAGCCTGACAGAGAGGGCATAGGAGCCGTTGACCTCAGACTTTTTACAGAAAATATGAATGCGCTGCTTCGGGGCGAAAAAATAGAACTGCCCTATTACAATTTTAAGAAGGGCGTTCGTGAATACAGGGGAAGATTTGCAAAGCTTGCGGAAAACGATGTTTTTGTAATAGAGGGCATACACGGACTTAACGAGAAGCTGTCCGAGGGGCTGCCCAAAGAAAGCAAGTACAAAATATACATAAGCCCCGTAATTTCACTGAATATAGACGAGCGCAACCGTGTCCCCACATCGGATTTACGCCTGATAAGACGCATCATAAGAGACGCCAGAACCCGTGGAACAGACGCAGCCACAACAATTTCATGGTGGGAAAACGTCAGAAAAGGAGAGCTTAAGAATATACTCCCCTACCGTGAATCGGCAGATGTTGTTTTCAATTCTTCCCTGGTATACGAGCTTGCCGCAATCAAGCTTTGGGCAGAGCCGCTGCTTTACGGAGTTGACAGGGAATCGGAGGAATATTCAACCGCCAAAAGACTGCTGAAGTTTTTTGACTTTATACTTTCCATCGACAACGATGACATACCAAATACATCGCTTATAAGAGAGTTTATAGGAGGCAGCTGTTTTGAAGACTGAAACTGTGCTTATAACAGGCTCGTCAAGAGGAATAGGGCGTGCCATAGCCCTTGCCTTTGCCCGTGAAGGGAAGAATGTGTTTCTGAACTGCGTAGAAAGATCCGATAAAATGGAGGAAGTGCTGAAGGATATAAAAGCCCTTGGAGGAAGAGGAAAGGGTCTGAAGTGTGATATTTCGGATTATGCCGGAGCAAGTAAGCTTGTTTCTTCGGTCTGTGAGGAATATGGCGGCATAGATATACTTATAAATAATGCAGGCATAAGCCACATAGGACTTTTTCAGGATATGACGGAAGAGGAGTACAGAAGGCTCATCAATGTAAATCTTTTGGGAACCCTTAATGTGACCCATGCCGTGCTGCCCTATATGATAAAAACAAAAAAAGGCGCGATTATAAATATATCCTCCGTCTGGGGAAACAAAGGCAGCTCATGCGAAGCCGTATATTCAGCATCAAAGGGCGGAATAAACTCATTTACGCAAGCCTTGGCAAAGGAGCTGGGCCCCTCCGGAATAAGGGTAAACGCCATAAGCCCCGGCTGCATAGATACAGAAATGAATGCCGCACTCAGCAGTGCGGACAAGGCAGCCCTGTGTGACGATATACCCCTTATGAGATTCGGCAGACCGGAAGAAATTGCAAAAACAGCCTTGTTTCTTGCGTCAGACAGCGCATCATATATAAACGGACAAATCATTACTGTTGACGGCGGCTTTTTATAAGGGGCTGCTCGGGGCGAGGTGAAAACAGCAAAGCGGTGGACGTGTCCGCCGCTTTGCTGTTTTCACCTCGCCCCGACCCGTGGGACGCCGTCAAACCGCCTGCGGCGGTTTGACGGCGTCCCTGCGGAACCTCATAATTTTCCCCGACAGGTTGTCACATCCTGTACCTATTCTGAGTATATAATATAAGAAAAAGGGGGTATAGGATATGAACAGCAGAATATATGATATTCTCAAATGGACGGCTCAGTTGCTGCTGCCGGCATTGGCAACTCTGTATTTCTCACTGTCGAGTATATGGGGATTACCTTACGGAGAACAGGTAGTAGGCACAATTACGGCAGTTGATGCCTTTCTGGGCATCATACTGGGAATAAGCTCAGTCAGCTACAAAAAAAATATTTCAGCCGACAATAAAGAAATTACGGAAAAAAAAGACTGCGGTCCCGAAATCTGAAGCTTCAGCCACAGCGGTAAAACATGAAGGGGCGGGTGGGCGGGGGAAACTGCAATTGCTGACCCGCCCCAAACGGCAAGCCGAAGCGTTTTAAATATGTCAAAGTCTTTTATAGGCTGCTCAGTACCTGTTGATAATATCGCTTATAAGCGCGATATCATCAACAGGCACTGACCAACGGGGGCAATCAGCCATAGGGGGCAGCAAAGCTGCCCCCTATGGCTGATTGCCCCCGTTGGTCAGTGTACCGTTTCGGCTATATTGTTTTAGCTGTTGTGCAGATCCTGAACGGAAATTTTTTCCCAAACAGCTTCATTTTTTTCGGTAGTTATATTTTCAGACCATTTTTCTATCTGATTATTGTATATTTCGGCTTTCTTGGATTCTATATAGCTGCTGCGCATATTTTCCGCAAGGACGTCTTTCGGAGTGCTGTCGTCGGGATTGTTCTTTATATAATCATCAATATACGCAGAATAATCCGCTTCGCTTATCTGATAGCCCTTGGTTATGGAATCCATAACCTTCTGCTGCAGCAATATTTCCTCCATAATAGAAACGGCTTTATCCTTATCAAGCCCAACCGAGCGGCAATATTCCTCTCCTATTTCGTTAAGCTTTTCTTCCGCAAGACGTTCAGCCTCTTTTTTGTCCTCGTCATCAAGACTTACATTTATGTCAGAAGCATTTTTGCAGGCTGTTTTGACATACACAATAGAATGAAGCGCATTTTCCTTAGCTATTTCCTCTGCTTTAACGCCGTCAAAGTTTGTGTCCCATATATCATCTCCGCCCATTTCTTCAAAGGTTTTCTTCTGTTCAAACAAATAGACCGAAAATTCCGAAACAAGTATCTTTTCACCATCGATGATTAAGGCATAGTCGTCCCCTGCTCCCTTATCTCCCCAAAAGGAGCAAGCCGAAAGTAACAAAACTATTAACATTATAAATATAAAATTAATTTTTTTCATATGTTACCTCACCATTAATGCTTTTTATCCTATGCTTTTATTATAGACCATTATTAAGATATGTCAAATATTTTTTTACTGCCGGTTTTGTTTTTTTGTCGGCAGATAAAAAACAGCACTCTTACAATCCTGTATTTTCCATGACTGAAGCTTCAGCGCTTTACGAAATTGAAAATTCCCATGGCGCATATTATGATATATCCTGCCACGCTCAGTAAATCAGCCTTTTGATTCAGTACGAAATAACCAAGGATTGCCGAAAATATGATTTGCGAATAGTCATACACCGAAATATCCCTTGCCGGTGCATATGTATAGGCATATGTTATGCAAAATTGTCCTCCTGCCGCCGCAAGTCCGGCTCCAAGGAGGGTAATAAGCTGCACGGCTGTCATGGGCGCATAGCCTATAACCGTCATGGGAAAACACACAATGCAGGAAAACAGGGAAAACATAAACACTATGACAGAGCCATGAACTCCCCTTCCTCCAAGATATCTGACCGCCGTATATGCCGCTCCCGCACCCATTCCGCCGAGAAAGCCTATTAAATAGGGAAATACCCTTGTAAAATCCAAAGATGGCTTAATTATAAACAAGCTGCCTATAAAAGCTCCCAAAACAGTCATAAGCTGCCAAGGCTTTATTTTTTCCTTTAAAAACAGCGTTGAAAATACAACTGCAAAAAATGGTGACAGCTTATTTAGCATAGATGCATCGGAAAGTATCATATGGTCGATAGCATAGAAATTGCATAATATGCCTATGGTGCCAAAAAACGCCCGCAGGAAAAGAGGCTGTATATTTCCTTTTACGCATTTCAGGCTTGTCTTGCTTTTCAGAAGTATGCTCGCTGCAAAAAACAATGCCACAAAATTTCTGAAAAAGCTTTTCTGAACAGATGGCAAATCTCCGGAGAGCCTTACCATTAAATTCATAACCGCAAAGAAAAACGCTGAACTTATTATGAGCAAAATTCCTTTAGATTTATTCAGCATTTTGTCACATTCTTTCCGGAGCTTTTATACCCAACAGATACAGTCCTTCCTTTATGGCTGTTTTTGCCGCATACACAAGAGCAAGTCTTGCTTTTCTGACCTCGCCCTCGCTGCCCAGAACGGAATTATCTCTGTAAAAACGGTTAAAGCTCTGACAGATTTCTATAAGCTGTCTTGAGATTATAAACGGCTCGAACTTTTCGCCGGCTTCAATAACCTTTGCGGGAAGCTCTCCCAGTGCCTTTATAAGAGCAAGGGAGGATTTATCGGAAACAAGACCGTAGTCTGCATTCTTCGGAGCGCTCTCAAGTCCGGCTTTTCGTATAACAGAGCAGGCTCTTGCGTGTGTATATTGAACGTAAGGTCCCGTTTCTCCCTCAAAATTAAGTATTTTATTCCAATCAAAGGCTATATTCTTAATGCGGCTGTTGAACATATCGTCAAATATTACCGCTCCTATACCTACCTGTGCGGCAATTTCCCTTTTATTTTCAAGTTCGGGATTTTTTTCGTCTATTATTTTTTCCGTTTTATCCACAGCCTCTCTCAGCACGTCCTCCATAAGCACAACGTGACCGCTTCTGGTGGAAAGCTTGCCCTCTGCCCCTAAATTTACAAGCCCGAAGGGAATATGCACAAGCTCTTCAGCTGCCCAATCATAGCCCATAAGCTCCAACACCTTGAACCACTGTGCAAAATGCAGCTTCTGGTCGATTGCTGTAACATAAAGACATTTTACAAAATCATATGTCTTTTTCCTGTACAGAGCGGCTGTTATATCTCTTGTGGGATAAAGGGTTCCGCCGTCCCTGCGAAGTATAAGACAGGGCGGCATATTATACTCTTCGAGGTCGACAACCTGCGCGCCGTCACTTTCTTTGAGAATGCCCTTGCGCTTTATTTCCTCCACAACAGCAGGCATCATATCGTTGTAAAAGGATTCGCCTGTGTATGCATCGAATTTAATATCCAGCATATTGTACACACGTTCAAATTCCTTCATGGAAATGTCTACAAACCATTTCCACAGAGAGATGGCGTCCTCATCTCCATTCTGCATCTTTACCAGATATGCCCTCGCTTCATCGTTCAGTGAAGGCTCATTTTCAGCCTCCGTATGGAACTTAACATAAAGACGGGTAAGCTCGCTGATGCCTTTTTCTTCGATATCCTCTTTTTTGCCCCATCTTTTATATGCGCATATCAGCTTTCCGAACTGAGTGCCCCAGTCCCCAAGATGATTTATACCGAACGGCTTATAGCCCATGGCATCGTATATTCTGTACAGCGAATTCCCTATAACAGTGGAACGCAGATGTCCTATATGAAAGGGCTTTGCTATATTCGGAGAGGAATAGTCTATGCAGACTGTTCTGCCGCCGCCTATATCCGTTTTTACGTATTCGCCGCCCTTTTCAAGAATATTGTCTATTATATTGCGGGCAAAGGAGGTTTTGTTTACGAAAAAATTGATATATCCGCCCACAACCTCAAATCTCTCAATATGCTCCGAAAGCTTAATATTGCCGGCTATTTCGGCAGCTATGAGCGGCGGAGCCTTTCTGAAAACCTTAGCAAGCCTGAAGCATGGAAAGGCATAATCTCCCATGTCGGCCTTGGGTATTTCTATGGCGCCAAGTATTTCACTTATTTCCACACCGCAGCTTTCCGATATCAGTCTTGCTGTTTCATATTTAAAGTCCATTGTTTATCCTCCCGTCAATTTATCATGCTTTACAATTATTATAAACCTTAGCTCTTCCAAATTCAATATAATAAATAATATTTGTTGCCCTCTTCCCCTTTCCCGTCGTACCGACGCTCAAGGGAAAGGGGCCGTGGGGGCGAGAAGCAGCGGCTCCTACGTCGCCGCTGCTTCTCGCCCCCACTCCGGGGTTGGTTGGTCTGAGATTTCCGAAAAACAGACCTGTAAAAAGTATGCAGAACAAAACTGCCGCAACACACGCCTTCACAACGCAGCATGACGCTCTGAAAGCATATTTGCGGCATAAGTACAGGTTTTATGAAAGCTCCAGCATTTTATCAAGAGCCTTTACAGCGTCTTTGGCAATAAGTCTGTCAACGCTTATCTGCCGTGTGAAATTCCCCGCTTCTATTTCGAGCAGGGTTTCATACAGATTTTCTGTATTTATTTTATTCATATTCCTGCATTTACTGTTTGTATCAAGTATAAGTATATCCTTATCGGGATTGTTCTTTATAAGCCTGTCCACAAGGTTTTTCTCCGTGCCTATTATAAATTTGCTTCCCGATGGAGAATTTTTTACCTGATTTATAATATATTCCGTAGAGCCCTTGCCATCGGCTGCACAGGCTATTTCATAACGGCATTCGGGGTGTACAATTATTTTATAGTCGGGGTGGGCTTTCCTCATGCTTTGAAATGTTTCATCTGTTATAAAATGATGCACATGGCAATATCCTCCCCAAAGCACACACCTTACGTCCTCTTTTTTGCAGTCATAATAAAGCTCATCGTGTATCTGATTATAAACAGCCATATTTTCAAGCTTTACTCCCAAGTCCACACAGGTATTGCGTCCCAGATTCTGGTCGGGAAGGAAAAGCACTAGTTTATTCTGTTTAAGCGCCCAATCGAGTATGCGGGGAGCATTGCCCGAAGTGACCACAGTTCCTCCGAGTCTGCCGCAGAAAGCTTTTATTTCAGCCTTTGAATTGACGTATGTAACAGGCAGCACGCTGTCTTTCCCGAATTCGTTTTCAAGCCTTTCGAGACATCTTTCGGCGCTCACTCTGTCCGCCATATCCGCCATAGGACAACCTGCATCATGCTCCGGCAGGAACACCCTTTGTCCCTCGTCCGTAAGTATATCGGCAGTTTCCGCCATAAAATGTACTCCGCAGAAAACTATATACTTAGCCCTTTTATTTGCTTCGGCTGTCTTTGCAAGCTTGAGCGAATCGCCTACGCTGTCAGCCAGTGAAACTATTTCATCAGACTGATAATGATGGGCAAGAATCAGAAGATCCTCTCCCATTCTTTCTTTGATTTTTTTGATTTCTTCTGTCATAAATATCCTCTTTCGCAGGTTTTTAACCTCAGATTTCATTATAAATAGTATCATACACAAAGATAGATGTCAAGAAAATATAATCTGTTTTCGGGGTGATTTATGGCATTCTCCCTTTAAACGCCGGACATATCCATATGACACGGACACAAGCAAGACAGCCCCTCGTCAGACAAAAACAGCGTCCGCCGTTTTACAGGCAGAACGCTGTCTTTTGGGATATAAGAAGGTATAACTTATAACTGTTTTTTGGAGGGACACTCCGCCTTGCACCCGGAGCAGCCACAGCCACAGCCGCAGCCCCCTCCGTTTTTATGTTTTATAACAAGGCTTCTTATTATAAATGCCACTATAAGAACAATAATACCAAGCACTATAATTGATGAAAGGTTCATATCTGTCCTCCTTATGCTGCGCTGTTTACTCTCTTTTCCTTAGCTTCGGTTACGGCAGGTCTGAAAAGAAGATAAAGAGCGAATATAATTATAAGAAATGATGCAATAAGTCCCGGTATGCTCACATTTCCAACGACTGCCGAGGCTATCTGGAAAATAACAAGTCCTGCAAAATATGCAAATACACACTGATAGCCTATTGCAAAAAGCGTCCACTTAGGCGAATTCATTTCTCTTTTTATTGCGCCTATTGCGGCAAAGCAGGGAGCGCAGAGAAGATTGAACACCAGATAGGCATAGCCTGCAATTGCTGCATTTCCTCCTGTACGGGCAAAGTTTGCGGAAAGATTTGTCCATATCTCCATTCCGTCCTCTGCCACCTCGGCAAGCTCGGGTCGGAAGAGAACGCCGAAGGTTCCTACTACGTTTTCCTTTGCTATAAGTCCCGTTACACAGGCAACGGCTGCTTTCCAGTCGCCGAAGCCGAGGGGTCTGAATATGAATGCTATGCAGTTTCCTATTGCCGCAAGAAGGCTCTGATCCATACTTACTGCGCCGAAGCCGTTGTCGCCAAAGCCATAGCCCGAAAGGAACCACACCAGTATGGTTGCAAGAAGTATTATTGTACCTGCCTTTTTAATGAAAGACCAGCCCCTTTCCCACATACTTCTGAGAACATTTCCCAAGGTGGGCATATGATATGCGGGAAGCTCCATAACGAAGGGAGCAGGGTCGCCGGCAAACAGAGCCGTTTTCTTGAGTATTATTCCCGAAATTATAATTGCGACAACGCCTACGAAATATGCACTGGGAGCGACCCACCATGCGCCGCCGAAAAGTGCGCCTGATATAAGGGCTATTATGGGCAGCTTTGCACCGCAGGGTATGAAGGTGGTGGTCATAATTGTCATTTTTCTGTCACGGTCGCTCTCAATGGTTCTTGAAGCCATAATTCCGGGAACTCCGCAGCCTGTGCCTATAAGCATAGGTATGAAGGATTTGCCCGAAAGTCCGAATTTTCTGAAGATCCTGTCCATAATGAAAGCAACTCTTGCCATATATCCGCAGGCTTCAAGAAATGCAAGAAACATAAAGAGTATAAGCATCTGCGGAACAAAACCGAGAACTGCTCCCACGCCGCCTATTATGCCGTCAAGAATAAGTCCCGAAAGCCATTCGGCGCAGTTTATCTTCTCAAGGAATGCTCCCACAATAACGGGAACGCCGGGAATCCATATGCCGAAATCACCGTTTTCCGGCTCAGCTGCGTCCACAGCCTGAGCAAAGGCATCGCTGTCAACAACAAGGACATCACCCTCTGAGTCTGTTTCGGCTTCAACTCCGGCGTCCGCAGCCTGTAACAAGAATTCATCGATTATGCCACTATCCGGCTCTTCGGACTGCAATGTTTCCACAAGCTCTTCGGTGTCAATGCCGGCTTCCTCTGCGGCAGCTATAAACGCCTCTGTTCTGTCCTGCGCTGCGTCATATTCTTCCACAGCCTCCTCATAGGCTGCTCTGCCTATTCCCAGAAGATACCAGCCATCGCCGAACACGCCGTCATTTGCCCAGTCGGTCGCTATTGTTCCCACTGTTGTAACAGAAATATAATAAACTATAAACATTATAACAGCAAATATGGGAAGTGCAAGTATTCTGTTTGTAACGATTTTGTCTATTTTATCGGAAACGGTGAGAGAACCCCTGTCCGCCTTTTTATATGCTCCCCTGAGTACGGAGGCTATGTATACATACCTTTCGTTTGTGATTATGCTTTCACAGTCATCATCAAATTCCGTTTCCGCTTCGGAAACAATTTTCTTGATTTCTTTTTCCGCCGAAGGGTCAAGGCTGAGAGCTTCCATAACCTTTTTGTCGCCCTCAAATACCTTTATTGCAAACCATCTTTCCTGTTCCTTTTTTACTTTGTCCTTAAGAAGGTCTTCAATATGCGCAATGGCGTGCTCCACTTCTCCCGAAAAGCTGTGCACAGGGGTGAAGCTGCCTTTTTCCGCCGCCTTTATTGCCTCGTCGGCGGCCTCCTTTATGCCTGTGCCTTTCAGGGCGGATATTTTAACCACCTTACAGCCCAGACGCTGTGAAAGAACACCTATATCTATTTTGTCGCCTGTCTTTTCAACTATATCCATCATATTCACGGCAACCACAACAGGTATGCCAAGCTCTGCAAGCTGCGTTGTAAGATAAAGATTTCTTTCAAGATTGGAGCCGTCAACTATATTCAATATAGCGTCAGGCTTTTCGTTTATAAGATAATTTCTCGCTACGACCTCCTCAAGGGTGTAGGGAGAAAGGGAGTAAATTCCCGGAAGGTCGGCTATTCTGACGTCCTTGCGGAATTTAAGCCGTCCCTCCTTTTTCTCCACAGTAACTCCCGGCCAGTTTCCCACAAACTGATTTGAGCCTGTAAGGGCGTTGAACAATGTCGTTTTTCCGCTGTTCGGGTTTCCTGCCAAAGCAATGGTTACGCTCATTTTTTCATTTCCTCCTTTATTCTGTTTCTACCATCTCGGCATCGGCTTTTCTGAGTGAAAGCTCATAACCTCTTACGGTTATTTCAACAGGATCTCCCAAAGGGGCAACCTTCCGTATATATACCGAAACGCCCTTTGTTATACCCATATCCATAATTCTTCTTTTTACCGCTCCCGTACCTGTAATTCCGGTCACGGTGAGGGTTTCTCCTACCTTAGCGTCCTTTAATGTTTTCATTTTATCCTCCTTTATACCATTATTTTAGAAGCCATTTCCTTGCTTACGGCAACTCTTGACTCCTTTATATTTACAATAATATTACCGTTTGAAGCGGATATTATTTTGACAATACCACCTGCCACGAATCCCAGATTTTCGAGATGGTGACGGATTTCTTCCTTTCCTCCTATACGCTTGATTATGTTTTCCTCCCCTATGGGGCACAGTGTTAGCGGCATAATATAAATCCTCCGGACATATTTTATATATTATATTAGCAGACAGATAAAAACGTCACTCGATAAGTGACTGCTAACTAAAGTTAGTGTTGACTAACTATTAATTATATTACCCCATACCTTTAAATTTGTCAATACCCTTTTTTAATAATTTTAGGAATCACCCTTTGCCGATAATGAAACAGCCTGTTCCTGAAATTGATATAAGCTTGACATAGTTATCGAAAAAAAATATAATAATGTAAATAAATGTCGTATGTTTAAAGGGGGTAACAGTTATGGAAACTCTGAAAAAATCCATCTCGGCGGGAATGATGATAGGAATAGGCTCGAATGTATATCTTGTGATGGAAAATAAAATTATAGGTTCGCTTTTGTTTTCAATAGGTCTGTTTATGATATGTTCCTTTGGTATGTACCTTTTCACAGGCAAGGTGGGATATATTGCAGCCACTAAAAACAAGCCGAACTGCTTTCTGATATGGGTCGGCAATCTTATAGGCTCTGTTATTGTTTCAGCAGCAGTGAGAATTGCAAAGCCCGGAATTCATGAAACGGCGGCGCAGCTTGTTTCGGGCAAGCTTCAGCAAAGCCTTCTGTCCGCTGCCATACTGTCGGCTCTTTGCGGAGTACTTATGTTTCTTGCGGTGGACAATTTCAGAAAGCACAGCGATTCCATAAGCGGAATTACCGGCATTTTTCTCTGTGTATCAACCTTTATACTCTGCGGATATGAACACAGCATAGCGGATATGAATTACTGCGTACTGGCAGTGGATTCCCTGAATACAGCTGCAAGAGCTGTGGTATTTCTTGTTATAGTATCTGTTTTCAACGGAGTCGGAGCCGTTCTGATGCACTTCATGACGTCTGCCCGTAATGAAAAGTCAACTTCCGAAAAAAACAGCCTTTCCATATAACAGAGAAAGGCTTTTTTGCCATTCCGAGGGCGTCCTTTGTGCTGCGGTCTGCACCGTTCTGATGCACTTCACGACGTCCGCCCGTAATGAAAAATCAACTTCTGAAAAAAACAGCCTTTCCATATAATAAAGAAAGGCTTTTTTGCCATTCCGAGGGCGTTCTTTGTGCTGCGGTCTGCACCGTTCTTATGCACTTCACGATGTTCGCCGTAATGAAAAATCAACTTATGAAAAAAAACAGCCTTTCCATATAATAAAGAAAGGCTTTTTTGCTGCAAATATTATGCTTTTTGTTTTCTGAACAGTTCCTCAAGTTTTTTTGCCATTCCGAGGGCGTCCTTTGTGTAGTGGTCTGCGCCTATTCTGCGGGCTGTTTCCTCGTTCAGAACGGCTCCGCCCACAAATATTTCCGTTCTGAGGTCTGCCCTTTTAAGCTCTGCTATTGTTTTTTCCATTGCAGGAACAGTGGTGGTCATAAGCGCCGAAAGACCCACCGCAAAGGGCTTATGCTCTCTTACCTCATCAACTATGCGCTGAGGTGAAACGTCCTTTCCCAAATCCGTTACCTGCCAGCCGTAGGATTCTATAACTACCTTGACTATGTTTTTTCCTATGTCGTGGACATCGCCGTGAACAGTGGCAAGAACGACCTTCCCCTTTATTTCCGAATTTTTGGGCAGTGCCTCCGTTATACAGGAAAATGCCGCTCTGCAGGCTTCGGCTGAGGCTATCAGCTGAGGGAGGAAAAGTATGCCCTGTTCATACAAGGTTCCAACCTCGTCAAGGGCTTTTATGAGAGTTCCCTCAACAATTTCCATAGGCTCACGACTTTTAAGCTCCTCAGCGCAAAGCCCCGCCGCCTTTGTTTTCAGCCCCTGCCTTATGCAGTCATAAAGGCTTAAGTCTGCGCCCTCATTTTTCCTGCCAATGTTCGGGGACATCTGAACCGACTTGTATTGGTCTATAAATTTCTCAGCGCCTCTGTCATAACAGGAAAGAACCTCAAAGGCCCTTACCGTGCCTGTCATATCATCGTCCAAGGGGTTTATGATAGGCATATTAAGCCCCCTCTCAAGAGCCATGGCGAGGAAGGTTCTGTTTAAAAGCCTGCGGCAAGGAAGTCCGAATGAAATATTTGAAATTCCGAGAGCCGTCTTTACCCCAAGCCCCTTTACAAGCTCCAGCGCCTTTAATGTCTGCGCTGCAAGCTCCTGCTCTGCCGAGGCGGTTACCACAAGAGTGTCTATCATTATTTTATGCTTTGGTATGCCGAAGTCACCGGCTCTTTTTATTATTCTTTCCGCAATTTCCAAACGCTGTCCGGCTGTTTTCGGTATGCCGTTTTTGTCCATAGCAAGCCCCAGAACAACTGCGCCGTATTTTTTCGCTATGGGGAAAATCTTCGCCATTACCTCTTCATCGCCGTTTACACTGTTTATAAGGGGAATGCCGTTATATATTCTCGCTGCCGCCTCCAATGCCCTTGGGTCTGTGCTGTCAAGCTGCAAAGGCAGGTCGCAGTATTCCTGTATGGACTTTACGGCTCTTGTCATAACAGCCCTCTCGTCAATGGAGGGCAGACCGCAGTTTACGTCAAGAATATCCGCTCCTGCCTCCTGCTGTTTAAGGGCTTCATCTATAATATACCCGTAATTTTCTTCAGACAGGGCTTGTTTAAGGGTTTTTTTGCCTGTGGGATTAATGCGCTCCCCACATATGCTTACAGACGAAATGTCACACAGACAGTTTGCGGAATTTACAATCGTTCCGGGCTGCACAGCAGGTCTTGATACATCTCTTCCCGAAAAAACAGATATTTTTTTTATTAATTCGGGAGTTGTTCCGCAGCAGCCTCCTACTGCCGATACTCCCATTTCAACCATTTCCCTTATGCTTTCGTAAAATTCCTCGGCAGTGAGCTTATATACGGTTTTGCCGTTTTCAAGGGTGGGCAGTCCCCTGTTTGGCTGAACGATAACAGGCAGACAAGTAGAGCCGAGAAGTCTGCCCACAACGCCCATAAGCTCCTTCGGTCCCAATGAGCAGTTCACTCCAAGGGCATTTACACCAAGCCCCTCAAGAGTGTTCGCTACAATTTCCGGCGAAGAGCCTGTCAGGGTACGCTCCGATGAATCGAAGGTCATTGTGGCAAATATGGGCAGCTCCGTGTTTTCTTTGAATGCCAGGATCGCCGCCTTGATTTCATACAAATCGGAAAAGGTTTCCAGAATATATCCGTCTGCAATATCCCTTGAAGCCTCCGCTACCTCTTTATATGCGTTGTATGCGTCCTCGAATGAAAGCTCTCCCATAGGCTCCATCATTGCCCCCGTAGGACCGACATCGAAAAAAACGGGCTTTCCTGCGGCTCTTGCATTTTCACACGCCGCCTTTGCCAGTTCTCCAAGACCATAGCTGCCCTTATATTTTATAGGATTAAGCCCGAAGGTGTTTGTTGTTATTACATCGGCGCAGCTGTATGCCCTGTGAATAAGCCTTACTTTGTCGGGAGCGGTTATGTTAAGCTCTTCGGGAATGCCCCCAAGCCCCAGCTCCTCAAGCATACTGCCGAAGCCGCCGTCAAATACTATTATTTTTTTCCCTGTGTGAAGCATTTTGCTCCCTCCTTAAGATATGCGCAGGAGCCTGCCATAATACAGCTGCCGCAGCCCGCTCTGGCATTTCCTCCTATCGCTATAATACCCGCCATAGACTTTGACGGGAGCATAAAGTAATTTTCATTCAGCACGATACCTATTTTATGTGTATCAAGTATTTCAAATATATATTTCAGATCCTCCGTGCGGCTCCCGCCATAGCCGGGGCAGAACCTCGCCCCTCTGTCGCTGCCGAAGCGTTCCTCATATGTGTCGCAGAGATATTCAAGATATGCTCCTGCACAGGCATTCATAACAGCCCCCTTCGAGGGCGATATCCTCAGAAGCCTGTTTATAATACGGTCAACGGCTATGCCCAGTGTCATTGCGCAGATAATAACGCCTCTGCTGCCCTCAAGATAGCTTCTGTAAGGCTCTTTTTCCAGAAACGGAGGAAGCTCTTCGGAATATTTATATATATAATTAAACTGAGCCGTCCTTTCAAGCTCCCTTATGCACTCCGTTATCATATTGTCCGTCTGAATGTCCGATGCCGTTCCCACATAGCCCATATAGCCGTATATTCTCGGACGGAGAGCGGCAATTTCCGAAAGACTGATTTCCTGCATTATTATACTCCTTTTTCAGTTGGCGCCGGCGAAAGCCTTTTTCAGATAAGGAAAAAGCAAAAATACGCTTACTGCGGCGCAGATAGTCTGAGGCAGCATAGCGGCGAAGCTGCCGTAAAAATATGCCTTTGCCGCCACGGCGGAATAGCCGAAAACAAAGGGTGTTATAAAATCGTCCAAAAGCGTGAAGCAGACGGTCATAACCGCCGCAAGAGCCGCCGCCGCCGTTTTTTCCGCAATTTCATCTGCCTTTGCGGAATTCTTTTTTACTGACACCCCTATGCATATTCCGAGCAGAACGGCAAAAATCCCCGATAAAATAAAAAACATAACCTTTATTGCCGCAATTCCCATACCTGACGACCCTATGCCCCTTATTCCCAAAAAAGCGCACAGAGCCGCCGCCGTCCCCAAAAAGACGCAAAGGAAGGTCATAGACGGACGTATTTCGGAAAATGCACCGAAGCAGACGGCAAACAAAGTATAATATACAATGTAAAGTAAAATCACATTGGGCATAAAGCCGTAAATAAAGCATCTGAGGAGGGAAAAGGAAACAGCCGTCATAATCCCCGACCTGATGCCGTCCGTATAACAAAAAGCCGCAAAGACCACTGTCACCAGCTCAACGCCCGAAACAAAGCCCAGAGCATACTGCACTATAATAAGTGCCGCAGTCATAAAGGCACAGCGGGCAAGTCCCCTGACGCTCATTGATATTTTTCAAGGGAAAGCACATAATATTCTCCCTCAGCCATGGGCAGCCCCGATGCACCGTACAATGCGCCGCCGCAAATATGCCCATCGTAGTTATATGTTCCGTTTTCATCGTCTGAATATACCATCTCTCCCTGCTCCTCAAGAGATGTAAATATTGCCCAGAATTCATTTTCCTTATCATCGGCAAAACGCCCGTTGACGGATTTTATAAATAAGCCATAGCCCCCGGAATCTCCCGTAAAGTCAAGCTCGCCGATATCCTTCAGGGTATTCATTGCGTCCTCAAGACTTCCGCCGTCCGCCAAAGCCTTTATTACCGCCGTTGTTTCGTCAGTATATACAACCTCCGCCACAGCCTCCCGCTTCTCTCCGCAGCCTGCCGCAGCAATGGCAAAAACAGCGGCAAAAACAGCCGCAAGCCTCATAATTTTCCTCATAGCAAAACCCCCTCCGGCATATTTATTATAGATTTTATTATAACATTTTTCCGTTGATATGTAAATCCCACAAAAAGCACAAGTCGGACACTTTAAAAAAATTGTTGTGAATGCTTTATATTTATCGGGAAATATGCTATAATGTAATTTGGAAACACAGCAGAACCGTGAACAGGCAATACGCCGTATATGTGACAAATTATGATTGAATTATATAATTATTTGTGGCTTTTTATAATTTATTCCGTTATGGGCTGGATAGCCGAGGTTGCTTACAGCGCCGTAAAAAAAGGAAAGCTTATAAACAGGGGCTTTCTAAATGGGGCGTGGTGTCCTATTTACGGCACAGGTGCGACTGTGGTCATTCTGTGTCTTTCACCTATTAAGGAGCATATTATACTGCTCTTTCTTGCCTCCTTTGCGCTTACCTCTCTCATAGAATTCATAACCGGCTTTGCCCTGGAAAAAATGTATAAATGCAGATGGTGGGACTATTCCGACAGACGCTTCAACATATGCGGCTATATCTGCCTTGAATTCAGCATAATATGGGGCGTAGTGGGAGTAATATTCGTAATAATCATAAACCCCGTTATAGTCGATTTTTTAAGCATAATTCCCCTGTGGCTCGGCGCCGCCGTACTGTCTGCGCTTGTCGCCGCATTCCTGATCGATACGGCAGTTTCGCTGGCAGCTGCACGTCACCTTGTTATGCGCATAAAGGAGCTTGACAGAATAGCCGAAGATATGCGCAGAATATCCGATGAGCTTTCGGAAACAGTTTACAGGAATGCAGTTGAGCTGAAGGAAAAACGGCAGGAATATAAAGCCCATCTTGCAGCCCTGAAGGAAACCTACCGCATCAAGCTTGACCAAAAAAACAATACAAGACTTATCAAAGCCTTTCCCGAATCAAAAATGAAACACCTCTCCTATCAGGAACAGCTTGATAAGCTGAAAAAAATACACCTCAGACCCCAAAAACGCCCATAAATCAGGTTGGGGAAATGTCACAAAACATTGACGTAATTTTGTTTATTTTATATAAATTGAATTTGTCTGTGTAATTAAAGCTTGATTTTTGTATAAAATGGGGGTATTCTTAAATCATGGAGGCGATTGCAGTGGTTGGCACAAGATTAAAAATATTAAGATATATGAATGACTATACAATATGGCAGCTGTGCGAAATGATCAATATGAATTCCAATACCTACGTCAAATATGAGCGCGATGAAAGTGATATAAATACCGAAACCTTAAACAAATTTGCTGACTTTTACAACGTTTCTGCCGATTATTTTCTCGGAAAGGGAAATTGCGGCTCAGAAATTATCAAAAGATTCAAAAGAAAATTCGACATACCCGATAATGAATAGAAACACCCACAACCCCACCTGTTTCTTACAGCAGATATGTATAGCGATTCAATGAAATTTCTCAAAAGTGCCCCGAGAAAATTTTCAAAATAAAGCGGCATCAGCGGTCACGCCTTTTAAGGCTGTTGACCGAAGCGCCGCTTTTTCTTTTTCGCAAAGCCTGATATACAACATTTGTACTGCCCCTGTTTACTTGCGATTTGTTATAAAATTATTGAAAATTGTGGGGAGGGGTGTTATAATGTACAAAAAGAATGAATTAGGAAGGTGTTTTTATGAAAAAAATTTTTGCGGTGATATTGTGTGCGATTATTGGGGCGATGAGCCTGTCAGCCTGCGGCGGCAATAAACAAAGCGCTGCGCAGGACAGTACGGGTTTGACCGAAGCGGAGGAAAAGGCTCCGGAGGACTATACAGGAAATTTGGTTGTATATTCCTCTCACGATGAGGAGCCTTTGAACGCAGGGATAAATATGTTTATGGAAAAATACCCCAATGTAAAGGTTGAAGTGGTAGCGGCAGGAACAGGGGAGCTTTGTGACCGCATAGCAAGTGAAGCGGATAGTCCCGCTGCGGACGTTATATGGGGCGGAGGTGCGGATTCTCTGGCGGCATATAAGGATTATTTTGCCCCATATGTCTGCGCCAATGACGAATTTATAGATTCGGCATATAAAGACCCTGACGGACGGTGGATCGGCGAAAGTCCGCTGCCGATGGTTATTATCTGCAATAAGAAGCTTATAGAAGGGGACGGTCTTGAAATTCCACAGAGCTGGGAGGATCTGACAAATCCTGAGTGGAAGGGCAAAATAGCATATTGTCTGCCCTCAGAATCAGGCTCAGCCTACACACAGCTTTGCACCATGCTTTTTGCCCACGGCGGCATGGACGAGGGCTGGGAATTTATCAGGAAATTCTGCGACAATTTAGACGGAAAAATATTGGACGCCTCCGACAAGTGCCACGAAATGGTTGTAAGCGGTGATTTTTATGTGGGGCTGACATTTGAGAAAGCCGCGGTTCAGTACAGGGACAATCCGGATATATGCTTTGTATATCCCAAGGACGGCACAAGCGCAGTGCCCGATGGAGTTGCTTTGGTGAAAGGCGCTCCAAACGAGGAGAACGCCAAGCTGTTTATTGATTTCGTTACGTCCGGGGAATGTCAGACAGAGCAGAGCCGCAGCTGGGGGCGCCGTCCTGTACGCCCCGATGTTGAGGTCGATGAGGCTCTTGCTCCATTGTCAGAGCTTGTATTGGTAAATTATGACTTTGACAGTGCCGCAAAGGATAAAGACGCCATAATCCGGAAATTCAACAATATCATAGCTGAATGAATACAGACTTGATTCTGTATAAAAGCGACTGCAATTTCCCGCAGTCGCTTTATTATTTTTGAGGAACTTACCACTTAAAAAAGTTACCATGAACAGGCGCCGCAACAAGACCTCCTTCACTCGGAGAATCTCCGAATATTTCACAGAGCTTATTTAAATATCCTTCGGTTTGGGATAAGGTCTTTTTATACGCAGAACGGCAAGAATGCATAAGCACAGTATACTTATGACAGCCCCGGGAAGAAAGGCCGGCGTATGATGGACGAGCTTTATGGTGTGGCTTCCGGAGGATACGGTGAAGGCTGTTAGGCTGTCAGCGATTTTCTGTATTTTTATTTTTTCGCCGTCACAGTATAAGTCCCAGCCTTTTTCATAAGGTATAGATGTAAAGAAAAGCCGGTTATCCTTTTCGGAATTTATTGTGCCCTCAAGGGTGTCGGAGGAAAAGTCTATGGTTTCAAAACCGCCGGACTTAAGCCTTTCGACTGCGCTGTGAAATGCTTCCGAATCGAATCTGTAAAGCTCTAAACCGTATAAAGCATAATTCAGATTGTCTGTACTGATATCCATTGTCACAACATCGCCCTTTTTAAGTTCACCTATATATTTTACGGGCGATGACATATTTATTTTATATTCTGTTCCCGCTGCGTTTATAATAACATCTCCCGCAACAAAATTATGAATGGCGTAATAAGGTCCGCTGTTGTCACATATGAAGCTATAGCTGAAAGAAACACCTTTTGATTTGTCTGTTCTGATATAATGTCTTTCCGTCCATTCCCCTTCGGTTTCAAGCTCTGCATTATTTACTTCCGCCTTTTCGGGGTTTATTTTGACAAAAACGTCATATTTGCTTCCGAGAGCCTTGTCCAGAAAATCATTTAGCTGTTCCAAGGGGCTTAAATCCTTTTGCTCAAGCCAATGACGTGTTTCTTCATTTACCGGAAAAGCAACCGGCAGACTGTCACGATTCAGAAGCAGACGATAGCTGTCATTTTCGTCTATAATTTCATAGCCGTACATAGGCATGGTTTTATCTCTGTCAATTATATATTTTACGGAGAACAAGCTGTTTGTAAACAGATTTGCAGTATTGTATACGCTGCTTACATTTTTTGCGTAAACTCTGTTTCCGAGGGCTTTCATAAGGTTATATATTCCGCCATTCATTGTAGAGGAATAATAGCTTATGCCCCTGTAATCAAAGAGAAGTCCGGGGTTAAAGGTATAACCGGGGTTCATTTCGACTCTGTAGAAATCCTTATCATTATCAAGCACATTTTCCCTTATTCCGTTCATACTGTCGTTGAAGAAATACTGATTAATTTCGGAGCTGTGCATACTGTTTTTTGCACAGTACACGGAATTTACGCCGGTTTCGGCGATTATAAGCGCCGATATAACAATCATCGTTCCTTTTTTTGCGAAGTCGATCGTCTTTTTAGTTTTGTCATTTTGGCTGACTTTGTTTTTTCTGTGTTTTTTGCCTTTTCGTTTTCCGGCTTCAGGCTGATAAGAAAGGGCGAAAAGCAACAGTGCAAGCACAATATATACTGCCGCAAAGCACATCGTAACTGTATTTTTAAGGTGTAAATCTGTGTCGGCAGCATCTGAGCCCAAGCCTATGGCAAATATAAGAATGCACAGTAAAAGCATTATAAACGGTTGGAAAAAATCCACCTTTTTCTGTGAATTTATGCCCTCATATGCATATGTAAGAACAAAAAACGAAAGCATAAATGACCATCTTCCCGGAAGCTGATTGGGAAAATGAAAACCGTGCCATATGAAATCGAGCAGATTTATATTCAGTGAGCACAGAAGCACTGTGGTCATTAATACAACGGCAGCTCTCTTTTTTATGTCAATGCCGTTGTTGCCTATATAAAGTCCTATAAAGGGTATTGCAAAAACACCGGAATATATATTCGGAACAAAATAGGCATATGAAAGGTTTGTAAGCATAAACATACTGCCGAACATTTCCGCCAATGAGTGATATGCCTTTATGCCGCCAAATACGGTGTCAACGGGTACTCTGTCACCGAGCGCCGCAAGCATGGGGAGTGTTGAAAATGCAGACAGTCCGCCGGCTATAACGGAATATAATAAAAAGCGTTTTACAGCGCCGAGAAGTTCTGTTTTATTGTTGTAAAAATCGACTGACATTACAATAAAGCAAAGCAAAATAAATATACACATACTGAAAGCTATGTAGAAATTCGTATATATGGTGAAAGCAAGCAGAAGTGTATAAATAAGCGGCTTTTTTTGGTGTACAAGCCTTTCAAGACCTATCATTACAAGGGGCAGCAGCCATATACAGTCTGTCCACATGGGTTGGTTTATGTATGCCAGTGAGTAGGAGCACAGCCCATAGCCTACGGAAACAGCCACCGCACTCAGATTTATATTTTTATATTTATATTTAATAAAGCCCAGAAAAGAAGCCGAACACAGTCCGAATTTGATCATCAGCAGTATGTCAAGTCCTTCTATCAGATGGTTTTCATCAAAAAAATAGAGAAGCCTGTAAAAAATACTGTTTGTATAGTATAGTGTCTGAGCATACAAGTTAAAGCCCAGTCCTCCGTCCCATGAAAACCTGTCAAAAGCAAGATCGTGCATATCATACCACAATGCCTTTATCATAGGATAATACTGACCCCACAGATCCATAGATAAAACAGAATTTGTGCCAAAAGGGTAAAGCCCCTTGACGCTGTATACTATACACATTATCACAACAGGAATAGAAAATGTCAAAATAAATAATCCCAATTCTTTCTTTTTCATTATAATGTCCTTTCATTTTTCTGCTATAAAGTATACTTTATGATAGCTTTTAAATGGGCAATTTTATTTGGCAAATATAAACTGAAATTATTGACTTATTATTTTCATTATGGTAAAATTCATACAAATAAGAAAAAAATATTATTTCCTGTCATAAAGTATAGTTTATGACAGTTTTTTGATGTGAGATTGTGGTTTGGAGTGTGAGGGAGAGGGGGATTTACATAAAGCAAAAAGGGTATTGCTTTTGGGTTGATTTATGGTATAATCTTTAGTATGGCTATGGGTAGTATCTCGGCTCTGAGAACTGCACCTTATTTATTCTTAAAGGCAGGGCTTTAAAAGCGGTACCCTTTGAAGGGATTGCATTTTACGGCGGGCTTATGCTATTGAGGCACTGACAAATCGATATTTTTTAAGGTGTCGGTGTTTCTGTCTTCTTCCGATTTTTTATCCACAGCTAAATCTAAAAAACAGGAGAATATTTATGAAAATAACGACAAGCTATTTTAAAAAAGCCAAGGAAAAGGGCGAAAAGATCACTATGCTTACGGCGTATGACTACACCACGGCAAGCCTTGTGGATGCGGCGGGGATAGAGTCTATACTTGTGGGCGATTCACTGGGAATGACAATGTTGGGATATGATTCCACACTGCCTGTTACTATGGAGGATATGATACATCACACGAAATGTGTTTCGAGAGGGGCAAAAAATGCCCTTGTAATAGCGGATATGCCTTTTATGAGCTATCACATTTCCATAGAGGATTCCTGCATAAACGCCGGCAGGCTTATTAAGGAAGGCGGAGCGGCGGCAGTAAAGCTTGAGGGCGGCGAGGAATTTGCCGAAACAATAAGGGCTATTGTGAGATGTCAGATTCCCGTGTGCGGTCATATAGGGCTTACGCCCCAGTCTATAAACGCCTTTGGCGGCTTTAAAGTACAGGGAAAGACGGCGGAGGCTGCGAGGGGGCTTATAAAATCGGCAAAGACCCTTGAGGACGCCGGAGTTTTTGCAATAGTTGTGGAGGGTGTGCCTGCGGAAATAGGCGGACTTATATCGAAAAGCGTTTCCGTGCCCGTTATAGGTATAGGAGCAGGCAAGGACTGTGACGGACAGGTTCTGGTAGTGCAGGATATGCTCGGTACATTTCCGGGACACAAGCCAAAGTTTGTAAAGCAGTTTGCAAGTGTCGGTGAGGTTATGACGAATGCTTTCAAGGCTTACAGTGATGAGGTCAAGAACGGCAGCTTTCCTGCCGATGAGCATACATATAAAATCAACGATGAGGAAATAAAGAAATTATATTAGGAGAAAAAGCTATGAAGATATGCAGGACAATAAAGGAAGTAAAAAAGGAGATAAGCAGATGGAAGGCGGCAGGCGAAACAATAGGGCTTGTGCCGACAATGGGCTGGCTTCACGAGGGGCATCTCAGTCTTATAAGAAATGCGAAAAAAGGCAGCGACAAGGTTGTTGTGAGCATATTTGTAAATCCTATGCAGTTTGGTCCGGGGGAGGACTATGACAGCTATCCGAGGGATCTTGACAGGGACGCAAAGCTTTGCAAAAAAAAGGGAGTGGATCTTATTTTTGCTCCCGATGTGGAGGAAATGTACCCTGAGGGCTTCTGCTCTTATGTCGATATGACGGCGCTTACGGGAGAGCTTTGCGGAAAGACACGCCCCATTCATTTCAGGGGAGTTCAGACCGTTGTGAACAAGCTGTTCAATATAGTTACGCCGGACAACGCCTATTTCGGCGAGAAGGACGCTCAGCAGCTTGCCGTTATAAAAAGAATGGTGAAGGATCTCAATATGAATGTGAAGATAATGCCCTGTCCCATAATACGGGAGGAGGACGGGCTTGCGAAAAGCTCCAGAAATTCTTATCTTTCTCCTGAGGAAAGGCGGCTTGCGCCTATTATACACAAGGCTCTTGATATGGGCAGGGATATGATAAAAAACGGCGAAAGGGATTCCGGAAAGGTAATAAAGGCAATTTCGGATATGATTTTAAGTGTTGGGATCACCAGAATTGACTATGTGAGCATAGTTGACGCCCTGAGCCTCAAGCCTGTGGACAGAATTGAAAAGGACATTCTTTGTGCCTGCGCCGTATATATGGGGGATTCGGCAAGGCTCATAGATAATTTCAGTCTTGAAATATGATTACCATAGAGAATGGCAGCAGGGCTGCCGTTGTGTGCTGTTCTGATGGGTACAGCGAAAAAAGCAGACACAGAATACGGTTTTTGAATGACAGGCTTATAAAAACCGGGCTTATTCCCGTTTTCAGCAGATATATATTTGCAAAGGATTCGGTTTTCGGGGCTTCCGCCGAGGAGCGCGCCGCAGAGCTTATGGATTTTTTTGCGGACGACAGCATAAAGGCTGTTTTCGATATTTCGGGCGGCGATATAGCCAATGAAATATTGCCGTATCTGGACTACGAGGTAATCGGAAACAGTGGCAAGATGCTTTGGGGATACAGCGATCTCACGACGGTTCTGAATGCTGTTTATACAAAAACAGGAAAGACCTCTGTATTATATCAGATAAAAAACATTATAAATTCCGACAGCGAAATACAGACGAGGAATTTTTATTCAACGGTATTCTGCGGCGGCAGAGAGCTGTTTGATTTCGGCTTTGAATTTATACAGGGGGAGCATATGGAAGGCGTTGTTGTGGGAGGAAACACGAGATGTTTTTTAAAGCTTGCGGGAACGGAGTATTTTCCCGATTTAAGCAATAAAATTCTGCTTCTTGAGGCTTTTAGGGGAGGCAGAGCGAAGATATGCACCTATTTTAACCAGCTTTATCAGATGGGAGCGTTTAAAAGGGTAGGTGGCGTTCTGCTCGGTACTTTTACGGAGATAGCCGAAAAGGGGGATATGGACTATGTGTTTTCCCTTGCAAGGAAGCTTTGCGGAGCCGACGTGCCTATTGCGTATACTGACGGAATAGGGCATGGTGCCGATTCAAAGGGAATTATTATAGGTGAGAAAATTACACTGGGCAAGGAATGAATGTCAGGGAGGTTTTATTATGACTCTTGATATGCTTAAAGGAAAAATCCACAGGGCAACCGTCACCCAGGCGGAGCTTGATTATGTGGGCAGTATTACCGTTGACCCTGTTTTGTGCGAGGCGGCAGGTATATTGGAATATGAAAAGGTTTCCATAGTTGATATAAACAATGGCGAAAGGTTTGAAACGTACACTATTTTCGGCGGAGAAAACAGCGGTATAATATGTCTGAACGGGGCTGCGGCAAGAAAGGTTTCGGCAGGGGACAAGATAATTATAATGGCTTATGCTTCTATGACTGCCGAGGAGGCCGCAGGACATCGTCCGAAGGTCGTTTTTGTAGACGACAATAACAGCATAAAAAAGGTTTCTTCATATGAAAAGCACGGAAAGCTTGTGATGTGAGCCGATTGACCGGCGTTCCGCACACCCTCCCCACAGAACCGCCGCAGGCGGTTCTGACGGGAGGGCGGCGGGTGGGCCGAGGGCGATGCAGGGAAAGCAAAATGAGGGATACGGGGCGGCTTTAGCCGCCCCGTATCCCTCATTTTGCTTTCCCTGCATCGCCCTCGGCTTGTCGGCGGGGTGGGGCTGGTTTATTGTTTATTAAGAATGTCATAAGCCCGGTAAGTTTGATTAAATCTATTGAAAAGACTTATTTTTTTTGTTATAATTAAGCAAGGCAGTGCCGAAGGGGGCTTGTATATATGGATATTCCAAAAAAAACCGTCAGCTATAAAAAAATAAGCCGAAGATATCTTATTGTTATTCCTATGCTTATTGTTCTGATTTCCGTTCTGTATATGTGCTTTACCACCCTTACCCGTCATTTATATGTACAGAATACACTTGAGGATTTCAGACGGGAAAGCGAAAGAACGGCGTATGAGGTCGAGCTGCATATAGAAAACAAAATAAACACTCTTATGGCGTTCTCCGGACTTCTGGGGGAAGAGAACGATCTGAACTCGATATACAATCTCAACAGATTAAAGGCAATAAACAACAATCTGAATCTTTATATGCTTGGGATCATAGACAAGGACAAGGCGCAGTTTATAAATACGGAAAACGAGGCATATTCCGTTCTTGGGTATGGCTGGTTTGACCGTCTGAGAAAGGGCAGCATAATAAGAGGTGAAAATTTTGACTTTTCGGACGAGCTTTACACACTCTATGCTGTACCCGTATACAGGGGAAGCAGAATAACAGGCGGCGTAGGCTGTATAGACAAAGTATCGGAGTTTTCGGAGGTATTCGTACATTCTGACAAATTCGATTATGAGATAATAAACGAAAACGGCGTAGTAATAGCCGAAAGCAGCAATATGCTCGGAATAGGAAAAAACATAAACGATTTTTTCACAAAGGAAAATGTTGAAAAATACAAGCGTGTGGTGTCTGAGGGTGAGGAAATTCTGACCGAACAGGCGATAGACGATCAGGCCTGCCGCATACAGATGGTGCCTCTTGAATTCAACGACTATGTGCTTCTGAGCATTCTGACCGATAAGGATTATAATTCTGAGCTTTACAGGGATTTCGGGCTTATGCTTGCCCAATACCTCATTTTTATAATAATAATCTCGGCGGTTATAATTTCTGCAATATTATTCTTCAATTTGTCAAACAGAAGCATTATATCTCAGTTAAACAGATTTACCGCCGCAGGCAATATGCTTAAAACAGCCTATATACTCCATTCTCCCGAACGTCCCTTTACAATAAAGTACAGGTCGGCATCGTCCGGCAGCGTAAAAGGGGCTGATTTCAAACAAGGGGACAATCTTGAGGATATAATATACAGCGAGGACAAAAGCCGTACAATAAAGGCTATTGAGGATTTTGCTTCTTCAAATGAAACGGAAAAGAGAATTTATTTCAGAATATCGTCAAAGGAGGACGGCCCTCATTGGGTTTGCAGCAATATTGCAAAGGACAGGAAAAGCGGACTGCTCGTTTCCATAATATCTGCCGTGGACAGATTTGCCAAGGTGAGCGAGGAGGTTCAGCTTATGACAAAAAGGCTCAATCAGCTTTCCTATGTTTCTTCATATTATATATTTGAGCTTGACGTAAACAAAAAGAGACTTTTTATGTCGGAAAATCTCAGAGAAAGACTGGGCTATTCCATAGAAGCCGCCGATTGTTTCAAGGAAAGCGTCAGAACAAGTCTTATAAGCCCTCTGAGCATTAAGGATCTTAATCGGCTTATTGAGAGCTGCAAAAGAGGAAAGCGCAGCCTTGAAGGTGAGCTTGATATAAAAACCGCCGCAGGAACTTATGTCACGTTCCATATACAGGCGGAGGTTATGGGAACAGTTATAAAGGACGAAATCAAAGTGCTGGCAATTTTAAATGAAGTAAAAAAGGAGTGAACAGCATGAAAAAAACAGTAAAAAGAACAGTACCCGCAATTATGGCGGCCGTAATGCTTATGCAGACAAATTTATTCGCCGCATCTGCATATTTCGGCGATGTTACGTCAAGATATGAATGGGCAAGAGAGGCGATTGACACTCTCTGCGAAAAGGGAGTAATATCGGGATATAAGGACGGCTATTACAGACCTGCCTATCCCATTAAAAGATGTGATTTTACGGTTATGCTTTTTGGCAGATTCGGCGATGAAGGGGTATATGACACATCTCTTCCGGAGGATATCGACAGCGGAATATATTATGAAAATGCCTATAAATGGGCGGCGGCTCAGGGCTTGTTTGTTTCGGGTCAGCCGTTTTATCCACAGGAATATATAACGAGGCAGGATGCGTTTTACTGTCTGTTCAGGTGTCTTGAGGCTGAGGGATATGTTACCGACAACAATAAAACCTCAAAATTATCTGCATTTCTGGACGGTGCCGATGTGGACGCCGATAAAAAAGAGGCGCTTGCCACTCTTGCTTCCCTTGGTATTATATCGGGTACAAATGGGCTTTTGTTCCCCAAAAACACTCTTACAAGGGCGGAAATGGCTGTTATATTCTATAAGGCGGATAGGCTTGAGGTTGATTCCGCCTATGACGGTATACAGAAAAATGCGGAAACCTCTCTTGAGGTCGCTTCAGCCGACAGTAAATATAATATAACAACGTCTGCTGCGGCGAGATATTTGGTGGACGGTACGGAGGCTGCAATATCAGGCGAAGCAATAAATGTTGAGGAAGGCGGAAAATCGGCTGTTATGGTTCAGAACGGCGGAAAGCTGGATATTTCCTCAAGCAAGATAGAGAAATACGGCGATTCCGGCTCATCTGTGAATACAGGCGGCTCCGGCATTAATTCGGGAATAGTCGTAAGAAACGGCTCTGCACTCAGCCTTGATGACGTAAGCCTTACCACAAGGGGAAATTATTCAAACGGCATAACGGTTTTCGACAACAGCAACACCGTAAACATAAACAACAGCAATATAAAGATTTCCAACTATACGGATTCAAGACCCCTTTCGGTCAGCGACAATTCAAAGATATCCATAACGGACAGCACGATTGAGTCATCGGGGGCAGGCTGCGAAGCCGTATATTCAAGGGGAACAGACAGCAGCATAAAGGTTTCCGGCAGTCAGATAAAGGCGAGCGGCGAAGATACGGCGGCTGTTTCGACCTGCGGCGACCTTTTCATAGACCGCAGCAGCATAATGTCGGATTCGGGAGCCGGCATAAACGCAGTCAATGATTCCTATCTGGAAATAAACGACACTGTTATAGCATCTCCCAAGGCTCTTATAAGCATAGAGATGGGTCAGTCGGAGTCCTCCGATTACAGAATGGCAAACAGCACAAGAATAACCAACGCCGACCTTATCGCATTCGGAGACGGTCCTATTATTGACTTTACAAATATAAACTCAGATGTGTATATATCGGGCAGCAGACTGTCGTCAGAGGGTAATCTTTTCAGATGCAGACGTGTTTCCGGCAGAAACGGCGGAAAATGGGGCTGTAATGTGTCCGTTACTCTTGATAATCAGGAGGGAACAGGCAACATCGAGGCTATAAATGCCGCTTCTATGACCCTTACTCTGAGAAACGCTTCATATATTAAGGGCGCTGTAAACAATCAGAGAACAGGCGTTGTAAATGTAATTCTCGAAAGCCCCGATGACAGGCTTGAGCTTACTGCTGACAGCTATGTGGGAATATTTAAAAATCACAACGATTACGGCTTCAACAATATAAAGGACAACGGACATAACCTTTATTATGACGGCTCGGCTTTGGAAAACGATTGGCTTGAAAATAAAACCTACAATCTTATAAACGGCGGCTCATTAATGCCTTATTAATAAGCTTGTCGGCCAGCGGCTCGGCGGCAGAACTCAGCAGGGGGCGGCGGCGGATTTATCCGCCGCCGCCCCCTGCTGAGTTCTGCCGCCGAGCCCCACGGGTGGGCAGTGAGAGCAGACTGCTTGCAGTCTGCCCTCACTGCCCGGCAACTCCTTATTTTTCTTTTTCTTTTTTTGCCTCGTCAAGGGCTTTTTCCACCGCTCCGACAAGTACGGAGGTGGTTACGGCGTTTTCCTTTGTTTCAATTTCCGTTGATTGCTTTTTAAGTATTTCTTCCCTTACCGTTTCAAAGGAAGGCTCGAATAAAGGATAAAATACCGCCTGCGTTTCGCCCATATTCAGCATAGCTATGTCAAGTATGCTGTTTTCGTCCACAGTCACTTCTATAACTACGGGGTCAGAATTGAGAATTATTTCCGATGAATATGTGCCGGGTATGTATGAGGTTTCGTTTTTGTCCGACGCAATAAAAAATACTATGGCGCCTATTATAAGTACGCCTATTAATATCAATATTCCCTTTTTGATAATATCCTTCATACGGACAACAACTATTCGTGTACTCAAGGCATATAGTCCTCCTTCATAAATCGTTTTTTATACAATATATGCCGCCTGCCCTGCGGTTATTCGGAAATTGCTCATGGAAAAGCCAACAATGCTGAGAGCATTATTTTTATGTGACGTTTTGTGTCGACCGAAAATAATGCTATGCGGTCGTTGACATTTTATGAATCATATTATATATTTTAAGTGGAAATTAAATGTTATACGAAAAGGAGGAAATTTTATGTCAGCTAACACCGATAAATACAAGGATTTTATGTATTTTGTAAACAACTATGATTCCATTTACAGCAAGTACGGTCACAAGTATATTGTTATAAAAAACGAAACCGTACTGGGCGCATACAGCTCCATTATGGAGGCGCTTCTTGAATCAAATAAGACAAATGAATACAGGTCGTATATAATTCAGGAGTGCTATCCCAAATAAGACCTCCGGCTTAGGGCTTTTCTCTTCCTCGGTGTCGGGAAAAGCCCCCAACTGCGCCTTTTGGAATGTTTTTTTATTTTTTTGTTGACAAAGGCATTTGCCTGTGATATAATCTTCATCTGTAAAGAAGAATTCCGATTCTCACCTTACGGTTTTTGTACTTTAAGGTTATTTGTTTTTTCACTGTTTTGTTGGCGGTATGTCCGTCAGCGGAGCTGTGTTTCTGAGCGTCGGCAGATCTTTACGGTCTGTCTTTTTTACTTTAATAAAGACTATTTTAAAAAATTGGAGGTGTCTGCTATTACAGATTTAATGATCAACCAGCAAATCAGGGACAAGGAAATAAGACTTATCAACAGTGACGGAACCCAGCTCGGCATAATGTCCGCAAGAGAAGCTCAACATCTGGCGGATGAAAAAAGACTTGACCTTGTTAAGATTTCGCCCGCAGCCAAACCACCTGTATGCAAACTTATGGATTACAGCAAGTATAAATTTGATATGCAGAAGAAGGAAAAAGAGGCTCGCAAAAAACAAAAAACCATTACAATTAAAGAAATACGTCTTTCACCCAACATTGATACTCACGATGTTCAGGTAAAAGTAAAAAACGCTCTTAAGTTCTTAAAGGACGGAAACAAGCTTAAGGTTTCTATACGTTTCAGAGGCAGAGAGCTGGGACGTGCCGATATGGCACTCGGCATAATGCATGATTTTGCAGAGCAGGTTTCTGAATACGGAACAATAGATAAACAGCCAAAGGTAGAAGCACGCACAATGTCCATGTTTATCGTGCCCAAGGCTTAACAAATTTTAAGGAGGATTTCAAAATGCCTAAGTTAAAAACAAGGAAGGCTCTTGCTAAGAGAGTATCTGTTACCGGAACGGGAAAAATCAAAAGGTTCAAAGCAAATAAACAGCACATACTCACAAAGAAAGCTCAGAAGAGAAAAAGATCTTTAAGAAAGGCTACGCTTTGCGATTCCACAAATATGAAGCAGATCAGAAAAGAGTTACCCTATATTTAATCGGCTTTTAAGCTTTCAAATTAAGGAGGAAAATATAAAATGGCAAGAGTTAAGGGTGCTTTAAACGCACGTAAAAAGCATAAAAAAGTTTTAAAAATGGCTAAGGGCTTTGTCGGCGCAAGAAGTAAGCAGTACAGAGTTGCTAAGCAGTCTGTTATGAGAGCTATGGCTCACGCTTTTGCAGGCAGAAAGCAGACAAAGAGAGAATACAGAAGACTTTGGATCGTTCGTATAAATGCTGCTGCAAGAATGAACGGACTCAGCTATTCAAAAATGATAAACGGTCTTAAAAACGCAGATATTACAATAAACAGAAAAATGCTTGCCGATCTTGCAGTAACGGATATGGCTGCATTTTCAAAGCTCGCCGAAACGGCAAAGGCTAATCTTAAATAACAAAAGGTCATAAAATATAATAGGTCATAAAGAATTATGAGATGCAGATAAGGCAAAAAACCTCCTATAACGAAATAGGAGGTTTTTTATATTGTAAATATTTGGGGATTATGCAAAGCGCTGTTTCTGCCGGAAAAAGGTGGCAGAACAGTCTGCTTATAAATTATAAATCGGCGCCCTTATATTCAGACTTGCCATAGCCCAGTATAAGTATGAATATGGGCCAAAGGAAAGTAAGACCTACGGCGAAGCCTGCTCCATGACCGAAGGCTCTTGAAAGCTTGACGTTTGCTGCTATCTGAAGTACAAGTATAACGATCCATAATACCAATGCTATTATGGAGAAAACAGGACTGGCGAAGGTTACGCTAAGGTTGTTCATAAAGCCGTATAAAACCGCTGCCAGCAGTGAGAGCCAAAACCACATGGGTCTCCAGCTTATTTTATAGACAGTGTATGAATTGTAGAAAGGTATTATACTTTTCCAACCGGGTTCGTTTGCTTTAACGAATATTTTCCAGAATGCTATTATCTGGAATACCCAGAATATAAGGGCAACAGCAATGAAAAATCCGATAAAAGCGCCAATAAAACCGCCAACAGCCATACTGCCGAGGGCAAGCTCTTCTTCTGTAAACTGAAGCATAGTTGTTGCTTCCATAAAATCACTCCTTTAATTAATTTTTTCATATATAATTATATCACGTATTTTGAATTTGAAAATTACCGTTTGCGTTGTTATATCTGCTTTTTACGACTGCTAAAGGGTTAAAGGGCTTATTTTTGCCATTATCTGTGACAGATATATATTTTTTTTCAGAAACGGGACAAGATGGTAAATTATGAGGCTGATTTGTTGGCGCAAACGGTAAAAATGATGGCACAAACGACATTTTACTCGAATGTCTTATATGATATAATATGATAGTAGTGTTTTATATTATTTATTGTTTGTATTGTTTGTATTGTTTGGAGGTTGTGTGATGTACAGATATCGGATAGGAGCCTTTATATTATGCATTTCAGTTATTTTGTTTGATCTTAATGTATATGGCGCTGACCCTGTTTCGGGGCTTTTTCAGTCTGTTTCGGACAGCATTTCAAGCGTTTCCGACAGCTTATCCAATGAGGTCACCCGGTCCGGCGGACTGACGGAGGTTTTTGATACAAGTTCGGGCTTTTATATAGAAAAGCTTGATGAGGGACTTGAGTTTCTCTCTTCTGTTCCGAATGGAGCTGTGGTGAGCGATGCCGTATATTTTGACATACCCACGGGACTTATGAGCGCCGAGCTTGAATATGAGGGTGTAAAAACAGAATTTAAAAACAAAACCCCTATTTACGGCAAGGGCTATTACATATTGAGACTTTCGGCATTTTCGGGAACAGAAGAGCCTTATGTGGGCGTATTCACATTCAGAATAAATGATGCACCCCAAAACAGAACGGCTTCTTCCGCATATAAATATCCCGTTGTGAAGTGTTCCGCTTCAATATCGGAATCCGAAAACGGTATGTACAGATATATGCTGCCAAATTATAAGGCATTCTTCACGAATATCCCCACATACGGAGAAACCGTGGATAACGCCGTATTCGTTATACCCAGAAATATGGGCTATTCACTGACCAAAAACGGCAAAACCATAGGTCTTATAAACAATCATACATATTCCGAACCGGGAAATTACAGTCTGAGGATTTTCGCTTCAAGCTACGCTGCCGGCGGCGGATATGAGGCATATTATGAAACCATACTCAATTTCACCGTAGGCGCGGCAGTGGGAAATGATTATGCAGGCTCTTTGGGCAGCATAGTTCAGGACGCGGCAGAGGGTAATTTCGGCTCCGTGGGCAGCTCAATAGGCAGCTCGGTAAGCTCGGTGGCAAACAGCGTTATAGGCTCCTCCGGCATATCCTCCGGCATATCCTCCGGCTCAGGCAGCTCATGGGCATCGGGACTTTTCAGCGGTCTTGCCGGCAGAACAGGCGCCAATGGAAGCGATGATTTCATAAACGACTACCTTAACGAAACATATTTTGAAAATGCCAAGCTTTATTCCGAAACCTTCAGCTCAGGAGATTCCTTCTATACCAATACGCCGGCAGACGGAATAGTGGGTGGAAATGTATATATAGACATACCCTACAATATGAGCGTATCTATGACAAAGGACGGACTGAGTATACCCTTTGAAAACAAGACATATATCAATGAAAGAGGAAGTTACAGTCTGCTTGTGAACAATGCGGACGGCGAAGATATAAAGACGGCAAGATTTAATTTCAGAATACAGGAGGGATTGGACAATTCTCCCGACATAGTGGGTGCTGTTTCGCCTGACAGCCACGACAGCGCTGTGGGCGCAGAGGAAATACTCCCCGAAGCTGTTATGGCGGACGAAAGCGAAGTTGTGTACGACCCCTCCGTTAAATACGATGTTGAAAACAATTACAGCCGGGATAAGGAAATGTATGTTTTCAACGCAGGAAGTACGGAATTTTTCCTTTCCGTTCCTGCCGGAATGATATCAAATTATGATGTTGTAACAGATGTTCCTGCGGACGCTGAGGTGAGCCTTGAAAAGGACGGAACGCCCATAGACTATACCTCTGTTGTAAGCGGTGACGGACACTATGAGCTAAGCGTGACCGAAGCAGGGGGAAAAGAGGAGCTTACCGTTTCATTCGACATAGTTTATTACAGCACAAACGCATTTGACAGCTTTACGGCTCCCGAAGGCTATTATATTGCCGCATCTCAGTATGAGGACTATTACGGCATATATACCGACCCCGATGACGAGGATTATTTAAAGGGAATGGAAACCATAAACAGCGCCAAGGAAACACCCTCCAATGTGTTTGAAATGCCCCTTGACGGAGAATATGACTTTATCCTCAGAGGAACCAAGGGTATGCCCATGATTTCCGCCACAATAATAGCGGACAGAATGGCTCCCGTGGTGAGAATTAACGGAGAGGAACAAAACCTCAAGACCAACGCCGAAAATGTAGGCATATACTGCGGAGATACGGAGGCGGTTGTTTCTCTTATTGACAGTGAAGGAAACGAAAGCTTTATTTCCCTTAACGAAGGCAAGGGCGAGATTTCGGGAAAGGGCGAATATATAGTCAGAGCCGAGGATATGGCGGGAAATGTAAACGAATATGAGCTTACTCTCGGTTATACCGGTCTTATCAGTAAAATCAGGTTTTTCTTCTTTATTATACTGTCTGTGCTGGTCGTAATAGTCGGCGCAGTAATCGGAGTTCTTCTGCTTCTTGCCAAGAAGGGTATTATAGGCAAGGGCAAGACGGACAAAGCCAGGAAGGTAAAAGAAAAGAAGGTCAGGGAGAAGAAGGACAAAAAGAGCAAGGACAATAAAAAAGAGGATACATCGGGCTATGACGAGGCGGTGTCATCTTCTGATGATTGGGAAAGTGAAGATTATTTCGGCTCATCCGGCGGCGGAGATATATGGGAAACAGGCGGTTCCGACGATTGGGAGAACGACGTCCCTGACAATGGGGATAAGAGCGGCTCCGATGATTGGAAGGACGGCAGCTCCGACGATTGGATAAACAACAGTGATGACGATGATTGGGAGAACGGCTGAGAACGGATATGGCTAAGGAAAAGAAAGAAATAAATATATATATTGCCCTCTTAGGCTATGTGCTGCTTTATGTTTTATATTATTTTGTATTCACAATGATTTTCTCGCCTTACGGGCTGAGCATTGCGGCTACAACGGCTCTGGCTCTTGCCTTTACCATAAATTCGGCAAGAAAGAGAGAAAAGAAAAGGGGCATAGGCTTCAGGGAGGCTTTGGGGCTTAAGCCGCCCGGACTTGACAGGAAAAATGCGGTTTATCTTGTTCTTTTGGGGATAGGGCTTAACTTCACAATAAGCGGAGTTCTGAATCTGCTGCCGAGAGGGCTGACAAACAGCTATGTCGGCAGCTATACCACGATTTTTGACGGCAATATATATATAACTCTTTTCGTTATGGCGGTTGTGACACCTATTCTTGAGGAGATATTTTTCAGAGGTATATTCCAAAGAAAGCTCTGTGAAAGACTGGGTATGTTCAAGGGGCTTATAATGTCCACCCTTATATTCGGGCTTATGCACTTCGACTTCATATGGAGCATATACGCCGCCGTAATAGGCTTTTTTATGGGCTGTCTGTATATATATTATGACAGCGTTGTGCCATCGGCGATAGTGCACAGCCTTTTCAACCTTATATCCTGCCTGCCTGTTTTTGCACTGCGCTTTAAAACGTTCTACAAATATACATTCGGCAGCAGGACGTATGTTGTCATAACCCTTATTCTGGGTATAGGCATAATATATTATATAGTTGACAGAACATGGATAAAAATGTTCTTCAACAAAAAGGAAATAGAAGTAAGCTTTAAATCGGCTTTGCATCAGGAAGACAATACGGACTTGGAGGCGGAAAAAGATGAAAAATAGGCTTTGTGCCATAATTATGAGCTTTTTAATTGTATTTTCCACCATAACTTATGCATGTGCGGCAGATGGTACTGCTCCGGCGGAAAAATTTGACAGGAATCTCGGTTTATACACCGAAACCTTTGCCGGAGGCAGACAGTTTGTATCCACTGTACCGAACAACGGCAGAACCTATGATGCGGTTATACTCGACCTTCCCCAAGGCATAGAGGCTCAGCTAAGACGTGACGGAAACATTGTGGCTGTTCAGGACAATGAGCCTGTTTATGAAACGGGCTATTATACTCTCCATATCTACGCCTCAGATGTTTTAAGCGGAGAGAGCACAGACACTCTTTTTGCCTTCAGAATTATGGGTACGCCTGCGACAGGCACTCTTATAAACAAAAGATTCGGCTGTCCCGAAATAGCCTGTGCGGCTTCTCCTGTGCAGGACAGCGAAACAAGCGGAATGTACATATATGAATTTCCGAATCACAAGCGTTTTTATTCCTCCGTTCCGGAGAGCAGCGCAGAAGTGGACAGGGCGGTTTTTGTTTTTCCGCCGAATGTGGGCTATGAGCTTTATAAAAACGGTCAGCCCTCATCTCCCGGTCGTGATATGACGGTCACACAGCCGGGCAGCTATTCAATGAACGTATATGCCAAAAACTACGGAGTTGCTCCGGGTTATTCCGCCGTATATAAGGCAACGGTGAGCTTTACCATACCAAGTCCCGAAGCCGCTGCGGCAGCTCAGCCATCGGGTCTGATTTCATCGGCTGTTTCGGCGGTTGCTCCTCAGCTTGGACTTAGCACCCCCGTTTCCTCTCCGGCTGCTCCGACAGCGGATAATTCTCCTGTCGTACAGGCGCAGACCACTGTGGAAAAAGACAGTCTTGTGGAAACATACAGGGAGGAAGCCGAAATATATAAGGAAGAATTCTCATCGGGGGACGCTTTCTATACAAATACCGCAAACGGAACTATCTGCGGAGGAAATGTATATATAGACATTCCCGCAAATATGACAGTGGAAATGACAAAGGACGGCAGGGCGGTCCAGTTTGCAAACAGAACCTATCTGAACGAGCCGGGCAGCTATACATTGAATATAACCGACATTTACGGCACAAGAATGTACGGGGCAAAATATACATTCCGTATTCAGCCGGGACTGGATTCCTCTGAAAGTGCAGAGGGGGAAATTACAGACGATGAGAGCGGCGATGAAGGTGAATATGATGTTGACTTCGGCTCCTTTGAGGGTGCGGATTATGGCTTTGATACTGTGAGGGAACGCTTTGTATATTATCTCGGAGATAAAATGATATATATGAACATACCTCCGGGAATGTTTTCAAACGATGGACTTACCATAGATTTGCCCAATGACGTAAGCGCAGAGGCAGTTGACGAAAACGGGGACGTATATACCATCGAAAACGGTGAAATAAACGAAAACGGCAGCTATACCGTAACTCTCAGCGGCAGCAGCGGCGGAAAAGCGGAGCTTAAATTCTATCTTTACAACAGGGCTGTAAATATGCCGGAGGAATATGAAGCGCCGAAGGGCTATCTTATTACGGGAATAGAATACAGCGACTATAAGAATACATACGGTATGAGCGATGACGAAGCCGATGAGGACGACTTTTACCTTATGGACAGCGGCTTGGTTGACGAAAACGAAGAAAACGGAGACGGCGAGGATACTGAGGAAACCTCGGAGGACGAGGAGACCCTTGAACTCAGGAGAGAGTATGAGGAGGGGCTTGACACAATAGATAAGCTTGCCGATATTGCAGCAAGCGGAGGCATATATACCCTTGTAATGCCTATTGACGGCAGATATGACATCACCATGAGAGGTGAGGAGGGAATGCCTGTTCTTCATACGGAAATACTTGTTGACAGAACGGTGCCCACTGTATATTTCGATGGGCTTAACGAGAAAAACGTATCTGTGGGAAATGAATTTACACTCAGCTGCCCGGAGGACGATGTTACACTTGTTTTATATAAGGGCAAGGAGGACGGCGATATCCTTTCGGAAGAGGGAGGAGCCTATACCGTAAAGGGCGTTGGTAAGTATACCATATCCGCAATAGATGCGGCAGGAAATGAAAGTACATATGACGTGAAAATATCCCGACACATAGGGCTTGCCGGCGTGGGAACAATAGTTCTTCTTGTTGTTCTTCTGGCAGCAGTGGCAGGCTTTATAGCCTATAATTCAAGGAAGTTTTCCGTAAGATGATTTTAAAGAGGTGAGCGCTGTGTATTATATTCCGCCATTTGCATTCAACTTCATAGAGTGGCTGAGAGATAATGTGCTTCAGCCCATAATTGAAATATTTGCGACAATAATCGTTAATCTGTTTATTACTCAGCTTCAGATTATGTTTTCGTTCTATGCAAAAAGATTATTTAATCTGGTGTTTTTGGGTTATGTTGCATTACTTAAGGTTGTGGACGTTATGCAGTCGGCTTTTGGTCTGCTTTCGGGCAGTGAAAAACTGCAGTACACGATAGGCAGCGAAACGGGAACGGATTATCTTACAAACGTGCTTTTAAGAGTGCCGCAGATAAAAACCGTGTTCTGGTCTATATGGCTTATGAGCATAGTGCTTTGCGTGGTATTTCTTATAGCGGCTGTTATAAGAAGCATATCCCATCTTGACGATACGGGGCAGAGCGTGGGCGATGTACTTCGTCAGACGGCAGGTACGCTGCTTCTGTTTTTCGTGATTCAGGTGGTTGCTTACTGTACGCTTAATCTGAGCAATATTGTTATAACAAGCTCCCAGAAGGCTATGAACTATGCTTCCGACACAACGGAGGAGATAAGGCTGTCCAATGCAATATTTGCAAGCTCCGCAATAGGAGCCGGCAGAACAAACACGGCGGCGGACGACCCCTTCAGTATTTCCTCCATAATCAACTCCACCCTCAACAGGCTTAAGGGGCAGAGTACGCCCATATTCAATATGTCATGGGAAAAGGTTAAGAAATACTATACGGGCGACTGTAAATATTACGACCTGATAACGGTATATAAGGATTTCACCATATATAAAATAGACTATCTGACGGCGGCTATATGCATTGTATTCGTTCTGAAATATATGGTGGGGGCTGCCCTCGCCTTGGTGCAGAGGGTGGTGTCAATAGTCGTGGCGTATGTTACGGCGCCGTTCTTTGTGGCGGTCGCTCCCCTTGACGGAGGAGAGCGGTTCAACAGGTGGAAGGACTTCTTCATAGGCACCTGCTTCAGTGCCGTGGGCACGCTTATGTCTGTGAAAATATACCTTATTGTGCTGCCCATATTCATAAGGTCTGATGTTATATATACGGGAAGCAACAGCTTTCTGGGCTATCTCATAAGGCTTTATTCGGTCGTTATAATATCCATAGGCTTTGAGAAGCTTGGGGATATAGTAAATAAAATAATTTCCGACGCAGGAATTATGGGTCCTTCGGAGGCATTCGGAACAATTACCGCCTTTGTGGACAACATAAAATCCTTGGGCGGAATAGTAAAGTAAATGTATTTCGGAAACGCTGCGGCGGTTTTTGCGGGAAAGGCGTGTTAATATGAATCAAGTTGTATTTTTGGGGATTTTTGACAAAATTGCAAATTGGATAATGAGTGGCATAACAAAGGCTCTTACATGGCTTTTCAGCAATGTTATCGCTCCGGTTTTTTCAATTGTGTGGGATAACTTTCTGAAATATATTGTCGATTTGATAAGAGAATTCATAGCCATAATTCTGTATAAGCTCTATGCCTTTCTCCTGATGATACTCTACGCAATAGAGCAGATGGTATATTCCTTTTCGGGAGTAAAAAGCGTAAATATAGACGGCGAAACAGGCAATATACTCACCATTCTTATGAACCAGCCCGTTATAAACAAAGCATTCTGGTATATTACGGCGCTGAGCCTTACACTTTGCTTTGTTTTTACGATAGTGGCGGTTATGCGTTCGACCTTTGACTTCAGCTTTGACAGCAGAAAGAGCATAGGCAGAGTTCTTAGTCAGTTTTTTACGGCGGCAATAGCCTTTCTTATAATGCCGGCGTTCTGCTATGGGCTTATAGAGCTTACGACTATATGTATGAACGCAATGTATACAGCTACGTCCTCAACGGGACTGAATGCTTCTCTGACGGACAGTCTATATATGATGACAGTAAGGACTGCCATATCCGAGTCAAATCCGAATGCGGTGGATATGCTTGCAAGAAAGCTGTCGGAAAGTCCTATGTTCTGGTATAGCTTCAATAATGTAAAGGAATTTCTCGCCACAAAACAGGTGACGCTGAATGCGAGAGATGTTGACCTGTTTTTGGGCTATATAGGCTGTATTGTGCTTATTATAAACCTTGTCGCCCTTGCGGCGGTGTTTATAAGAAGAGTAATGGAGCTTATGGTTCTTTATGTGGTTTCGCCGTTTTTCGTGGCGGTGATGCCCTTGGACGATGGTGAGCGCTTCAATAAATGGAGGAAAACCTTTATAGGCAGGCTCTGTATGGGCGCAGGAATGATAATCGCTCTCAATCTGATGATGATGGTTCTGGGGGTCGTTATAAATTCCGACACAAGCGCATCGGTAAGCTTTGTGAATATAAGAGATCCCCATTCGGACGTTGTGGGGTATGTTTCGGACGTCGCTATGGACTCCATAGTGAAGCTGTTGTTTATGGTTGGCTGTATACTTTCTGTGCGCTCCGTGGGAAATGCCATCACGGCAATTATGGATCAGGACGCCGCACAGGCTATGAACGAGGGTATGTCCATGCCCAAGGAACTGTTAAATATGGCAAAGCAGGCATACGCGGCAACGCAGCAGTTTGCGGGCGGCATGGACAAGCTCAGCGGAAAAGCCGGCAAAAATGCGGTAAACAAACAGCAGGCCCAGCTTGCGAAAAAGAGCAATGCCGCCGGTTTTAAGGGAGAAACCGCAAACAAAGAGGAGCTTGCTTTCCACAGCAAGCTTAAATCACAGAATTTCCACAATAAGGCAAAGGCAATGAAGACAAACAGAGGCGAGAGAAGGGCGGCATACAACAACGCACTGCAAAAGGGTCAGTCCGCTCTCGAACAGTTTGATAAGCTTAAAACCCATGGCGAAAGACAGCGCTTTATGGAGCAGTTCAACAAGAATGTGGGTATGAACGCCCTTAAGGTGGATCCCAACAAATTCAAGAGCGGAGCAGCAACCAACGATAAGGAGGTTGCAGGCGCCGTAAATCTTGACAGAAAGATAGCGGCCGCAAAGAGCAACAGGGATAAGTTTGAAAAGGGCAGCGCCAACTGGAAGAAATACAACGATCAGCTCAACAAGCTTAACGATACCAAAAACAAGTTCGATGCTCTCGGCAGCCATGCCGAAAGAGATGCTTTTATGGATATAAACAAGGACGCATTCTCACAGCAGGAGGCTAAGAGCAAGGGCGAGGAGAAAGCGCTCAGGAATCTCAGCGAGAGAGCGGCAAAGGCAAAGAATGTAAGAGACAGCCTTACGAAAGGCACAAGAGCGTGGAAAGAGGCTGACGAAAAATACAACGCCATACTTGAAAAAAGCGCTCTCCTTGAAAGCATGGGCACTCATGATGAGAGGAACAAGCTTGTCGCCGCAACCAAGGAATCCGGCAAGGACACAAGCGGAATTGACAATATGACACGCCGTCAGAGAGAGGCAATGGACAATGTAAACAAGAGGATCATGACGGCTATGAGCCTGAGAAACAGTTTCCCCAAGGGCAGCAAGATGTGGCATATGTACAACAATCAGGTTGAAGAGCTGAACAACTCGAAGCTTGCTTTCGGCAGTGCATCATCTGACGAGAAAAACAAGCTTATGTCCTCAGACAACGCTTTCAAGCATATGTCGTCAGGCAATGAAGCCGAGAGAAACGGCGTTATGAATATAAATGCCAATATCAAACGTGCTATGGAGGACAGGGACAGACACAAGCCCGACTCCGCAGGCTGGGTCAGCGCAAACAACAGAGTTGAGGATCTTATGGCTCTGAGGGCAGAGTACATAAACACAGACAGTCACGAGGGCAGAGCGGCAGTTTTAAACAAACACGTAGACGCATTCACGAACCATCAGAGCAGTCAGTATACAGAGCTTCAGGGCAAATACAATGCATGGAAAATGTATGAGGCAAACGCTTCAACTCCCGAAGCAAGAGAACACGCCCATAAAATGGCAAAGTCCTATGCGGGCTTTATAGAAAGCTATGACAGGGCTGTGGGAGATGAGGGCAGAGCATCTGTTCTGAGCAATGCCACAAGATTTGAAACCACATCTCCCGGTCCCTCCAATCTTGCGTTTACCGCCAAGGAGGTCAACGCCTTTACGGAAATAAGCGCAAGCGGAAACGACAACTATATAAATGACTATATGAACGCCAGGACACACAGTCAGAGAGCGGAGGTTCTCGCAGGGTACAACAGCTATGTTGAGGCGCATAACGGCGAAAGACCGCCTGTATATAATATGCCTACCGCAGACGAAACCCGGTGGGCGGGCAGCATAAGGACAACGGCTCAGAAGCTGAATGAGGCGGCTGCTTCAGAAAGTTACAGCGCTGAAACAAGGGGACATATGAGAGATCTGGCAAGCTTTTTCGAGGCTGCGGCAGAGGAATATGAGTGCTCATCAACTCACGCTCAGAGAAGCAGTACGGCGGATATAGCAAATTCGAGATTCAGCTCTATTCCCGAAGAAATAAGGCAGGCGGCAAATCTGAGCGCACCTTCGCCTATGAGCCTGTCCGAGGGAGAACAGCAGTTTGCCTCCTCTCTTTCGGGAACTCAGAGAACTGAATTCGAGGCACTTCTCACACGGAGCGAAAGATGCGCATACAGAGAGAATTATTACAGAAGCAGTCCCGGCTTTGTACAGCTTGACGAGGGCGAAGAGGCATTCTACAACAATCACTTTGCCGAGGGCAATTTTGACGGATATAGGAATACCGAAAATTTCAGAGCCGATTTTATGGGCGCTTCCTCCCACGAGGAGCGTGCAAGGGTCATACAGAGGTATGCGGATTATGTATCGACGGCTGATAATTACGATATGCCCGGCAACTGGATGGGCGCTGTCGCAAGCAGCATAGAGAGCAGGCAGAACACCATAAACGGTCCCACTGCCAATGCCAGTGCAGGCAGCTTCGCAAGTCATCTTGACCCCGAAACAAGAAGTGCTTTTGGCGAGCTGAAAACCCGGAGGGAACAGCAGGACTTTATGAGCGCATATTACAAAAGCTCCTCCTCCTATATAACACCGGACAGAGAGGAAGAACGCTTTTACAGCGACAATTTCGATTTGCCCGATGAGGAGCTTTACAGAAATACCCCTGTATACAGAACGGCGTTTCTTGCTGCCCAGACCCATGAGCAAAGACAGCAGGTTATGAGGGATTATTATAATTACAGACTTTACGCAGATGAAAGTCACAGACCCGGAAACACAGATTTCGGCGATGATTATGATATGACGTACAGAAATGCGGTTGAGATAATGCAGGACCGTACAGACAGGGTAAGCAACATAATAGAGGGCTTCGGCGGAAGAAGCGGAAGTGATCCTTCCACACGTCAGAGACGCCCGGCTACAAGCAAGGATAATTATAGGAACAGAAACGGCAGTTAGGAGATGAACACAATTGAGAATCATACCAAAAAAAACCAAGGTAAGCTTTGAGCTTTTCAAAGGCATTTCAATAGCGGATTTTGCGGTGGCGGCAATAGGCTTTACACTGGCAGTTCTCGTGCTGTGTTCAAATCTGCCTTTCAAATTTACACTTCTGACAATTACCATAGTCGTATTCGTAATACTTCTTGTCTCTGTTGACGAGGACAGAAACTATGTATTCATAGGCTATATAATAAGGCATTTTTCAAGACCTACCCATGTTTCCTCGGTATATGCCCTTGACGAAAAAATCGGCGGGGACAAAGAAGATGAAAAATGGGAGGAAGAAGAGGAAACGCCTGCCAAGAAGAAAAAGAAGAGCAAAAAGTCGCCCTTCGGCGTTCCCGATCTGATAGCCTTTACATCTGTCAGGGACGGCATTATTCACTATGGAAAGGAATATTGCTGTAAGGTTATTGAAGTGTCCCCTGTTGAATTCAGATTCCTTACGGAAAACAGGCAGGACTTTCTGATAGACAGGATTTTCGGCGCGGCTATAAGAAGCGTATCTATGGAGGATCAGTCCCTTTCCTTGGTCAAAATCGACAGACCTATTCTCTACGATGAATATATAGAAAGGGAATATCAGAAGGTAGACGAAATAAGCGAGTCATATGTGAACGGCGTTATTGAGGAGGCCGAGCTGAGGGCGCGTCTTGAAATTATTTATGACAGAATTGAAAACATAGATGTCATAAATACGGAGGAAAAGGTTTACGACTGTTTCCACTATATATGCGTATTTGACAAAAACCCCACAAACGTGGAGGAAACTGCGGGAGTTATAACAGATCAGATGGCACAGGGCGGCATAAAGGTGAAAACCCTTAACACAAAGGAGCTTGCCATATTTCTGAAATATAACTTTTCCACTGATTTTGACGAAAGAGAAATAGATAATCTGAGTGAAGAGGAATATTATGAGTGGATCCTCCCTCATGAAATTTCATTCACTGCAAGAACGACACAGATAGACGATCTTGTGACCCACAATTTCAGAATAATAAACTATCCCACAACCGTAGGCAACGCATGGGGCAGCCAGCTTTTCAATATCCCCGACACAAGAGTTGTTATGAAGCTTCACCCCATAGACCGTTTCAAGGCAGTCAGAAATATTGACCGTTCCCTTATGGAGCTGAGAGGTCAGGTTGGTATGACTTCAAAGGACAGTAAGCTTCTGGAAATAGAAAACCATATTTCAACACTTCAGAATCTTCTTGTTCTTCTCCAGGGCGAAAACGAGATATTATATGACGTAAACATATATGTTACAGTATATGACTATGACGAGTCTATGCGCCGTCTTAATCCCGATATGGCAAAGACGGTAAACTCAAACAGTGTAAAAAGAAAGGTCAGAAGGCTTCTTTCGGAGCAGTCGCTGAGAGTTACGGATATGATGTTCAGACAGTTTGACACCTTCGTAGGCTCACAGATATCCGCCTTTGATCCTTACAGGAAAAAGGGAAGAGGAATCCACTCCTCCTCCATTGCGGCAGCCTTTCCTTTCATATACGGACACATCTCAGACGTGGGCGGCATAAATCTGGGAAATTCCGGCGGTATGCCTGTGTTTGTGGATTTCTTCCGCAGAGATGAAGAAAGAGTAAACAGCAATATGGTTGTTATAGGAAAGTCGGGAAGCGGCAAGTCCTTCTCCACAAAGATGATGCTCTCCAATCTTTCGGCGGAAAACAGCAAGATATTTATACTGGACCCCGAAAACGAATATACGGCGCTTGCAAATCATCTTAACGGAAATATCATAGATGTAGGCTCCGCCACACAGGGGCGTATAAATCCTTTCCATATAGTTACCTGTCTGAGCGATGATGAAATGATAAGCGATGAAGAATCCGCAAGCGTAAGTTTTTCCGTTCATTTACAGTTTTTGGAGGAATATTTCAAGCAGATACTTCCGGGAATCGATGCGGACGCCCTTGAATATCTCAACAATGTGCTTGTAAAGGTATATGAGGCAAAGGGCATAGACGAAATGACGGATCTGACAAAGCTTAAGCCGGAGGACTATCCCATATTTGACGATTTGTATGATACCCTGCTTATTGACTATCAGTCCACACAGGGCGAATACAGCAAAAATAACCTGAGAATACTTATAAACTATATCTCGAAATTTGCCACAGGCGGAAGAAACTCCAACCTCTGGAACGGTTATTCCACACTTGACGTAAAGGAAAATTTTACGGTGTTCAACTTCCAGTCACTTCTTGCAAACAAAAACAACACTGTGGCAAATGCGCAGATGCTTCTTATTCTCAAGTGGCTTGACAATGAAATAATCAAAAACAGGGACTACAATATGAAATATAATGCCAAGAGGAAGATAATAGTGGTTATAGATGAGGCCCATGTATTCATAGACCCCAAATATCCCATAGCTCTTGACTTTATGTTCCAGCTGGCAAAACGTATTCGTAAGTATAACGGTATGCAGATAATAATTACACAGAATATAAAGGACTTCGTCGGTACGGAGGAAATTGCAAGAAAGTCAACGGCAATAATAAACGCCTGCCAGTATTCCTTTATATTTGCCCTCGCTCCCAACGATATGCACGACCTTTGCAAGCTGTATGAAAAGGCGGGAGCAATAAACGAAACCGAGCAGGAGGAAATAGTGACGGGAGGAAGAGGTCAGGCATTTGTTATCACAACGCCTACTCAGAGAACATCTATCAAGATAGTTGCCTCCCCGAAGCTCCGCAGTATGTTTGAATAGGGGTGGTAATATGAAAAAAATAATCTGCATATTGGCTCTTGCCCTTATTATCGGCGGCTGCGGCGAAAGCGGCGAAATAACCCTTGCCCGTGAAAAGGGCTTTGAGTGTGATGAAATAATAGCTGCCATAGAGGAGCATTACGGCAGAAGCGTAACCGTTAAGGAGGTCGGCAGAGATGAGATCTCAAGGGGGGACAGCGACATAATGATAGGCGCTGTGCCTATGGGCGACTCTCTTGACTACGGTATGTGGAAAAGCAAAACCATAAAATACGAAATGGCGTGTGTAGTGAGCCGGGACGAATACAGAATGACGACCGATCTGGAGGACGTGGATATAGGCATTCCCGATGATTTTGAATATCTTCGGTATATCTCCCTGCCGGAGGAGGCAAGCGTTACACCATATTCAGATAAGACTGCTCTTGTTTCTGATCTGAAGGAGGGAGTTATAGGCGCTGTTATCTGTTCCGACGGCGTGGGAGAGGATATAGCCGCCGCCGTAGACGGAGCAAGGGTGAACACTCTCTATGACAGCAATATATATGAGTATGCGGTAATGAGTGAGGACGTAGAGCTTATAAACAGTCTGGACGCGGTGATAGAATGAAAAGGATATTGTTTTTTGCGGTTGTTTTTGTTATTCTGTTTCCCATAAGCCTTTTCGCGGAAGAAAAGGAGCTGAAGGAAACCTATATCGAGGATACGGGGGAATACAGATATTACATTGACGACAGAAACTATGTCACAAGCACTCAGAAGCTGGGGGGCATTGTGGAAAATGTGATAAAGTTCACATACAATGATTATACCTACGTCAGTCTTTATAAGGACGGTAAGGAGGCCGAGATCCTTTCGGGAGGATATATTTACGGCGAGGGAGATTACACGCTGAAAATAAGCAACGGAAAGGACAGCGGAAGCATCAGTTTTATTATAAGAGAACCCGACACAAGCGATATCGGAAGCAGCATTTACACAAAGAAGGACTTTGAGCAGTCTTATTCTCAGGAGCGTGGTATGTACGTACTGTCACTGAACGGGTCATATACCTTTTATTCGGACATACCGAATTACGCCATAACAGACAAGGCTGTCAAAATATATACCCCCTCCGACAAAAAAATGAGCATTATGGCTTATAAGGACGGCGGCGAGATAGGCTTTTCAAGCGGAAAGACATTTTCAGAGCCGGGGTATTATGTTATAAGCTTTGTGTATGATACGGCGGACGTTGATGACGACAGATATTCCGAAGAGGAGCTTGCGGGCTTTTCCGAGGAGGATATGGGGGACGCCTCCGCAGACAGCTCATATTTTGGCATAGCCGATGTAGCTGTGTACAGCTTTACTGTGATAAATGGTCCTCAGAATATGCTTGGCTATATAAATCCGCCCTTTGGCTATGAGATTTCCTCCGTTATGCTTGAGGGACAGAGGCAGACGGTGGACAACAGCTTTTACAGAGCCGAAAAGGACGGTAATTACAGAATACTTTTCAAAGGCAGTCAGAGCGGACTTCCCGACTATACCCTTAATTTCACAAGGGATACAATGCCGCCGAGACTTTCCTTTGAAGGAGTGGAAAAAGGCGGAATAGCCATAAACCGTTTCAGAATAAAAAAGGACAGCGAGGATACGTCCGTTGAAATATATAAGGGCGGTGTGCCTATGGAAAACAGCCCGGAGGAAATAGACGAGGACGGTCTTTACAGAATAGTCGCCTATGACAACGCAGGAAACGCCGGCGCATATATTATAAATCTGAAAAGAAGCATTGCGCTCAGCCTGCTTTGGCTCATACCCATTATTATTGCGGGAGCGGCGGCAGTCTGGCTGTATTCTTCCTATATAAGAAAAAATATCCATATCAGATAAGGGAGGCAAACACAATATGGCGGACAACAGAAAAAATCTGGAACAGCACATAGCTGATTTAAAAGCCGAAAGAGAAAAAAGAGAACAGGGACTTGACTATAAAATTCCCGATGCTTCCGGGCGCAGAAGAGAAGCTGAGCCGGGGGCAAAAATACGCTCCGCCGTCAGAACAGAGGAAAACAACCCCTTTGTGAGAAGGCTGAGCCTTGACGAGCTTGTGGATATATCAAGAGCCAAACAGAATAAGCCGCCCGTTGAGAGGGCTAAGCCTACCCCCTTTATATCAAGGGAAAAGGAACAGAAGGTTCCGGAGCTTGGAAACAAACAACGTCAGTAAGTCATTTTTTATGACCTTACATAAATGGCAATATGCCAAAAAAATTTAAGAAAGGAGAATACCAATGCTAACATTTTTTCTTGAAAAAACAACGACCGCAGCGAGCGCAGCAAAGTCAGCTGCCACAAGCACAAATCCCGTAGGAACAATGACAGCGCCTATTATAGATCTTCTTGACAGCGCGCTTAACCCGGTTATAGCTCTTGTTGTTGCTGTGGGTGCAATTTATTGTGTTTTTCTGGGAGCAAAGCTTGCAAAAGCTGAAGAACCGCAGGAAAGAGAAAAGGCAAAACAGCATCTTAAGAATGCAATTTTAGGATTCTTGCTTATATTCATTCTTATAGTAGCTATGAAGGTCGGTGTAGGTCCTCTTGAGGCATGGGTAGCATCGGCTGCAAAATAATTGAATTTACGGATAACGCCTGCATAAGCGTATTTATGCAGGCGGAATATCCGCAGACAAGTGCGGAATGTTTATATAAATGATTTGCGGGGCAGAGCCTTTATATAAGCATTTCAAATAGAAAAGGAGGATTATTTATGAAAGAAAAAATTAAAAAAATGCTGGTTTATATTCTGATCTCGGCTGTAGTATCCGTAGTGCTGGGCGCTCTTGCCACAAGCTTTCTGCGCAATTCCGTTCAGGCAATAGAAACGGGGAATTATTTGCTTTTTATTGATTTTTCCGTTTTTAAGAGTACCTCCACGTATTTACTTGGCGCAGTTCTGCTTGTGGGCTTTTGTGTTCTGTATTTCACATTCGGAAACCGCAGTTCAAAGAGTGCAAAAAGAATTATGAATTCAAAAAAGGCTGTGGCAGTAAATGCAGGACTTGAGGATTCACGCTTTATGACCAAAAAGGAAAGGGACGAAAACTTTCCTCCGTCAAACTTCTCAAAGCTTGCCAACTCCACAAAGGACGGTGTTCCCGTCAGGGCATATTATGAAAAGAATGCGGGGCTGAGGGTCAATCTTGCAAGCCCTATGCACAGCATAATAATAGGCTCCACAGGTTCAGGTAAAACCACCACGTTTATTAACCCTATGATACAGATACTTGCTGCCTCCGGCGCAGGCTCTTCTATGATAATGACAGACCCCAAGGGTGAGCTTTTCCAGCTTCATTCGGGCTTTTTGCAAGAGAGAGGCTATAAGGTTATGGTTCTTGACCTGCGTGATACCTACTCCTCATTCAGATGGAATCCTTTGGGCGATATATACGACCGCTATCAGCAGTATATTGAAGCCGGAAACAATATATTCGAGCATACCGACTCAATAGACAGCTATTCGGGTCTGGAGCTTCAGGACAATAAAAGCTCCTTCGGAGATCTGTGGTATGAATATGACGGCAAGGCATACTCAGACACGGACAAGGTTATAATAGACGCCAAAATGAAAAGGCAGATAATATATGATGAGCTTTATGAGGATCTTAACGACCTTGTCAGCGTTCTTTGCCCCATAGAGTCCGCCGATGACCCTGTATGGGAGAAGGGCGCACGTTCCATAGTTATGGCTACCCTTCTTGCAATGCTTGAGGACAGCGAGCGTCCCGACCTTGGTATGACAAAGGATAAATATAATTTCTATAATCTCAACAAGGCAATATCCAACTCTGAAAATAATTTCGAGGCGCTCAAAAACTACTTCGCAGGTCGTTCGCCTATTGCAAGATGCGTTTCACTTTCAAAGCAGGTTACCACAGCGGCTGAAAACACATTGTCGAGTTATATGTCAATAGCCTTCGACAAGATGTCTATGTTCAATGACGAGGGTATCTGTTCTCTTACAAGCGCAACTGACATAGACCCCAACATTTTTGCCGATGAAAAAACGGCTTTGTTTATGAAGATACCCGATGAAAAGGACACAAGACACGCTCTTGCTTCTATGTTCGTACTGTGTATATACAAGGCTCTCATCAAAAAGGCATCGGCAAGGGAGGATCTTTCTCTGCCGAGAAACGTATATTTCATATTGGACGAATTCGGAAATATGCCCAAAATAGACAAATTCGACAAAATGATAACCGTAGGACGAAGCCGTAAAATATGGTTCAATATGGTTGTTCAGTCATATGCTCAGCTGAACAATGTATACGGAGATACGGTGGCTGATATCATAAAGTCCAACTGCGGTATGAAAATGTTTATAGGCTCCAACGATATAAATACCTGTAAGGAATTTTCGGAGCTTTGCGGCAATATGACGGTTCAGACGGGCAGTGTTTCCGGCTCCGTTATGGCGGACAGGGATATAAACTATTCACAGCAGATACAGCAGCGTCCCCTTATTTATCCCTCGGAGCTGCAAAGACTTAACAACAGGGAAAGCACAGGCAATTCAATAATAGTTACCTTCGGAAACTATCCTCTTAAGACGAAGTTCACACCGAGTTATCGCTGTCCTCTCTATAAATTTGAAACCATGGACTTAAGCGAAACGAGAAAGAACATTTTCATAGGCGAAGAGGTCTATTATGATTTGTCAAAGCGAAACGAAACTATACTCAGTGAAATGGAGGAGGCAGTATAATGCTGACAAGCAAGCTTATAAAAAAGGATAACAAGGCGGTTATAGAGCTTAACGGTACGGCTGATACAATATCCAGCGAGATCGTATTTATGGAATTTGAAAAGGCATTTGACGAGGGCTGCAGTGAATTTGAATTTGACCTTTCGGAGGTTCAGTATGTATGTTCGGCAACTCTCAGGGCGTTTATCAGGGCACAGAAGCTCTGCAATCAGAATAAATTCGATATGTATCTTACGGGGGCTTCTGACGGAATAAAGGAAATATTTGAAATCACGGGATTTTCGTCCATTATATGTTTTAAGTGAGGGTTTTATGAAATCTTTTATAGGCTTTGAAATAGAAAATTTTAACGCGGCATACAACAAGGGTATGAGCTTTTTCAAAATGTGTATGGCGGATACGGATATCGCCAACGCAGACAGGCTCAAGCTTGCCTATGAGGAAATGTTTGTCAATGTTATAATAGCAAACACGAACAGAAAGGCGGAGGTGTCCTTTACCATTGAAATAAAGAATGACCGCATAGAGGTATGTATGAAGGACAATGGCATAAGGTTCGATCCGATTGAAAAGCCTGACCCTGATATCACTCTTTCCGCAGACGAAAGACCGGTGGGAGGACTTGGAATTTATATATTCAAAAAAGCCGTGGATTATTTCAGCTATGAATTCAAGGACGGCTTCAACACGCTGACCTACGGAATATATACGGGAGAGCATAATGATTAAAAGAATTGCGGCGGCTTTGTTTATGGCAGCGGCGTTTATGTGCGTAAGCGTAAGCGCAGCGGAGAAAAACAACAGAATAAAGCCGGTTATAATATCTCCTGCGGACAACGACAAAATATGTGCCGGCGACAGTCTGGCGGTCAGATATTATGCGGAAGAGGACAGCGAGTGATTCATTGTTGTTTCGGACGAGGAGGGAGTTGTTTTCACAGAGGCTGCAAAAAACGGCGATTTGCTGAAAAACGGCGGCAAAGGCTCTTATGTTGTGGACAAGGGCGGAATATATCTTCTTTCACCCCATATTCTTCAGGCGGGAAAGACCTATTCCGTTCAGGCGGTGTGTGACTTTGTTGCCTCCGACCCGGTTTATTTTGACGTTGTGGAGAGCGGAGAAGAAAGGGAAATTCTTGAGGCGTACAGCAAAAGAAGCTTCATGGGATTAAGGCTCAGCGATGTTCTGAAAAACGGAATATTGCTGCCTGTTCTGCAAAAGAATATGTATACTTCGGAGTATATTGCCCCGAAGGAATATTTTACCGATGCAGAGCGTTCAAGACAGATGATGGAAACGATTAAGGCGCAGGTGTGGAAGCTTGACGAAAATGGAGAGCCATACCCTGCCTCTGTAAGCGTTACTGTAAACAAAAATCTTAAAAACAACTATATAAACGTATTTAACGAGCTTTTCGCAATAGGCTTTCCGATAAAGAGTGCAGGCTGTTATAATTACAGAAATACTCACGGCGGCAGGCTTTCAGAGCACGCATTGGGAACGGCAATAGACATAAACCCCGATGAAAACTGCTGTGTGTACAGTGACGGCGAAAAGGTGGGCAGCGTATATCTGCCATATAAAAACCCATATTCGGTTACACCGGAGGTTGTGAACATATTCAAGAAATACGGCTTTTGCTGGGGCGGAGAATGGACCGGCACTGTGGATCATATGCATTTTTCATATTTTGACAGCTGACACCGCACTGAGCAAAACCGGCGATTTTTAAGTCGGTATGACAGAGAGGATATTGGTTCTGATATGATAGATTTACCACTTGAAGAAAAAATTATACTTTATGCCTGTATTATTCTGTTTTTTGCCGTGGTATATTTTGCCGGCGGCGGCAGCAAGACTATTGGCAAATATCTGCCCCAAGGCAAGCCAACCTCCGGCACAGGTGAAGAAGAGGAGGAGCTTATTGATATAAAATATAACGATGAATTCCTTAAGGAGCTTTCCGGCGGATATGCAGGCGCGCCAAGGCTTGTGGCAAGTGACGACAAGGTGTTTTATATACCTCCCGAATATTGTGACGGCGACTATCTGAGGAATTTCAGAGTTATAGGCATAAACCAGTCAAGAGCAGAGGAAAAGGCAATACCTGACGGCGACGGAACTGTTATGGAATACAGCGGAGCCGTTGTGGTTTACGGCTTTCAGACCACTTACAGGACGGATTACGGAAGCGACTATAATTTCAATAATGACCCCTACGGCATAACTATGGAGTATGACACCTCCAATTCATATTTTGAAAATCTTATGAATGATATTTCGGAAAATCTGAACAGTGACGGTGTTACGCCTATAAATGATTATGACGAAAAATATGCCGAGGATAAAATAGAAGATTTTGACAATCCGCAGATAGAGGCTGACGTTGACCCCGAAAATATCAAAACCGAGGATAATCCGGCGGCGGTAGATGATTCCGAATTCAGGGTGGCTACTGTTGTGATGGAGCATGAAATAGGCAAGGACTATTGTAAGATTCTCTATTGCGATGCCGATTCGTGCAAGGTAAAGGACCTCGGCGCAGGAGATTATAACCTTGTCACCAATATGAATGATTCGGCTCTTACGGTATGTTATAATCAGTATATGTATGTATATAATTTTGACGAGAATGACCGCTCCTATGCTTCAAAGGAGAGATATTCATATTCCCTCAGGGAATTTTTTGAGTCATCTACATACCGCAACACCATGCAGGGGGCAGGCTATGCCTCATCGACCTATGATGTTGAAATGGATATTGAATATTCAGACTGTTCCGACGGCTGGGTAAACAACTATCTGAAGAATATGAACAGACACCTTACGTTTACGTTGGACCAGAAATCAAACCTATATACCTATTTCAGCAATATTGTGGGCGATACCATATCAACGGAAGAAATAAGAAAGAATATTATAGATACGAGGGCGAAGGTCGAGGAGCAGGTTCTTCTGGCGTATAATGGCTATAAAAAGACATCTTCGGGTATGCTGTCAATAAAGAATCTGAGCTATGTGGACGCGGCTAAATTCAATCCTTTCCACTTTGTTACAAAAAGCAGCAACATCGCATGGGTTCTGGAAAATGACTTTACATACAACATTTCCGAAAGAAGCTGGCTCATACTTTTCCCCAAAACATATAACGGTGAAGCAAAGGGAAAGGTCAGACTGACAATTGTGCCTCATTTTGACCTTAATCCCCAATATGAATACACCATAAACGACCTTATACTCAATCAGAGTAAAACCGTGAATAAAGACGGTACAGAGAAGATTAATTATGCCATAGTTATGCAGATGCTTATTACTCCCACGTCGGCTGACGAGGATACGCCTGCGGAGGGGTTTGAGGAGAATGAGCTTAAGAATTTTGCAAGTAAATATCCCTCTAAGCTTTCGTCCGCCTACGCCGGCGGGAGCCGTAAAATGAACGTAGCGGATTTCGTGGGCGATGAGGAAGTGCCGGAGGAGGACGATGAGGAGTATGAGGACATCGAAGAGGAGGACATTGACGAAAAAGAGCTTGAGGAAGAGTTTGAGGAGGATTTAAAGGGACAGATTCAGGAATATCTTACCTTCAATATAGACCTTTCCAATGAAATAGGCTCTGTTGAGAAAGAGGACAGCATATATTCCATAACGGGAGCAAACGAGGCCAAGGCACAGTTTGACGATGCAAAGAAATTATACAACAGAGAATATAATGACAATCTGAAAAGCTATGCAAAGACCACAAAATCAGGTCCTTATGCGGAGGCAACGAATGTAAATGCCGAGGGATTTGAAAGGCTTAAGGAGGACTTCAGAAAGATATGCGACAAGCAGTATGAAATCGATGCGGCAAGGGAACAGCTCGCTCTTCTGGAGGAACAGCTTGAATCCATAGGCAATATATACTCCGAAAATGCCGATGTTATAAATCAGACTGTTGAGGATATACTCGGCAGCGAGAATGTAAACAGGAACAAAAACGAGATGCTCTATTATGAATCCGTTCAGAGCCTTTTAGACCCGGAGTCGGAGAAATTCAACCTTGTAAGAGAGGATTTAATTAAGAATTTCAGCAGCTTTTTGGCTAATCAAGAAAAATATGAGTATGAATGCGGCAGCGGAAGCGGAATTCCAAAGGGATTTTATGTATTTTCGGATCCCACAACTATTGGCGCAAGTAAATTTATGAGAGGCTCCGGCAATTTACTTGATGACAATATGATAACCACCGACAATGAAAGAAGCAGGTTTGACGCAAGAAGAATAATGGGACGCAAAGGCTATGTATTCAGGGTGTACAAAATCGTGGCGGATAACGGCAGATTTGTTCCTTCCGACAGCTATGACGAATATAACCTGTCAAATGCCAGATGCACCGTAAACGATTTCGAGTCGGCACTGAACGAATATTATAATTTCGATCTGGCACGGCTTGACGCGGGCAGCAGTGATGAGAATGAAAGACAGCAGGCATACAGCGATATGGCGGACATTCTCAATCGTCTGAAGTTTGCCTATGAATATGCAAGATGTGTTTACAGATATGACCTTGACAGATATTATTATGATGAAACATTTCTCAAGCCATTATTCAGCTGGGAGAACGTATATAATCTGGACGAAACCTTTTCCGCCCTCAAGGCTGATTATGACAGTATGTTTACCGCTGAGCCGGATTATTCCACAGAGGTAACACTGGAAAATAATAATAAAAGCAGCGTCAGCACATATGACTATACAAAGTATGACGGGGATTTGTTCCGCAGATTTATAGATTATTATGAATTTGCCGGAGATATACTGGCATCGGGTAATGAATATTCCGTTGAAATAAAAAAGACAGACAACAGCAGCGAGAATGTAAGCTTCTACGGAGCAATATTGGGCAATATAGACGTCAGGGAGGACTATGACTTGGTGGCTGCGTCTGTAAGCGAACAGGAGGCAAAATTACAAAGGCTTCAGGCTGAGCTGACAGAGCTTGAAAGAGCCTTCGACAGCTCCCATTATTATGTGCAGCTTAAATGGAAGGGCAGAGTTATGAACGGGGCGGCTCTTGCCGAAAACTACAAAAACTACAATACAATAACAGCCGAAATTGACAAATATATAGACGCCTGCGGCATATTGGACGAGGTAAAGGAGTTCAGAGGAGACTCCGACAAGTTCATACAATATATAAACGAGGTGAACGGTGCAGTCAGAGATTCCGACGTATATTCCTATATAGACCATGGCTTTGACGAGATAACTTTCAGGGACAGCTACGGCGAGGACGCCTGTCGGAGCTATATGTATCTTGCGGATAAGGGCGACAGACTTTTTGCGGATACTGTACTTGGGGCGTATATAGAAAGGCAGACCGCAAAACCGGCGGAGGAGGAAAATCCTACCGACTATAACACCCAGCTTATAAATAATGCTGTGGAACAGCGTTATGGCAAAACAGGGAAGAATGCCGCCGCTAAACGCTCTTACGATTTATATATGGAGGACTGCGAAACCATTTACAAAAATCTCTATGATGATTTCAGAAAAACGACTGTTACCGATGAAGAGGGAAACGAAACACCGGTATGCGACATAACCTCCGAAACTGTACAGAATGCCGTATTTACATACCTTATTGACAAATTCGGGATTTATGAGCTTTACAACTATGACTCCAAGGGCGAGATAGAGGGCACATATTCAATTGCCAAAAGCGAGCAGTCCGGCGGAGTTATGGAGGAGGTCATAGAGGCGTCAAGGGAAACCGTCACAGAGCCGGAATATGCAAACAGCTTTGACGCCATAACCTCTGATTTCAGCGGTCTGGCAAGCTATACGCTGAATGCGGACGGCTGTTATAAGAATATACTCGGCATAGCGAATGCCTTTCTCAGAGGTACGGGCTGTCTTAGCGATGAGCAGAAGCAGGTGAATACGCCGGAGGAGTCGGGAGCGGAAAGCGATGTTACTTCTCTTTATTACAGGGGATATCAGGTTCCCGCTGAGAGAATAGGCGATATGCTGGTTCTTCTCGATAATATAAACAAGCTCTGTAACGAGAGGGAAAGAGCGGCAAATGTTATAAGAGGTACACAGCAGGGGGGTCTTGAGGTCATACTTAAAACAGACGACTATTATCTTGACCTTTACAGAAAGAAATGCGCTCAGGCTGACGACCTTTACAGGCTTATGTATAATGTGGCGAGGTCGGGAAACACCGAAAAGCAGAAATACCTTGACGAATTTGAAAGCAAGGAATGGCTTATACTGGACGATGTGAATATAACGGACGATCTGTCGTCGGTTATAAAGGTGGAAACAAGAAAGATAACCACCTACTATAAAAACATTGTGTGGAACACTGCGCTTATTACAGACGACAAGAGATCGAATATATCTCCGGAGCCTTATGAGCTTTATCAGATGAACAACGATTTCTGTGTCGGCGTGGCTGACAACAACGGCTTTATAATCCCCATAGGCGCACAGAAGGATCTGGACGTCAGGTCGCTTAACGCCAATATAAAATCCCGTATAGGGGATATAGGCGGCGTGACCACAGTGGCGTATGGCTCTGAGGGGAATGTGGATTATATATTGTTTGCCAATAAGGAGCAATGGGCGAGATTTGCCATAACGACAAAGGGAAAATCCGTTGATGTAGGCAATATATCCTGTTATACGGGAGATTTTGACTGCGACACGGGAGATCCACATTTTATGGAGTTTGACAGAACGAGGATAACCGGCGTAAATCAGCTTTATATGTCGTCCCTTGATAATGGCTATATACCCTATGATATTATTCTTAAGGGCAACGGCAACAGTACGATCAAAAGCGTTGATGATCCCTTTGCGTGGGAAAATGATGAAGATGTCGTTTTAAGCTCATCGAAGGGCATAAGAGGGGCATATTTCAAGTCGTGGTCGGACGCCAAGGGTAATGTGGTTCTGCTGGGCTTCAGCGAGGACGATATGCGCATTGAAGAAACAACAACAGACGGCGGCGGTTCTGACACGGCACAGAACGCAGGCGGAACAGGCGGCAGTGATGCAGGCGGAGCAGCCGGCGGCGATGCAGACGCAGGAGCCGAGGGAGAGGACGGCGAAAGCGAGCCTACATCTGAGGCAAGACGTGAAATAACCGATGCAGATATATACAATGCCCATCTGTATGTATATAAGTACGCTACAAAGAAAGCGGAAATTCCCGAAAAATATGATGATCCTATGTCGAACTGGGTTGGACCCGACATACATCTCTTTGATGCGGGAATCGAGCTTGAAGGACCATACGGACGACTTCTCCAGCCTGCCGTAAACTTCTTTACGGTTATACGAAGCACGATTTTACTGCTGATATACGCATTGGCGATGTTATATGCAGTATATCTCGGCGTAAAGCTTGCAAGAGCCTCTGACGATGAAAAGCGGAACGAAGCCAAGGAACACATAAAGTGGTTCATACTTGCGTTTTTCATAGCTCACATACTTATTGCTTTTCTTTATCTGGCACAACAGCAGCTAAGCGCATGGGAGGAGAGCGTCGTAACATATGAAGAATACAACGAAGAAACTAAATAAGGCTTTTGAAAAGGGGGATTGATTATGAAGGATAACAACGGCATACCGCATTATGAAGAAACCGTAAACGAAAACCATGAAAGTACGGAATTTCTGCACAATGAGGACCATATTGAGTTTGTGGGGAATATTCTCGGTATGGTGTTTGAAAGCGAGGAGGAGGCTCTTGACGCTCTCAGCAGGATTTTCATAAACGGGAAAAGGCTCACGGATATAAATGACCTTGAGGAGGCAGTCAGGATAATAAGGGACGCTATGGCCGCAGGAGGCACAGATGCCGTTGAGGTGGAAGTAAACGGCAGCCCCAGACCCCTTGATTTTTCCGACTCAGACAATGAAAACAGCTTTCTGCTTTTCGGAGAGCCGGATAAGAAAAAGAAACACAAGAAAAAGCCGAAAAAGGAAGAAAACGAGCCGACCGCAGACAGCGAAAAGTCCGAAAAAGAAACCGAAGAGGAAGCCGAAAAGGAGCCTGAGAAACCTCAGCCGGAGGAGGACTTCAAGTCGGAGGACGTATATACATTTGCCGGTTTGGGGGAATTCAATCTCAACTTTGATTCATACACAAAGGAAATTGCAGATGTCGGGGGCATAGCCGTGATAAGCAGGCTGAGCGGAATTCCTCTTTCGGGGAAGGGTGCCGACAAAGACAGTCTTGAAAGGGCAGCGGGCAGACTTTATGTAAACAGTGTTCCGGCGGCTGAGTTCTACGGCTTGGGAAACAAGGAAAGGCTTACGGAGGAGGACTATAACACCCTTGGCAGAAAAATCGCTGATACATTGAACGACACATTCATAGACGGCAAAAAGGGCAATTATGTTATGTTCAGAAAAGAGGGGGAGAACAGATTCAACGCCTTTACAATGATACCCGACCCTGTTATGGACAAGGAGCCGGAAAAGGTGGAGCTGTACTCATCACTTCGGAGAGCATTTTCATCCAAGGAAAATATTGAAAAAAACAGGACTGAATATGACAATTATGTAAACAATGCTATGCCTCAGTATAAAAGACAGCAGACACTTATGGAAATATCAAAAGAGGCTGAAATGGCTGCCAATTCTATTATATCCGTAACCGGGGATAAAGTAAAAAGGGTGAATCTGAAAAGCCTTCAGGGCGAAAAGGGAGCAGATGCCCTGTCCCCCACCGCTCCTGCGCCAATCAAGGAAAAAAGCCTTGAAAAGGACCCGCAGCTTATGTCCTTTGGCAAAAAGAACAAATCACATTTCAATAATGACTAAAAAAAAACAGGGGCTTGCGCTCCTGTCTTTTTTTATTCCTTCATATTCATTATGTATATTCCCGAAAACAGGAAAAACACGGCGAGCAGGCTCAGATTTACTCTTATGTTTCCCGAATATAATATTACGCCGTATATGACGGGGGCGGCTATATTTCCCACGCCACTTATAAGGGCTGTTCCCGTGAGCATAAGGGCGCTGTCTGTTTCCCTTGCCTTTTTTATATTCATAAGTGCGCTTGTGACGGAGGGAGCGCCGCAGCCGTCAAAAAGTCCTGCCAGAAAAGAAGCTGCGAATATTGTCAATGCGTTTATGCTGGGTATTATTACGAGTACGGCCAGTGTTATTATAAGCAAGGACACGAAAGCGGCTGTTTTTCTTTTCATATTCCTTGCTTTTTTAAGGGCATATCCGCTTATGTAGTTGCCGGCTGCGCCGTATATCAGAAAGCCGTATGTGCTTACCATAGGCGACAGCCCCTTTAAATTAAGGGCGGCGGGCATAAATGCGACTATATACATAAGTGCCACTGCTATAACACCCACAGAAAAAACCATATTCAGAAGCATAACGGGAGATTTGGCAAGCAGCGTCAGAAAAGAAGCATAGGAATATTTTTTTTCGCTGACATGGCTTGTCTGTACGCTTTTTATATATTCATAGGGCATAAACAAAAGGGCAATTATTATAATCACAAGCATAATTACCGCACTTACCATATATACGCTGTTATAGCCGTGCTGAGCCGCCGTGATGCCGCCGAGAGAGCCGCCCACGGTTATTCCCGTAAGTACGCCTATGTTGAAATGTCCGTAGTTTACGCTTATGTCCTCCGGGGTTTTTGAGCATATGGATATAAGATAATTCATAAGATATTTGATAAGCCCCTGTGCTGCGCCAAGAAAAACAGAGCATATTATGATTGTGTATATGTTTGTGAATATAAAGCATATAAAGGAGGGTATGACAGTTACCGTTCCCGTAAGAACAGCATAGCCCTTTATGCCTGTTTTTTTGAATATAATGGGGCTTACGGAGAGTACGGCAAGAAGCGCCGCAGCCTCAAGGGTTATGGGAAGAGATGCGCTCACCGAAACAGGCAGCCCCAGCACGGATTCTCCCATTGAATTTATTATAACTGCACCGTAGGGCAGGCTTGTATAAACGGCAAGATAAACAAAAAATGAAATGAATCTTATAAGCGTGGGTATTGTGTTTATACTTCCGTTGTTTATCCACTCGGAGCTTATTCTGCCAAGGGGCATAAATTCCACAACTATCATAATACATATTATGAAAGCTGCCAGAAGGGACAGGAATATCCACAGGCAGGTTTTGTCCAGATATTTGTGGTTAATATTTACGTTCACATTGAAGCTTCCGTCAGAGGTGGAAAAGGCAGGTCTGCCGTCCTTGTCATATCCCATTGAAATGCTGTCTATAAGCTGAAATGCCGAAAATCTTGAGTTGAAGCTGTCCTCCATGGCGGCAATATCTTCGGCGTCAAGTCCCTTGTTATGGAAGGAATTCACATCTCTTGAAAGGTCATTCAGGGCGAGAGAAGCGATTTCATCTACTGTATTTCTGTAATGGGCAATGAGAAAGGGTGAGCCTATGTGTGAAAAATATGATTTTTCGTATATAAGAAGAATATGCCCTATGCCGCTGTCGGTTTTAAAGGGCTGGGAAAAAATTCTTTTTCCCATTACGTCCGAATAGCCGGTTTCCGCTCTGAGATAAGGCAGTGCGGCAAAGGCGGGGGCGAGCTTTTCGGCGGAAAGGTCGAAGTTTGCAGCCACAGGCTCGCCGCTGCTGTTGAGTATAACGGCGGAAATGTTATTCCTGTCAAAGAGGGCGGCTCTTTCCGCTTCGGCGTCAAGACCGTAATAGTTGTCTATGTCAAGTCCTGCCTTTATGCCTGTTTCAAGCCTGTCGGCAATGACTTTTGTTCTGAAATTGAGATATTGCTCCCAGATTTCAAGACAACTGTTTCCTGCCGCCGCCGTGACAACGGTGTATGTAAAGATTGCAGATATAAGAATTATAAAAATATGAATTGCAAATACAAGCTTTTTTTTCATTATTCTTCCTTCACAGCGGATATATTCAGTAATATACCTTATCCGCATATTTCAGAGTATCGTAGTCGAGGGTAATGTTAAGCTTATCCGCCGCAGTCTTATTGACGGAAATATGCAGGGGGGAGTCATATATCTGCGGCATTTCCTCACATCTCCTGCCGTTTGTTATGCCCTCAAGGGTATCTGCAAGAAACGCCGCATCTTCCCTTGGGTGGTATGTAACGGACATAAGGGGAGAGCCTTTTTTCGTAAATTCGTCTCCGGACTGACCAAACACGGGAATGCCCATTTCCATAAGCATATCGCATATTTCCTCTGCTCTTTCCTCATTATCTGTCATACTTGAATTTATCATAAAAGCGTCTATATCGTAATCCTCTGCAAGAGTAAGTATTTTAGCCTTGTATTCTCTGTAATATTCCTCGGAATCCTTGGCGGAAAAAGCATTATCGACCATTTTCAGTGCGCTTACGGAAATGCCCATATCCTTTGCGGCGTTTTCAAATTCCGCAAGTCCTGCGGCGGCTTCGTTGTAATATACCATACCAAGATTTTTGAAGCTGTATATACTTCTGTAAAGCATAAGCTGATTTTTATAGCCGGAGGATTCTATATGCGCCCATAGGTTCCTTATGCCGGAGCGCTCGCTGTAATTTGTTATTCCTGCCGCAACAGGGTCAGTGCTGAAGGTTACGAGTACGGGTATTCTGCCCCTCGATATTTTCTTGCCGACCAGTCCGGGGTCGGTGCCTGTGCATATGAGTATGTCGATTTTGTTTTCCGAAATAAGGCTGTCAAGTCGGTCTTTATAGTCCTCATTGCCGCCCCTGTCTATATAGAGGAAGTCGGTAAACCCGATATAGCTGCCTGTGTCCTTTTCGGAAAGATAGTCTATAAGCTCCTCAAGGTTTGTATTTTCGGGAGAAAAGGGAAGCTCTTCGTCAAGCTCTATAAAGCCGTCACTGCGAAGCTTTTCAACGGCATAGTACATCAGCGCTCCCGGTGTATAATTGTTGTCGGAGCTGAGAACGCATATTCTGAATTTTCCCCCATCGGGGCGTGTGACAGGCTCATATGTGTTTCTCTGCTGAGTGGCTATATATTTCTCCGCCGTGAGATAGGGATCATCTGTATTGCCGCAGCCGCATATGCCGCAGCACAGAATAAGCAGCAGCAATATTTTCTTCATTTATCCCTCGCCTCCCGTATATTTAAGAACGAGCATTGTTATATCGTCCCAAAGCTCCTTGCCGCCATAGTGCCGCTTAAGGTCGTCATCTACGGCGTCAACAAGGGATTTTGCCGTATATTCTCCTGCGGTGACTTCCGAAACAAGCTTCAGAAATCTTTCGTTTGAATAGAATGTATTGTCTGCGCCCATGGCTTCGGGAACTCCGTCGGAATATATAAACACGCTTTCACCCTTTTTAAGGGTAATGGTTTCGTCCTTATATTTCATATCTTCAATGCAGCCCAAGGGCAGACCTACGTTCATATCGATAAAATGAGGTTCTTCGTCCGCAAGTATAGGTTTGTTGTGCCCTGCGTTGGCGTATGTGAGAACTCCCGTTGCCTTGTTGAACACGGCAAGAAAGGCTGTTACGAATATGGTTTCGTCATTGTTGTGGCAGAGTCTGTTGTTTATCTGTCTGAGAGTTTCCGCAGGACCTAAATTCATTTCACCGTAAATCTGTATGTTTATTTTTGTTCTTACGGATATGAATGAAGCCGGAAGTCCCTTGCCTGCCACATCGCCTACGAATACCAGAACATTGTTTTCGTCTATGTCAAAGGTGGCGTATACATCTCCCCCTACGAATTTCGCCGGCATCATACGTGCGTATACATCGCAGAAGCTGTCCTTCGGAAAATCCGCACTCATGAGGGAAAGCTGTATTTTTGCGGCGGTTTCCATTTCGGCATTCACCTTTTCCTGTTCCGCCGTTATTTCCTTTATTTCCTCCAGATATTTCTTTGTATTTTCGGACATTTCATATATGGTGTGGGCAAGCAGTCCAACCTCGTCATCTGTGGTTATGTCGCTTATGTCAATATCCAGATTTCCCTTGCCGAAGTTTTCCACCTTTTTGCCCAGTGACATAAGGGGATTTACCACGGAGCGCCCGATTCTTCCCGATATTATCACAAAAAGCAGCAGAAGCGGCAGACATATGACAATATATATTACCATCATAACAATAAGCAGCTTTCCCGTGTGGCGGCGTATTATATTGTTGTTTGTTTCAAAACCTCTGCTGTAAGCGTTGACTGTTTCGTAAAGCTCGTCAAGCTGGAATTCAAAACACACCGTGAATTTTTTTTCGGGGAGGAGGAATGATATCCAACAGTTGTTTCCGTCCATATATATTTCATCGGCAGTCTGCAGGTCAAATTTTTCCGCCGCCTTGTCGTAGTCGGCGCCCCCTGTGATTTTGTTGCCCTCGGAGTCCAAGAGATCCGTTTCCTTTATGGTTCTGAAATTGCTTCTGAGGAGAGAATCGCAAAGTGTGTTTATTTCCATACTGACTACGGAGATGCCCTTGAACTCGCCGTTTACGATTATGGGGTGAACATAGTCTATTTTCTCCTTGCCTGTGACCGTGCCGTGTATTACGTCTGTCCAAAGGGGAGCCATTGTTTTTTTACAGTCCACATACCACTTCTCCTTGCGGAGATCCTCATAGCTTTCGCCGTAGTTGTTGTTTGTTCCGTCAATGACAAGTCCCTTTTCGGTAACAACGAATATGTCAAGCGCGTCAAGTTTATCCTCGTCATAGTCCGAATTTGTACTTATATATTCCCGCAGGTCTGATATATCGTCTATTTCGGCGATGGCTTCGGGAGTTTTTCCCTCGGCAAAGCCTACGCCGTAGGAAATATCCACATCGTCCTTGTAGTAGTCGGTGTAAAGCATTTCGGCAAAATATGCCGTGCTTTTTCCCAGCTTTTCGCACTCATCGAAGTTTTTTTCCACTACGTTTATACACGACTGTCCCAAGTCCTTGGCATAGCCGCCCATAGCGTCAAACAGAGCATCGGAGGATTCCTGCTTGAAAGCTGAGTTGATTTTGTCGTTTTGGGAAAGTATTATCCTGTTCTGCGTAATCATAAGAGCCATTGATATGAGCATAAATACCAGTGTAGTCAGAAACAGGGACAACACGAGGGTTTCCTGAATTTTATTGCCTATTGATTTCAATAATATCACCTGCCGTAATATTTCCGTTTAGGTCGGTTGCCTTTTTGAATGCAAGAGTCAGTTTAAAGCCGCTGTGGCAGTATATTACATATTTTCCGTCAAAGCTCAGGCTCTCTTCGGAGGAGGCTTCGGCGGAAATTATTCTGTTTACATAGAGGCGTTTGTTTTCACACAGGAAAAAAGCGCCGCTGTGCATGGCTCTTGCCCTTATTTTTCTGTCTATGTCGGAGGGACTGTCGGAAGGGGTTATTTCGTAGTCTGAAAATGTCATTGTGGGGCGGTAGTCGCCCTGCCTGACAGTATATTTTATGCCCTTTTCGCCCATAAGATATCTGTAAAGTCCGTCAAGAAGAAATGGTATCATATCCTCCGCCATATTCAAAACTTCGGCGGCGTTTTCCTTTCCCTCAAGCTCTACCTCTGCGTCCTCTATTATCTCTCCGAGGTCTATCTGACTGTTTACCTTGTGCAGACATATTCTTGTTTTTCTCTCACCGAGGAGAACGCTCCACAGGTGGGGCTGATGACCTCTGTTTGTGCGCAGATCTCCCGGATGTATATTGTAAAAATCCATATGTGAAAGAATTTCATCGGTGAGAATAAAGGGGCAGGCATTCATAACGAAACACCTTACGTCATTTATGGACTTTATTCTGTCCGAAAGCTCCCTTTTTGTGTCTATTATTTCAAGAGTTACACGAGCCTTATATTTTTCCGCCGCTTCAAGGACATCGGAGCAGAGCCTTGACCGTGGAGCAAGGAAGTATTTCACATTAAACCTGTCGTCCGCCATAAGCGCATCTATTGCCCTTGTGCCATAGCCTAAAAAGCCAACGTCAATTTTTTTCATATTTATCCCTACCCTAAAGAATTCATATATCTTATGAATTTGCGCTGGAAGCTGTCGCAGTATTTTCTGCCTATGGGCAGAACAGTGCCGTTGTTGAGATAGATTTCGTTTCTTTTGAATTCGTCTATATATCTCAGGTTTACTATATAGCTGTTGTGACATCTGCAAAAAAACTCTCCCGGCAGCATTTGTTCTATTCCGGTCATTGTCTGACGGAAAGCCGCCTTTCCCTTGTCTGTGTGTATGTAAAGGTTGTGACCCATTATTTCTATGTATATAATGTCGTTTGTGTTTATTGTATGAGATTTGTTTTTAAAGCTTAAGAGAAGCTGTGTCGAGCTGTGGTTTATACGCAGATCCGCTGAAATTGCCGTGTACATCATATTGAAGTCAACGGGCTTTATAAGAAAGTGTATGGGCTGTATGCTGTATCCGTCCTTCAGATATGTTTCGTGAGAGCTTACGAAAATTATGCTCGTCATATCGTTTCTCTTTCTCATTTCCTGCGCAATAGTTATACCGTTTTTGTCCTTAAGCTCTATATCGAGTATAATAAGGTCAAATCTGCTTGGTGGGGGGGGCTATTGCGTCCTCCAGAGCCTGTCCGCTGTCGTAGGGGGTTATGGAGTATTCTATGCCCTTCAGATCAAGAACCTCCCCACAAATACGGCACAGGTCATCTCTTATGATATTTTCATCATCGCATATTGCCACTCTGTACATAAGAATTCATCTCCGTTTTATTTCTTTTTTTGAACTGACCGGTATGTTTTTCGGAAATGTCTGAAAAACATACTTATCCCTATCCTAAGGAATTCATATATCTTATGAATTTATGCTGAAAGCTGTCGCAGTATTTTCTGCCTATGGGCAGAACAGTGCCGTTGTTGAGATAGATTTCGCTTTTTGTGAATTCGTCTATATATCTCAGATTTACTATATAGCTGTTGTGACATCTGCAAAAAAATTCTCCCGGCAGCATTTGTTCTATCCCGGTCATTGTCTGACGGAAAGCCGCCTTTCCCTTGTCTGTGTGTATATAAAGGTTGTGCCCCATTATTTCTATGTATATAATGTCGTTTGTGTTTATTGTATGAGATTTGTTTTTAAAGCTTAAGAGAAGTTGTGTCGAGCTGTGGTTTATACGCAGGTCTGCCGAAATTGCCGTGTACATCATATTGAAGTCAACGGGCTTTACAAGAAAGTGTATGGGCTGTATGCTGTATCCGTCCTTCAGATATATTTCGTGGGAGCTTACGAAAATTATGCTCGTCATATCGTTTTTCTTTCTCATTTCCTGTGCGATAGCTATGCCGTTTTTGTCCTTAAGCTCTATATCGAGTATAATCAGGTCAAAATTTCCGCCGGAGCCTATTGCGTCATCCAAAGCCGTTCCGCTGTTATAGGGGGTTATGGAGTATTCTATGCCCTTCAGATCAAGAACCTCCGTACAAATACGGCACAGGTCATCTCTTATGATATTTTCATCATCGCATATTGCCACTCTGTACATAAGCATTCATCTCCGTTTTATTTCTTTTTTGAGCTGACGGGTACGTTTTTCAGAGATGTCTGAACCGTAAACATACCGTTTCCATAGTATATATCAATAAGTGAATAATATTTTTTGGCTATTATATTCATCTGTCTTATACCGAAGCCGTGAAAGGACTTGTCCTTTTTGGCGGTTTTGAATATGTCGCCCTCCGAATCGGAAACAACTATCAGATTACTGTATGAATTTTTACAGCTTATATTCAGAAAGCCTTTTTTAAGGGCTGCGCTGAATTCTATAAACCGCTTTTTGCCCTGTGGCATCATAATACAGGCTTATATGGAGTTGTCAAGCATATTTATGAGCAGTGAGCATAAATCATCATCTGAAATATTCAGCTTTTTGGGCACATAAATATTTGCTCTGAAATTTATATTGTTTTCACGGGCTTTGGCGGCGGCATTGCTGACAATGGCGTTTATGGTGAAGTTTTCCGTAAAGTGGGGAATTGCCACGTCTGAAAGATTGTCGCTGAGATTTTCTATATATTGTCCCAACTCCTCTGTTTTGCCCTGCTTGTACATAAGCCCCATGGCGATTATATTGTTTTTCCATTCATGACGCATAGCCTGTGTCTGATGGATATTCTGAACCATAGTTTCGTAATTCTTGGTTATAAGCCTGTTCTGTATTTTCAGAACCTGATTTTTTATTAAAATCTGGGCATACTTGTCAATATGATATATATATGCCGCGAAGAAGGCGATAAATATGGCAACGGCGCTCGTTCTGAGCGCAATACCCCGGAAAAGCAGCTCTTTCGGAGCAATCTCAACTATATCAGGCACAAATATGCCCTTTGCAACATTTATAAGATAGCGCAGCAGAAATACGACCGCCACCGTTATACTGAGATAAGTGAAATATACCATAACCCTTTTTCTTATGTTGAGGGCTAAATATATTATCAGCAGAACAGGCACGACATAAATGGTATATCTGCTACCAAGGACAGCGTTTGCCACAGGCGGCAGGAAAAAACCGCCCTCTGCCCGTGACAGGCTGTTTATGGCAAAAATGGCATGGGCTGCGGCAAGAATTATAAGGGTGTAGTCGGGACTGCCGGAAAGCATATTGAAAAGCATAAGTCCGCACAGCAGCATGAGTATCAGAAGCATCATACCTATCGGTATGGCGTGAAAATTCGCAAAGCCAAGTATATTGCGGTATTCCTTAAATGAATTAATTTCGTCTGCGGCTTGGGGATTCTCCTCAGAAGCCACCTCTTCCGTATATTCCGAAAGGCTTTTTTTCAGTAAAGGCTGTACCTCCACCGGTTTGAACTGTGTGAAAAGATGCATAAAAAATATCGTTAAAACACAGGCAAGCGTAAACACAACAAGACTGATGAATTCTTTTTTGTTAGGCATACTTACCCAACCTCCCTTCCTACAATAATACATCTGTATTATACTACACGAAAAGTCAAAAAACAAGACTTCCGCCGTCGTTATGTCGCAGACGGCGGTTTTGGCGGCACAAACGTAAAAAAAAGAGCACTCCTGTCTTTGTGTCAAGACAGAAGTGCTTTATTACAGTCAGATTTTATTGTTTAAGCCCTGCTTCCGAAAAGGGGTGAAAACAGCTTCATAATTGCCGGAAGAAGTGCGGCGAAGGTGAAAAGACAGACAAACTGTAAAATCGCCTTTGCAAGCCCCTCTCCGAGACCTGCGTTTGCAAGCAGACCGGATAATGTTCCCGAAGCATTGCTGAGCACGGTATATACGAATGTGCCGAAAAATGCCCTTACTATTCTTTCTGCGCTGCTTACGTCAGTTGAAAATTTTATAAAGCGTCTTTCAACGAGCAGACCTATGAAAAGTCCTATGGCGGCGCCGGCAGTCTTATATGAGTCCACTGCCATCTTTGCGCCCTCTACAATTACCTTGCCGTCCGCACCTAATGTTTCGGGGTAGGATTTAAGTGCGGCATATATTATAAGAACCAAACATACCGCAACGCCCGAAACCGCCGCTATTATATATCCGTTTTTATGGCTTTCTATAACGGGCATAAGCCTTGACATTGCAAAAAGCACTGCAGCGCCCAGTACGAGAGCCACTATAACGTCCTGTGGAGTGTGGACTCCGAGATAGTTTCTCGAAAAGGCTATAAGAAGTACGATAATTATAAAAAATACCTTCAATATTACAGGCATCTTATCCTTGTCGTTCCTGTCGACGGCACAGCCTCCCCATACGCTTACGGCGTTTGTCGTATGTCCGCTTGGAAAGGAATATCCCGTAGCGTCCGCCATTGCCTCCTCCACGGGAATCACCCTCGGATCCCGTATCCATGGACGGTATACACAGGCGGTTATTTTTATAAAGCCGTTTATTATTCTGTTTGTATAGAGCGTCAGCAAAAGGAATATTCCCTTTTTCTTGTCATAACACCAGTATATAAGCCCCAGAAAGAACATAAGAACCGATGTTTCGCCAAGCTTTGTTATAAGCTCAAAAAATACGTTGAAAATTCCTCCCGTTGCTTCTCTGAAGCCTTGCAGCAGAAGAAGATAGTCAATATCCATAAATTATACTTCCTTTCTTGATTTTATCTAAGCGGCTGAGTAAGAAGCCGTTTTTGTTTCGCCGTCCCAGTCTGTTTTTATGCCGAAAGCATTTCCCAACGCTCTGAAGGGTATGAACATTCTGCCGTCCTTTATTTCGGTCTTTACGCCGTTTTCCATAACTGAGGTTTTGCCGCTTACAGTCATTTCGGGACTGCCGGCGGTAAATGAAACGGTGGTTGAGCCAATCCTTACGACAGCTGTTTTCGTAGTGGGATCCCAGCTTACGGCATTGCTGTTGTCGGCTTTTTCGGGGTCATCTCCCATAAATGCCGCCGCAACGAATCTGAGAGGAACCATAACGGAGCTGCTGGAGGGCTGAATATAGGGGGCAGTACCTATGTCGAAAAGCTTGTCGCCTACGGAAATATTACTGTTTCCCGGTGTAAGCTTTACCTCGCCTGTAAGAACAAAGCCATCGGAGGCTGCATTCGGTGACGCTTCGGACTTGTTGTCGTCCTCATCGGAGGGAGCTGTCTTTGAATTTTCTGTTTTGATGCTACTGACGTGCCCTTTCCCGAAGAGCTTTTTCCTGAGGAGGACGCCGCAGGGACAGCTGATGGTTTCTGTGTCGTTGTTTCGGTGGGGGACTCTGCCGCCGTTGTTTCTGCGGACGTTGGCTCTTCCGATGATGGCTCGGCTGCCGTTGTATCATCGGAAACTGCCGCTCTGAGGTTCAGTACGGGGAAACCGCCGTTCCATGTGCCGAAGCTTTCTATTACGCCTGCGCCGCTGTAATTGTTTACATATACCTCAGGCTGGTCCTCATAGAGTTTTATGCTGTGAGGACCGTCGGAAACGGTAAACGAAAGCACTCCGCCCTCCCCTGTGACTGCACTTGTTTTTACGGAATCTATATAGAATTCCACTTCCGTTCCCTCTGCTATGTCAGAGCCGTCCTCGCCTTTGATTCTGATGTTTGCCGTGTAGTCTGTGGGAGTATATGCGCCCACGGTTTTTATTCTGCCCGATGTCACGGGAAGCTCTAAGGGCTTGGTTCCGTTTTCGGTAAGGTAGGCAATGTATGCCGAAACAGCCTCCATAAGACCGCTGCCTTCACCTGCAATCGGTATATCCGCAAGCACTCCCGAGCCTATAACATAGTCGTTTGATGCGATTATTATTTTTCTTTCGCTGTTGTTTCTGTCAAGGGGCGTTTTTTCATTGTCAAGATATATAGCTTCTACCTTGCTTCCGACCTCCTTATTGGGGTCATACTCAATTCTCATGCCGCCTATCTGAAGAAAGCTGCCGGAATATGCCGCATTCATAAAGCCCGTTTCGCTGTCCTGCGAGTTTACCGAAGAAACGGAGCCTTCCATAAGAGCATAGAGAACAGAGGGATTTATGACCTTGTACATTACCGTATTTGCGAAAGGCAGTGTGTTTATAATGCTGCCTTGGGTTATTTTTCCGTTGGGTATTGCCTGACGGAATCCGCCGCCGTTTTCCGCCGAAACAACGGGAACGTCCTTCAGACTGTCGTCAATTATGTCCTTTGCGCTGTATAGTATGCTGTCGGCAATAAGGCTGCCAAGGTTTGTTTCGCCTACTCTTGCTTCGGCTATCTGATTTATGGAGCCGCCCCAGAGGGTCGTTTTTGTTTCGCCGACAACCTGTTCAAGCATTTCCGACTGTGAGGCGGTTATTTCGTCAGCCTTTGCCTTTACTGTCGGGTCAGGAGCAAGCTCCTTGAGATCCTGTGCGCTGAGCAGTGTTTCGGAAATATCGGTTTTTCCGCTTTCATCGAGGGTTATTTCCATTTTGCCAACTGCCGTGCTGCCTGTGCCCGTCTGAGCCACAAGAATATCGCCGACCTTTTCATTTATAACGGAATGGCTGTGACCGTCAATAACGGCGTCAAGCTCTGTGCCTGCCATTGCCTCGGCAAGCTCATAGCTCGTACAGTCCGCCTCGTCCTTTATAATTCCCATATGTGTTATGGCGATTATTATGTCGGCGCCCTGCTTGTCGAGAAGCTCGGTTTCTTCCTTTGCCGTTTTTATTTCATCGGCAAATTCCACACCTGCTATTCCCTTGGGATTTGTAGATGTAAGGGTGTTGGCGGTGGTAAGTGCGAAAAAGCCGACCTTTATGCCGTTTCTTTCTATAATAACGCTTTTTCCGTCAGAAGAGCCATTTTTGAAAAACGGTTCGCCGTTGAGATAGGTGTTTGCGGATATTATGGGGAAGTCCGCTATATTCATAAGCTTTTTAAGCTGTTCCGTACCGTTGTCGAATTCGTGGTTTCCGGCAGCCATAACGTCATAGCCTGCGCTGTTCATAAGCTTTATTACATCTTCACCCTTTGTGAGAGTTGCAAAAGCAACGCCCTGTGTAGCATCGCCGGCGTCCACAAGAATAGAGCCTTCGTTCTGCTTTTTCAGTGCGGCAACCTTGTCAGCGCCTATAACAGAGTCGGAGCTTATGAGATTGCCGTGCATATCGTTTGTATGAAGTATGACAATGCTGCCTGCGGCTGATGAAACGTCATCGGGTACGTCCGGCTTGTCGGTGTCCTTGGGTTTTACGGTTATTGCATAACTCAGGTTGTCAAGCCATGTTGTGCCGTTTGCCCTGAGAGTTGAGAAATCGTTTACGATTATACCTCTCGGATCTATTATGCCGCCCTCCGGGTCATCGGGGCTGACAATTGAGCTTACATCGTTTATGGTATAATATAAGCCGTTGTTTTCGCCGAGATATATCATTTCATGACCGGGTATCTGAAGAATTGAACCGGGAGCAAGAGCGTCAAGCACGTCCTCCTTTTCCGCTATGGTCATACTCGACAGCTCAACGACCTGTGCGGGCATTGCAGTCTGCCATGTGGTATTTCTTGGCAGAGAGAAGCCGAAGCACTTGTAAACCTCACGGGCAAATGAGGAGCAGTCCTGAGAATCAAGCATACCGCCCCAGCCGTAACGGTTTCCCAGTGACTTGAATGCCTGTGACAAAACATTCTCTGTGGTATAGGGAAGATAGCCCACATTTACATCACGGTTTGACGGGATCATGGCGAGCTTTTCGTCAAAGCTGCCATCGGGATTTCTTACGGGCATTCTGACTACATAGTTGTTCCATGGAAGTCTGAATGTCACGGGGCCGGGGAAGGAGCTTACAAGCTCCAGTTTTGTGCCCATTGTCATCATTTTTCCTGAAATATCCTGGTCTGCACTTGACTCAAGATATACCTTTTCACCTGTGACAACAAGAAATTTTTCGGGAGATGAAGCCTTGAGCCATTCTTCCTTATCGGAGCAGACCGCTATATCCTCTGTGGGAACCCACCCTGAGCAGCACTCGTTTTTGGCAAGTGTAAATTTGCCGTCTGCCGTTGTGAAGTATATGGCAAGGGGTTCGTTAAGATATATGCCTGTGGAAACAAGCTCATCCCATTCGGGGTCGTCCGGACTGTCGGATAGGAAGTCCTCATAGGGATATGCCTTCATAACCGTTCTGTTTACGGCAAAGCCGTAGCGGAGAGGCATTTTGTCGGAAACATCGGAATTTCTGATGTTTTCTCTTATTTCCTCATAATATGTTTCGTCAACGCTTTCGCCGTTCAGATAAAGCCCCGACGGGGACTCGAATTCCGCCATAGCGTCAGCCATGCTTCTGCCGTTGAATTCTTCGGGCAGAGCCTCAAGATCTATGGTGTAGGTTTTCTCTGTGTCTAAGACAGAGCGGTTGAACTCGCTTATTTCATCTTCCGTCATGATTACATCATCGGGAGAAGCGGTTTTCTTAAGCCAGAAATCTGCACTGCACATATTGCTTTCAACATGGGGAGCCATGAAAACGCCTTCATATGCTCCGTTTTCAGCATATGCCGCCGTCTGCATCACCATGACGGCTGTCAGCAGAAGTGCAGCTGTTTTCGTTATTTTTTTCACTTATATTCCTCCTTGTTTATGTATATTTATATATTGACCAAAGCCGCAGATACTCTGCGACTATAAACAAAGTTTATATCAAAAAGAAGCACTTGTCAATCATTTGGCGCAAACAAACAATTTTATGACGCAAATGGTTTTCGCATAAAAATATGCCGATTGTGTATTTTTTTCAATCCCCCTGTGTTATAATAAGCATATAAAAGGGAGAGGGTGATTTAAATGAAGGAGCGAGCATATATAGCCATAGATCTGAAATCATTCTATGCCTCGGTGGAGTGTGTGGAAAGGGGACTTGACCCTCTTGACGCAAATCTTGTGGTGGCAGATGTGAGCAGAACGGAGAAAACAATCTGTCTTGCCGTTTCGCCGGCTCTCAAGGCATACGGAATTCCGGGGCGGGCAAGACTTTTTGAGGTTGAGGAGAGGGTCAGGGAAATAAACGCCGCAAGAAAGGCGAGGGCGCCGGGGCGTAAATTCACGGGGAAGTCTTATATTGATTCCGAGCTTAAGACCTCTGACGGACTGGCGCTCGATTATATTGCCGCCCCTCCCAGAATGGCTCATTACATTGATTACAGCACCAGAATATACGGAATATATCTGAAGTATATTGCCCCTGAGGATATCCATGTATATTCGATAGACGAGGTATTTATGGACGCAACGGGATATCTTGATGTTTACGGATCAAGCGCCGGAGAGCTTGCAATGAGAATAATAAACGATGTTCTGGAGAACACGGGCATAACAGCCACAGCAGGTATAGGCACAAATCTTTATCTTTGCAAGGTGGCGATGGATATAGTTGCAAAGCACATAGAACCAAATAAGGACGGAGTGCGCATAGCCGAGCTTGATGAAATGTCATACAGGCGGCTGCTCTGGAACCACAGACCCCTTACCGACTTCTGGCGTGTGGGGAGGGGATATTCAAAAAAGCTTGAGGAATACGGCATATATACTATGGGCGACATTGCAAGATGCTCTGTGGGGAAAAAGACCGATTTATATAACGAGGATCTGCTGTATAAGCTTTTCGGCATAAATGCGGAGCTTCTGATTGACCACGCATGGGGGAGGGAGCCATGCACCATAAAGGATATAAAGGAGTATAAGCCGGAAAACAGCAGCATAAGCTCCGGGCAGGTTCTTATGTGTCCATATGAGTACAGTAAGGCTGAAATAATAGTCAGAGAAATGGCGGAGGCTCTTGCTCTTGACCTTGTGGACAAGGGTCTTGTGACAGATCAGATAGTGCTTACGGTGGGGTATGACAAGGAAAGTCTGATGGATCCCAAAATAAGAAAGGAATACAGAGGGGCGACCAAGAAGGACAGGTATGGAAGGGAAGTCCCGAAGCACGCCCATGGCAGCGAAAATCTGAGCAGGTCTACGTCATCTGCTAAAATCATCGTGAACGCAGCCGTTGGTTTGTTCGGTCGTATTGCCGACAGGAATTTATATATAAGGAGAATAAATATAACCGCCAATCACGTTGTGGCGGAGGCTGATGGCAAAAGCATATACTGTCCCGAACAGCTTGACCTTTTTACGGATTACGAGGAAAGGCAAAAGCAGTCGGAAAAGGAGGAAAGGGAGCTTATGAGGGAGAAAAACATTCAGGAGGCTGTGATCGACCTCAAAAAGCGTTTCGGCAAGAACGCCATAATAAAGGGGGTCAGTCTTAAGGAGGGAGCTACGGCAATAAGCCGAAATAATCAGATAGGCGGACACAAGGCATAAGGAGAATCAGGCTATGGACAAAACAGACAAATATGACGACATTATAGATCTGCCCTGTCACATATCGGAAAGTCACCCCCGTATGTCGGTTCACGACAGGGCGGCGCAGTTTGCATCATTTGCGGCGCTGACGGGCTATGAGTCTGCCGTTGAGGAGGCTGCAAGACAGACGGAAAAAAGAAAGGAGCCTGACGAGTATGAAAACGCCCGTCTTGACAACAGGCTCCGACGCATAATGGAGCGTATGGACGAACAGCCCGAGGTAAAAATCACCTATTTTATACCTGACAGCAAAAAGGACGGAGGGGCTTATCATACTGTTTTCGGCAGCATAAGAAAAATAAATCTCTGCGACCGTATAATAATAATGGAGGACGGAACAAATATTCCAATTGATGAAATAGCCGAAATAGATACGTGAAAGGCGTATAAGCTTGCGGGTTCCGTGCCGCAGCGGTCGGACAAGCCGGACAGCCCGGAACAGCAGGAACAGACCCCTTGGGGTCTGTTCCTGCTGTTC
>CANQXR010000005.1 GCA_947627855.1 uncultured Clostridia bacterium
CCGCCCACCCACCCCTAAAGATACTTAAAAAAAGGGCCGGCGCCCCTTTTTTTGTCCTCAGCGCCGGTCCTGTGTCAGCATCAGATTTTTTTTACACCAAGGGAAGTTGTTTCTCCGTTAATGTTCCATTCCTTGGTATATGCGTTTTCGTCTGTGCCGTTTACTGCTTTTTCAGCAAGTACATCAGCCGTTATTTCACTTTCCCTGTTTCTGAATATGTCGGCAATTCTTTCGTTGCCGCTGTAATAGAGAGTTATTCTGTCAAGAACCTCAAAACCGGCTTCCTTTCTCATAGTCTGTACCTTTGATATTATCTCCCTTACGAAGCCCTCTTCAATAAGGTCCTCCGAAAGATTTGTATCAAGCACAACGGTTGTCTGCTTTTCGCTTTCGGAAACAAAGCCCTCTTTCTTTGCTGTTTCTATAAGAAGATCCTCCTCAGCAAGCTCTATGCTGTTTCCGTCTATCTCAAAGGTTATCTTACCCTCGCTCTTTAATGCTCTCATAAGCTCCGTTCCGTCGCTTTCTCTCAGATAGCTGCTTATGCCGGGAATAAGCTTTCCGTATTTTCTGCCCAAAGTTCTGAGCTGCGGCTTGAATGTGTAGCTTGTAAATGCGGAAACATCATCTGTAAATTCGCATTCCTTAACATTCAGCTCATCAAGTATAATTTCCTTATACATATCATCGAGAACCTTTTCAGCCTTTACATACATTTTGCCTATCGGCTGTCTGTTCTTGATGTTTGCGGAATTTCTTGCGGCTCTTCCGGCTATAACTACGGAAAGAACCTCCTCCATTGCCGATTCAAGCTCTTTATTTATCAGCTTTTCATCTGCTTTGGGGAAGTCGCAGAGATGGACTGATTCGGGAGCATTCTTATCCACATTTACCACAAGGTTCTGATAAATCATTTCTGACATAAACGGCACGAAAGGCGCAGAAAGCTTAGCCATTTCCGTAAGAACCGTGTAAAGTGTCATATATGCATTTACTTTGTCCTGCGGCATATCCTTGCCCCAGAAACGCTCACGGCTTCTTCTTACATACCAGTTTGAAAGCTCGTCAACAAAATCATTGAGCGCCCTTGCGGATTCGGTTATCTTATAATTTTCAAGGCTGTTGTCAACATATTTGATAAGCGTCTGAAGCTTTGATATTATCCACTTGTCTATTACCGACAGCTTATCATAGTCAAATGTATACTTTGTGGGGTCAAAGCTGTCTATATTGGCATACAGCACGAAGAAAGCATAGGTGTTCCACAGCGTGCCCATAAATTTTCTTTGCGCTTCATTTACCGCCTTTTCATAAAAACGACTGGGAAGCCATGGGTTGGAGTTGGTATAAAAATACCATCTGACAGCATCGGCGCCCTGATTGTCCAAAACCTCCCACGGATCTACAACATTACCCAGATGTTTGGACATTTTTCTTCCGTCTTTATCCTGCACAAGTCCCAGAACGATTACATTTTCATAGGGGGATTTGTCGAATATAAGCGTAGATATGGCAATAAGTGTGTAGAACCAGCCTCTTGTCTGATCCACTGCTTCGGAAATAAAGTTTGCGGGATAATGCTTTTCAAACAAGTCCTTGTTTTCAAAAGGATAGTGGAATTGCGCAAAGGGCATAGAGCCGGAGTCAAACCAACAGTCTATTACCTCCGATACCCTCGTCATCTTCTTGCCGCACTTTGGGCAGTTCAGGTGTACAGCGTCAATATAAGGCTTGTGAAGCTCTATGTTTTCGGGACAGTCGTCAGACATAGACTTAAGCTCTTCTATGCTGCCTATGGTGTGTCTGTAACCGCATTCGCACTCCCATATTGGCAGAGGAGTTCCCCAATATCTTTCACGGCTAAGTCCCCAGTCAATTACATTTTCAAGGAAATTGCCAAAACGACCGTGCTTTATATTATCGGGAATCCAGTTTACGGTTTCGTTATTCTTGAGAAGCTGCTCCTTGACCTTCGTCATTGCTATGAACCATGTATCTCTTGCATAGTAAAGCAGGGGCGTATCGCATCTCCAGCAGAAGGGATAGTCATGTTCAAAGGGCAGTGCCGCAAAAAGCTTGCCCTCAGCCTTAAGCTTTTCTATAATAAGAGGATCTCCGTCCTTTACAAATTTGCCCTCAAAGTCGTAAACCTCTTTTGTAAAATTGCCCTGTTCGTCTACAAGCTGTACAAAGGGAAGATCATAATTTTTGCCGACTCTTGCGTCGTCCTCACCAAATGCAGGAGCTATGTGGACTATGCCCGTACCGTCGGTGAGAGTTACATAGTCGTCACAGGTAACAAAATATGCGTCCTTTTTAAGCGTATCCTTCACATAATCGAAAAGCGGCTCATAATGTCTGCCCTCAAGATCCTTGCCAATATATTTTTCTATTGTTTCCACGCCCTCACCAAGGATCGTTTCCACAAGGGCTTCGGCAAGTATGAAATATTCATCTCTTGATTTTACCTTTACATATGTTTCCTTCGGATTCACACAAAGACCTACGTTTGAAGGCAGCGTCCACGGAGTTGTCGTCCATGCAAGAAATGATGTGTTTTCATCGTCAACGCATCTGAATCTCGCTATAACCGATGTTTCCTTTACATTCTTATAGCCCTGGGCAACCTCGTGAGATGAAAGCGCCGTTCCGCAGCGGGGGCAGTACGGGACTATTTTATGACCCTTATAGAGAAGTCCCTTGTCCCATATCTGTTTGAGCGCCCACCATATAGACTCTATATATGAATTATGGTAGGTTACATAGGGATTGTCCATATCTGCCCAAAAGCCTACTCTGTCGGACATATTTCTCCAAAGCTCTTCATATTTGAATACGGAAGCCTTGCATTTCTTTATAAACGGCTCTACGCCGTATTCTTCTATCTGTGGTTTGCCGCTTATGCCAAGCTCCTTTTCTATTTCAAGCTCTACGGGCAGTCCGTGAGTGTCCCAGCCTGCCTTTCTCAGAACGTGAAAGCCCTTCATAGTGCGATATCTTGGTATTATATCCTTTATTACACGGGTAAGAATATGCCCTATATGGGGCTTTCCGTTAGCCGTTGGCGGTCCGTCATAAAATGTAAACTCAGGGCTGCCGTTTCTCAGATTGATGCTCTTCTCGAAAATATTGTTTTTCTTCCAGAACTCCAGAATATCCTTTTCTCTGGAAGCAAAGTCTAAATTCGTTGTGACTTTGTTATACATTATCATACCTCCTGTAAATTAAAAAAGCCCCCGTCACTCTACAGGACGAAAGCGTGTTTTCGCGGTACCACCCGAATTGACCCCAATTTTAATATGGGATCCTCTTTATGCCTTTAACGATGGCGTCCGTCAGAGCCTACTGCATTGTTTCGGTCTGCCGCTCAAGGGTGATCCGACCGGCAAAAGGTAACTGCCGACTTTCCACCGCCGCCGGCTCTCTGTAAGTGTTTTGCTGTGTCCCGTCCCTGTCAAAGCGTTTGAGAATACGTTACCTATTATAACCAAATTAATGCATTTTGTAAAGCCTTTTTGAAAATTAATTTTATTTTTAGGTTCAGCCGACAAGCTTGGGCGCGCGGGGACGTGGGGGAGGGGGAGGGAAATGCGGGGGAGGGCGGCTTCGCCGCCCTCCCCCGCATTTCCCTCCCCCTCCCCCACGCCCCCGCGCACCCTGCCCTGAAGACCGTCTGTGACGGTCTTCAGGGCAGGGCGGTCTGCTGTTGTTGCCCTATCATTTTACAAAGCTCATCTGCCGTTATAAATTCAATGCCGCTTTTTTCAAAATCCTCATATACGGAACCAATCGCCTCGGCGGTTATTTTGCCTCCCTCAGCCCCGACATGACCTATACACACGGCATAGCCCTTCTTTAAGGCTATATCCCTTGTTTTATTCAGATTTTCGATCACCTTGTCCCTGCTGTCGGTTGAATCCAGAAAAACATCACGTTTTAAAACACTCACACCGTATTTTTCCCCATACTTGCCGCTCAGACTGTCTGCGGAAGTCATACTGTCAACAAAAAACATATTGTTTTCCTTAATGTGCCTGAAAAGTATATCCATAACCTTGTCGCTTTCCACAGCCTTAGACCCCATATGATTGTTTACTCCTGTTCCGTAGCCTTGGGAGAGCGATGAAGATATTGTCTTTTCAAGCTCCTCCTCGGACATCGAAACAAGAACGGGATTATCGCCCAGCCAGCTTGCTTTCCCTGATTTTGCTTCCATAGGCAGATGTACTATAACTCCCTTGCCCTCGCCTATAAGCATTGCCGCCTCCTGTTTGCTTTTTTCCATAAGCGGCATAACAGCGCCTGTAAATTTTATGGGGAGCTTCATCATCTCCTCCGTTCCCTCTGAGTCATTTCCGAAATCATCTATTATTATGCAGATATATGCCGGTTTATTTTCGGATAATACGGCTTCTGTCCCTTTTTCTTCCTTTATTAATGTTATTCCCACGGCAAGCAAAAACAAAACTCCTATTATGCCGAGATTGAGCTTATACCTTATATTCATCTCAGATATGCCTCCCTTAAAGGTTTTTTGACAGTTAAAAAATTCGGTCAAAATTTATAATAAAAACGAATCAGATTTTTATTTTTGGTTAATCTGTATGTTTTTTAAGTCGATTTTTAGAGGTTTTTAACAAAGCTTCTTTCACAAATCGCTGTTTTGACCAATTTTTAAATCGAAAACTGCCTTATATTTATATAATTATTCGCCAAATTCTTAAATATTAGCAAAATATCGATTTGACAAAAGATAAAATATAGTATAGAATATCAGTGTAACAAAGGAAAAATAAGTAAAATATTTTTAAAGAGGAGGGTTTTAAAAACATGAAAAAAATTAAGGTAAACATTAACTCTGTTGATAAGGTTAAGGAATTTGTAAACATTCTTAACACTCTTGAAGGTGACTACGATCTTATAACAGACAGATATGTTGTAGACGCAAAGTCAATTATGGGTATCTTCTCCCTTGACATCTCAAAGGAGCTTGAACTTGCCATACACGACAATGCACCGGCAGATGAGGCTGAAAAGGCTCTCGCCAAATTTACAGTTTAATAAAAACCAATATCTGACAGGAGGGAAATGAAACCATGAAAAAGATAGCGGTAAAAATCGACACAGTAGACAAAGTAAAGGAATTCGTAAACACTCTCAACACTCTTGAAGGTGACTACGATCTTATAACAGACAGATATGTTGTAGACGCAAAGTCAATTATGGGTATCTTCTCCCTTGACATCTCAAAGGAGCTTGAACTTGCCATACACGACAATGCACCGGCAGATGAGGCTGAAAAGGCTCTCGCCAAATTTACAGTTTAATAAAAACCAATATCTGACAGGAGGGAAATGAAACCATGAAAAAGATAGCGGTAAAAATCGACACAGTAGACAAAGTAAAGGAATTCGTAAACACTCTCAACACTCTTGAAGGTGACTACGATCTTATAACAGACAGATATGTTGTAGACGCAAAGTCAATTATGGGTATCTTCTCCCTTGACATCTCAAAGGAGCTTGAACTTGCCATACACGACAATGCACCGGCAGATGAGGCTGAAAAGGCTCTCGCAAAGTTTACAGTCTGAATATAATTAATATAAGGAGGAATTAAAACCATGAAAAAGCTTACAGTAAAAATCGACACAATAGATAAGGTAAAGGAATTCGTAAACACTCTCAACACTCTTGACGGCGATTACGATCTTGTAACAGACAGATATGTTGTAGACGCAAAGTCAATTATGGGAATCTTCTCCCTTGACATCTCAAAGGAAATAGAGCTTGCGATCCATGACAATGCACCGGCTGAGGAAGCTGAAAAGGCTCTTGCAAAATTCCTTGCTTAATACATAAACCTTTTCAATATAAAATAGTTGAGTAAACTCAAGGGCGTACCGCTGCAAAACGGTACGCCCTTAATCTATATATCGGCATATTGGCGGAAAACTATGACAATGTTCAGATGCGGAGGTCGGGCAATGCAGAGAACTTTGTAAGAAATAGAAAAGATAAAATAATATTGACAATAACTACGAAAAGTATTGCTGTTAATATGACAGCATAGTCAATGAGCGCTTCTGAAAATCCGTCTGCTTCTAAGACGGATTGGGCTATGCTTTCAAAAATAATATAAACTTATAAATGCGAAATCCGGCAACACGCAAGGAATTAATCGGTATAACGAGAGACTGTAATGTGCCTGCACATTATACACAAGCTTCATTGATGCGGTTTTAAACTCAATAGGGTCGCCCTTGGATATTTCGGTATTTCTTTTTGGGTATATCTGACACAAATGCTTCTTAACGTAAAGACAGTAACCGTTGAGCAAGTGGGGAACATAACCTATGGTTATCTTGGGGGCAGCTGCGGGTATTAGTGAATCGTGTATGACTGTCGGTTCTGTTGTAAACCATATTTTTAAGCACGGTATTTTCGGTTGGGACAATGAAGTCATAAATCGGTACATTACGGGGGTTATGCAATGAGTAAACTGAAACAAGCAATATTAATCACTTTTTTGATAATTGTGGTATTATTAATAGAGTTTATTGCAGTAAAATAAAGTTATCTTATAAAAGATAAACATGAGGGAGTATGACAGTGCCTATAAAATTTATTAGGTGTTGTCTGCCAAGCCGTTTTTTTCACATTTAATACAGTTGTCAAAAAAAATCTATTGACTTTGACATAATGTAATAGTTTATAATTGTTATTGTAAAGAATCAGATATTACTTAAAAGGAGCTGATAATTATATGAAACTGAAAAGAATGATAGGGACGGTTATGTCGGCAGTTATGGCAACGGCAGGACTTTCGGGGGTTTTATTTACCGAAACCGTATCCGCCGCACAGCCCTACAAAAGCTTTGACTTTACAAAGTCAGATGACAGTGTGCCGATTTATTCCGCGGAAAGCGGCAGCGGATTTGTTGCAAAGACAAGCGCAATGCCCCCAAGAGAGCTTAACACAACAAATATAAAGCACAACAGCGATGGCTTCTATATTGCCGAGGACGGCTCCGGCACTTATATTTCAAACAAAACCTCTACGGATTATAACTACGGAGGACTTGTTTTCAGAGTAGATGTGGAAGAAGCGGGAGCCTATGCCCTGAGTGTGGAGCTTGGAAACGGCTCCAACAAAGGCAACACAAGCATCGCTCCCTCCGGCATGAAGGCTGGGGGAATAACAAGCTCAGCTTACTGGGACAGTGCAAAGCTTGTTCCCATCAAAAACTTTGCAAAGTGGACAAGCGACACAACATGGAGCTATTCCTATGTTACCGGAGAGCCTTATATAGAATTTGAAATAGAGCCCTCCTCACTGCCCAAGGCAGACTCGCCAAAAACCGTAGGCGTAAAGTCGATCACCATAGAGAAAATACCTCAGAATACAAAAACAGAAGCTGACCTTCCGACTATATATGTTCTTGGCGACTCAACGGAAAAAACATACACCTTCGAGGAGGCCGGCATGAGCGGCTGGGGTCAGATAATAGGCAGTATGTTCGACCCGGACAAGATTAATGTAATAAATTACTCCATGGGCGGACGCTCTATGAAGGCAATGTACATTGAAAACAGATTCAACGATGTGCTTATGCTTGCAAAGCCCGGCGATTATATTTTCATTCATTCCGCTCACAATGACGAATCAACCGGCGAAAACGGCCCCGAAATAAGATTCGGAAGAGGTTCCACAACGGACTATTATAAGAGATGGCTGAACAATATATATATTCCGGCTATACTTTCAAGAGGGGCTATACCCGTTCTGGTAACTCCTATGCCCAGAACAAACAACGGCGTCCCCACGGCAGGCTTCAATCCCGATTCTCCCACCCTTATGAAAGAGGCAGCGGCAGCCAATGACAATGTTAAGCTCATAGACCTCTATGAAAACGCAAAGGCGTATATAAACGAAGTCGGTCCTGCACAGACAAACAACATATATATGGCAATAGAATCAGGCGAATCACCGGGAAAAACAAACACAGGCTCTTATGCAAACGGTCATCCCAGCGGCAAAATAGACGGAACTCACTACAAGGAGGCCGCAGCAAAGGTATGGTGTAAAATCATTTCCGAGCAGATTTACAAAGATGCAGCCCTTGCGGAGCTTAAAGACACCCTGAAGGACGGCGTAAAGACTGCCTGTGAAACCAAGGACTGGAGCGGTGTTTTCCCCGAATGGACAGACGATGTCACATATGCACCAAGCGGTGACGGAACTGCCGAAAACGACCCCACCTATTACAGAAATCAGATTGAAAAGCTTCTTCAGCTTGGCGCAATGCAGAAAACAGGGCAGAACAGCTTTTCTCCCCTTGAAAACATAAAGACAAACGATTTCATAGCTTCACTCTGCGCAGTATGGGGACTTGACCTTGATAATGCCGATGTAAAGGCTGTTTTTGAGCCATATTTTGAAAGCGGCACTCTTATAAGGGAAGAAATGGCGTCTATCATACTTGATGCATACGTTCTCAGATTCGGCAAGGAGGCTGACGGAACATACAAAAAGCCCAAATATATGACTGACTACAACGGCACAACAGTTTCCCCCGACGACCCGACCTATGACCCCAACTTAAACGGAAACGAAGCGCAGTATTATCCCCTTGTAGGCTGGGGAAATCTTACGGACAAGACCGATATTTCCCTTGAATATGCAAAGGATATGTATGACGTTTACAATCTCGGTCTTATGAGAAGTGAAACGGGAATTGAAAGAGGAAAGATGAAAAACGGAACTCTCATAGAGCCGAAAAAGGCTGTTACGAGAGCAAAGGCGGCAAAAGAGCTGTGGTTCCTCTGGGCTCTCGGACAGGACGATGTGAATGCGGAGAATCAGATTTTACAGATAACAAAGGACGGTCATACCTATTCCGATGTTGTTTACAAGGCTGTGGAATATACCTCTCCGGGATATGAATTCAGCTCTGTGAATGTTGATTCCACAGGCAAATTAAGCGTTTCCCTCCTCAAAGCGGAAAATGCCCCCGCCGGAACTCTCACCGTAAAGGTATTCGGCACAGACGGCGCAGAAAAGGAAACAAAAACATATACAGCGGCAAACGGCAGTGTAGAGGGTCTTGATGTAACTCTTTCAACAGGTGAAAAGGCAGTCCTTGTTGTAAATGGTGCAGACGGAACTCCTCTCAGCATTGAAAGAATCGTTGAATGCACTGAGCTTATCGTTCCTCAGCGTTCCTACACTGTTTCAAATGAAGCAGGAATCAAAAACGGTGTTATAGGTCTTAGGAACCTTACCGCAGATGGAGCAGAAGCAGCAGCAATTTCCGTAGCTATGCCCATCGCCGAATCTGACGATGAAGCTGTGGAATGGAAAGCGTCAAAGGACGTTACAAAGGGTGAAGTCCTTCTTGACAGCAGCGAAAACGGCGTGTGTGACCTCATCGCCACATATGATATGACATATACCCCCACAAACTTCACAATAGGTGAAAATAGCCTTACGGGATATGTTGCCCACGGAGTAATAAACGGATATGTTGACCCCCAGAGAGACAGAACGGGACTTCTGTTCACTCCAAAGACCGACGGCGTGCTTACAGCTTATGCACATAATGTAGGCAGCAATAAAAATTTCGTAATTATAGAGAATACTGCCAAAAATGAAGAGGAGGCTCTTGCTTCAAGCATGAAGGAGGGTATCTCCAAAAACTGCAGTATTACAGCAGCCGTAAAGGCAGGAGTAACCTATTATATAGGCGTATTAGGCTCTAAGGGCAGATTTGCAGGTATATCATTCATATCGGGCGCACCTGTTGTTTCGGTTCTTGCAAAAGCAGGAGAAACCGTTGAGATTACCGCAACTCCCAATGCAGGATATAAGGTTTCGGAAATCGGAGCAGTTTCCTCTGACGGCACCGACATTGAGCTTACAAGCAACAGCACAAAGACGGTTTCCACATTTGTAATGCCCGAAGCTGATGTTACCGTAAAGGCAAAGTTTGTCGCAGACGGCAGCACACCTCCCACAGTCGGAAATCCGGGAGATGTTGACGATGACGGAATAATAACCAGCAACGATGCGGCTGCGGCTTATATTCTGGCTGAGGGCGGCACAGCTCCCACAGGCTCAGAGTGGATAACCGAAAGAGCCGACATTGACAAAAACGGAAAAATAACCTCAGAGGACGCTGATGAAATTCTCAGGAAGGTTCTGAGGGCTTCTCATAAGCTCTGAGGCTGAAGCTGCCCGATATGACGGACTGTAAAATCCGCTTATTGAGGCAGATGTAAAACACAAAGACCCCTTCCACAAAACAGGCAGTTATAGCGGACACTGCTCTATGTCTTGCGGAAGGGGTCTTTTTATGTATCGGATTGTATATAATATGGGACTATGCAAAGTGTTCAATAAGCAGATATGCCCCAAGCAATATTATCAGGAAAATAACATTTGCAGCAGTGAAATAAACTATATATCTGCCACGCATGGATTTTCTTTTGCGGCCTATCAGCTTGAAGGATATAAGGCTTGCCATAGAGGCTATGAGGGTTCCCAGTCCTCCGAGATTTACGCCTATTATAAGGGACCTGATATCGTTGGTGAATTCCGACAGCAGAAGAGCGGCGGGGACATTGCTTATTATCTGACTTGAAAGCACGGCGGTTATACATTCCCTGCCCGAAATAACACTTTTTAAAAAACCGCTGAAAACGGGTATGCGCCCCATATTGCCTATGAATATGAAAAATGCAGCAAAGGTTGCAAGAAGGGCATAATCTATGGAGAATATAATTCTGTAATCGGCGGCGGATATCAGTATAATAACAATCAAGAGGGTAAGCTTATAGTCAAGGATTCTTCCGACACTCATAAGACAGACGGCAAATGAAATAAGGTAAATTGCTGTTTTGCCTGCCTTGCCCATCTGCCTTACATTGCCGAGCCTTACCTTTACATCACCGCTGCTTTTACGGCATACCGTCCATAACGTGAGCATTATGAAGGATATTGCCGCATAGGGCAGCATAAGCGCCGTAAATTCGTCAATTTTCATACCCGAAATGCCCTGTAAATAGAGATTCTGCGGATTGCCTATGGGGGTGAGCATACTCCCAAGGTTTGCTGCTATTGTCTGCATCGCCACAACAGGAACCGTCAGTCCCTCATTTTCCTCCCCCATCATTCTTATTATTGTGAATGTAAACGGCACGAAGGTTATTAATGCAACATCGTTTGTAATGAGCATACTTGAGAAAAAGCAAAGCATTACAAGTATGAAAACAAGACTTCTTACGCCATGCACATATTTTAATATTTTCATTGCCATAAAATCGAATATGCCGTTTTTATGAAGTCCTGCCATAACCGTCATAAGGCAGAACAGCAGCGCAAGAGTGCGGAAGTCTATATAGCCGATATATTCTCTGTCGGGTCTTACAAAAAAAGAGGATATAATGGCGAGAACGGCCGCAATGCTGAGAACCGTTTCATTCTTTACAAAATAACGTAATTTTTTAATGGGTTTTGCTTTCATAACAATTCTTTCCTCGATTCATTTAACTGTAACTCAGATTATACCACCAAACCATCACAATTTCAACAGCAGATGCGCAATAAGCTTATTTTGTCATATAAATATAATCATTGAACATAATATGTAAAATATGTTATAATAATAAAAAGCGTTGAAAAGCCGCCGTGGGTATGGCGGATAAAATTAAAACAGGGGGTGTGGAAAATGAAGTATATTGAATTAAATTATGTTTCAATTATCATCAGAATTTTGTTGGCAGCCGGTATAGGGTGTATTATAGGACTGGAAAGGGAAAGCAAAAACCGTCCGGCAGGTTTCAGGACATATACACTGGTTAGCATAGGCGCCTGCCTTGTTATGATGACAAATCAATATTTGTTTTCGGTTTATCAGAGCGGCGACCCTGCCAGGTTGGGGGCGCAGGTTATAAGCGGCGTAGGCTTTTTGGGAGCAGGCACTATTCTGGTTACGAGAAATAATCAGGTCAGGGGACTTACAACCGCCGCCGCCCTGTGGACGTCCGCCTGTGTGGGGCTTGCTCTTGGCATAGGCTTTTACACCGGCGCCCTGACCGTAGGGCTTGTGCTTTTGTTTGTAATGGTATTTTTCAGACCAATGAACAGAATACTGCACAGAAAAAATGGTTTTATGCGGCTTTACGCTCATTTTAATTCCAGTGACGACATTGATGATTTTCTCAGAAAATGCAGGATAGAAATGGTAAAGGTTTCGGATATGCAGCCCCTTATGCAGAAAGACGCAGACAAGGGCGGAATTGTGGTTCTTATAGAGCTTAAGGGCTTTTTGGACATAAACCACGAAAATCTGATAAACAAGCTTTCAAATCTGGAGGGCGTAAGATATATGGAAGAAATTTAAGCTGTTATACTTAAAAGGAAAAGGGAAAATGAAGAAAGCGAAAAACGACAAAATAAATATATTTGAGAATGCGCCTATACCGAAGGCTGTGACTGCGCTTGCCGTTCCCACTATACTCAGCTCCCTTGTAATGGTGTTATATAACCTTGCCGACACATGGTTTGTGGGATTTTTGGGCGACCCTGTGCAGAATGCCTCCGTTGCCCTTGCCGCTCCTGTGCTTCTGGCTTTTAATGCCGTGAATAATCTTTTTGGAGTAGGCTCGTCAAGTATGATGGGCAGAGCCTTGGGGGAGAAGGATACGGATACGGCGAAAAAATGCTCTGCTTTCGGATTTTGGGCGGCTTTTATAAGCGGAATTCTGTTTTCTGTCGTATTTACCCTTTTCAGAACGCCTTTTCTTGATATTTTGGGAGCGGCGGCGGACAATGCCAAGGCTGCGTCCGACTATCTTTTCTGGACGGTCACCCTCGGAGCGGCTCCGTCAATACTCAATGTCGTGCTGGCATATCTTGTGCGGACGGAGGGTGCGTCAATGCACGCAAGCATAGGAACAATGTCGGGCTGCGGACTTAACATGATTCTTGACCCTGTTTTTATAATAGGGCTTGATATGGGAGCGGCAGGTGCAGGCTGCGCAACATTTATATCAAACTGCGCCGCCTGTATCTATTTCTTTGTTCTGCTGTACGTCAAAAGAAAAGCAACATATGTCTGCCTCAAACCGTCCATGGCTAAGCCTCGCCGTGAAATAACGGCAAATGTATGTATGGTAGGCATACCTGCCGCCATTCAGAACCTGCTGAACGTAACGGGAATGACCATTCTCAACAATTTTATGTCGGCATACGGCACTTCGGCAGTGGCGGCGATGGGCATTGCGTATAAGGTTTACCTGATACCCTTACAGATAACTTTCGGCGCATCACAGGGCATTATGCCCCTTTTAAGCTATAACTACGGGAGCAAAAATTATAAGCGTGCAAAGGAAACAGTCGTTTTTTCCGGGCGGATTTCCGTAATATTTATGATATGCTTTGCAGCCGTGCTTTTTATATTTTCCCGACAGGTTATGCTTGCTTTCATACGGAACAATGACATAGTTCACTATGGCTCTGATTTTTTAAAGGCGATGTGTCCGGCTCTTCCTTTTATGTGTCTGGATTTTCTTGGAGTGGCAGTATATCAGTCCTTTGGAAAGGGTATGTTGTCTTTTGCCGCCGCCGTTATGAGAAAGGTCGTTTTTGAAATACCTTTTCTTGTTTTGCTTAACATAATTTTCCCTATGTATGGACTTGCTTTCGCACAAACTGCCGCTGAATTCTTTATGGCGGGCATAGCTTTATGTATAATGTATTCTATATTCAAAAAACTGCTTTCCGATATCTGAAAAACTCTGCGGCTGCTCGGTCTGTGCCTATGATATCGCCCTGCAGGGCGAAATCACAGGCACAGACCGACCCGTGGGGGAGAGGGCGGGGGAAAACAGCCAAAGGGGGCGGCGGAGCCGCCCCCTTTGGCTGTTTTCCCCCGCCCTCTCCCCCACGGGTCGGCACCAAAAGGGGACTCAGCCTGTTTTCGTATTTGGCAAAGCCAAATACGAAAATAGGCTGAGTCCCCTTTTGGTGCCGAGCAGCCCTTTTTACATTACATTTATAAAAAATGAGGTCTGCGGAAAATTCCGCAGACCTCTGATTTGTTCTGTATGCTTTTATTAAGCGGTGGGTGCCTTAAGTACGGTAGATGCTCTTAATACTTTCTGAATTATAAGCTGTGCATCTGCTTCCGTAACTCCCTTATTGCCGTCTACGTCCGCATTATCTGCATCATATTCTACGGTAGGAGTTTCGCCTGCTGCCAGTATGTATGCAAGTGCGGCGTCATTACTTGTGATAACCTTGTCAAGGTCAACATCGCCGGGAAGCTTTTCGTCTGCAGGAGGAGGATTGCTTCCGCTATTGCTTACAAGTGATACATTGTCATAATATACCACGGAGTTTGCCGATCTTACAAGTCTTATCTCGTCTATTTCCATATTATCCCTCTGGATAAGAGATGTGTCTGCCGAGCCTAAGAATGTGAAGCCGGGAATCTCATCTTCTGCGGAAATTGCTGCGGGACCTGCTGCATATGTACCGGTATCGTCTGTTCCGTGGAGATATATCTTGGTCTTTGCTGTTTTAGCGTCCATATCAACGTCTACAACAACTCTGTACCACTTATTGTCGGCTAATTTAACGCCTTCAATCTTTGTGCCTGTTGCTGTGCTTGCCTTATCTCCTGTCGGATCCGTTACAACGTACAGTTCGCTTCCAACGTCCATGATGTGGTAAACAGCCTCTGTATTATAAGCCTCTGTGGCTACGCCGCCCGATGCCGGTGTTTTGGAATTGTTCAGATAAATTCTGAAGGTTCTTTCGGACGTATCAGCCGACTGTCTTAAGAAGTCAGCGGTAAGCGTAATCTTTCCCTTTGTTATGGGGTTATCAAGTGACTTGAATACCGACTTATTGGAAAGCTTTATCTTGGTGTTGGAGCTGCCGCTGCCGGCTACATCATCTGTATTATTCTTATCTATACTTGAACTTGCGTTAAATTCATCATTCCAATCCGAGAAGTCATCATTGTCGCTGAAATCGGGAGCCGCCTCTGTTGCGGGATCAGTTGCCGGATCGGTAGCAGGATCCGTAGCGGGGTCAGTTGCCGGGTCGGTAGCAGGATCCGTTGCCGGGTCGGTTGCCGGGTCGGTAGCAGGATCCGTTGCAGGATCCGTTGCAGGATCAGTTGCCGGGTCGGTTTCTGAATCTGTTGTCGGATCGGTTGCAGCATCGGTTGTGGGGTCTGTGGTTGATGAAACTGCTTCAAGTGTCATTTTGGTAACCAGAGTATTGCTGCCTGCCTTTGAACCTACGATGTAGTATGGTCCGCCTGCGGGAAGCTCTACGGTGCTGCCCGGACTAACGTCAAAGAGCTTTTCACCGGTTTTATCCTGAACGATAACGCCGTTGTCGCTGTCAACAGTCAGCTTTGCGTTCTGCTTAAGCGTAAATGAAATATCGCCGTCATCCTGTCTCATCTTAAGACCGTTTGTTTCCATAGAACGTCCTTCTACGGTAACATTGCCGTACTTTTCGCCGTTTGTTGTTGCGTTGAAGGTTCCGCCTGAAGCGTTCTTACCGAATACATATGTACCCATAGAAGCTGCTCCGCTGGGGTCAACGGGAACTGTCGGAGACTCTGTTTCATCGTCTCCGCCGGAGGTTTCGTCCTCGCCGCTTGTTGTCTTGTCAGGATCCGGTGCTGCCGTTGTGACATCAGTAGGAGCCTCTGTTGTAGCCTGAGTTGTAGGCTCTGCTTCCGTAGGAGCATTGGGGTCATGTTTAGCTATCTTAAGGTGAGAAATTACAGCTTCCTTATATGAGTTGCTTCCTACGTCATAAACACCTGATGCGATTACATATGTGCCTGAGGGAACAGTAACTGTCTTTGTTCCGTCGCCGGGATTTACAGTAAGATATTTAACACCGTTTGAATCAATAAGGTCGATGGCGCTCTTTCCCCCGCCCTCTGTGATGGATATATCAACCTCTGTATTTACGTTGAATACTATGGAAAGACCGTTGTTTGAAGACTTTCCGCCTATGGTTATTCCGTTGTCGGCTGCTTTTGCAGCGTGGAATATAATGTTGTCGACTTCAAAATTCGTGCCGGTTTTTGTGATGTAGCCCTTGTTAAGATCATGGTCGTAATCAAGTACAACAGATTTTGAAGGCTGATTTCCGGGAGTAACGATTGATGTGTTTACGTCCTCGGCGTCAACAGGAACTGCCGGCATAGGACCTGCCTGTGAATATGCAATCTTCTTTACGTTAGCCATATTTGTTTCAAGACCATAATTGTCAGCCGGAATATAGCTTAAGTCAGAAGAAAGTTCAAAGCTTTCATACTTGTTTCCGCTTGTAACAGGTTCTGTTTTTTCATCAACAACTACTGCGTCCATTTCTCCGCTGCAGGCTGTCATAGAGTCGTTGAAACTCTTTATTGCACTGCCCTTTATATTTTTCTCTGGTTCGCCTTTGTCATCTACTCTCTGAGGATTCTTGCTCTTTTCAAAGTAGTTATACTCTGAGAATATATATGCTTGGGCTCTTGTATTCATTGCGTAGCTTACCTGTCCCTCAATTACGTTGTTGTACATATGAATGTTTGCACAGCGTCCGAGAGGTCCTCTTGACTCGCAGTTCTTCCAATAGTTGTGATGATATGTAATGTTATACTGTATTGATTCTGTGGGCTTGTCACTGGAGCCTACAAGGTTTGTCTTGTGATAGTCCTGATAATAGCAGTATGAGTTTGTGAAATATTGGCCACGCTTGAAGTCGCATGCGCCGTCACCCTCTGACTTGTCGGAGTCGGTGTATTGTCCGCTTGAAAGTCTGGGAGGAATAAATGAGCAGTGGTGAACCCAACATCTCTCTACCTTTCCGGCGTCAAGCTTGCTTGTCCACTGACCTTCCATACCCAGTGCGTCCTCAGGTGCGCCGTTGAACTTGAGATTTCTTGCTTCAAAGCTCTTTCCCGTCTTGGGATTATCCGAAGAAGCAACAAAATGTATGCCCCAGCCTTTTATTTCGGCATCGGGACCAATACCCTCGATTGTAATGTTGCTTCCGCCCTGAATTCTTGCCATAAAGCCGTTGTCGCCTACTGTTCCGCCGTAGTCTACGCTGTCATATGCTGTAAGACCTTTTGGTGCGGAAACGGAGCCTATAATTCTTATGTCAAGGGGAACATCGGCATTTGTAAGCGCAGGTATTATGCCCTTATTGCCATTCTTTGCGCCTGTGCTTGAGCTGCCGCCTCTTACGTTAAGTATGTTTCCTATACCTGTTTCCGTTATGCCGTTATAGGGCAGAGAAACAGTGTCTTTGTTGTCATCTGTTACGTAGACAACGATAGCCTTATCTTTAAGTGTACCGTCATCATTATAAGCGCCTACACCGGCAGTATAATTAAAATGAGCATAACCTGCACGGTCGTAAGCCTCTACTTGGATACCTGTCTGTGTGATGGTCGAACCGCCGTCACCGGGAACAATTGTAAGGGTATACTCGCCCGGCTTTAATCCGACAATATCAACACGTCCTGTGTTTGTATCCTTCTGTCTGATAAGCGCAAGGTCATTGCCCTCGATGGTTCCGCTCATCGTGCCGGAATATGAGATTTTTGCAGCTTTTGCATTTGTGTCTGCCCATTCTGCATAAATCGATTCATTCCAGCCGCCTACAAGGCTAAGCCCGGCAGCCGGAGTTTTAACGGTTGACATGGGCATTGTTCCGTAGCCCTGCTCCGAAGCTTCAGCCGCGTCCGAAACCGTATCTGCGGCGGGGGCTGTTTCCTCGGCTGCCTGCAGAGCCGTTACATTTGAGAATACGGACGAGAACATAACTGCGCCGAGAAGCACAGTGCTCAGTACTCTCTTGTAAAATTTCATATTTTTTCCTCCTTTTAACTTCTTCACGAAGTTATGATTTATTTGGGAGAGCGGCAAAATACAGCCGTTCTCTCTGGGTTCTTTTTTGCGTATATACCCGAAAAAACACACCTATTCGGATATATACCTATCGTAAGTATAGCACAATGAAACAAACAATTCAATAAAAATTAATCGTTGGTTTTAAAAAAAATGCGATTTGATTTTTGTCTAATTTGAATAAAATTCCGAATAAAAATTCACGGATATCACATTGGGAAACAACTGCTTTAAATATAAAAAAGCATTTCCGTTTCAGGTTGACATTTGTCCCGCATTGTGATATCATTAATTAAATTTATCGGAAAAACAGACGATGAATGGAAACCAAGCTTATATAAACGTGATTTCAGAGAGAGATCGGCAGGTGAAAGGTCTTACTGTTATATAAGAAGTTACAGTCCACGAGTCTGTTCGCCGCTCTGCGTTAAAGGGAAACTGAGGCAGCCTTTTTTGGCTGTGAATTAAGGTGGTAACACGGGTCGGCTCGTCCTTTGGTCGGGTCGGTCTTTTTTATTAAGGAGGTCAAAATGACAAACGTATATGACATTTTAAAGGAAAGAGGCTTTATCGAAGCCTGCACTCACGAAAACGAGGTCAGAGAGCTTTTGGGAAAGGAAAGCGTAACATTCTATATAGGCTTCGATCCCACTGCCGACAGTCTTACGGCAGGACATTTTCTCACAATAATGGCAATGAGCCATATGCAGAGGGCAGGTCATCGCCCCATCGCCCTTATAGGCGGCGGCACAACGCTTATAGGCGATCCCACGGGAAAAACGGATATGCGCAAAATGATGAGTGCCGAGCAGATAAACCAAAACGGCGAAAAATTCAAAAAACAGCTTTCAAGATTCATAGATTTCTCAGACGGCAAGGCGCTTATGATAAACAATGCCGACTGGCTGACAAAGCTTAATTATATAGACTTTTTAAGGGATATAGGGGTTCATTTTTCCGTAAACAGAATGCTTACGGCGGAATGCTATAAGTCAAGAATGGAAAAGGGACTTACATTTCTTGAATTCAACTATATGCTTATGCAGAGCTATGACTTTTTGGAGCTTAACAGGAGATTCGGCTGTAAAATGCAGCTTGGCGGCAGCGACCAGTGGAGCAACATCATAGGCGGCGTAGAGCTTATAAGACGTGCTGACGGAAAGGACGCCTATGGGCTTACATTCAAGCTTCTTACAAATTCACAGGGCGTGAAGATGGGCAAGACGGTTGCGGGAGCGGTATGGCTCGACCCCGAAAAAACATCACCTTATGACTTTTATCAGTATTGGAGAAATGTGGACGATGCGGACGTTGAAAAATGTCTGGGACTTCTCACATATCTGCCTATGGAGGAGGTAAGGCGGCTCGGTGCCTTGGAGGGAGCCGAAATAAACAAGGCAAAGGAAATTCTCGCTTACGAGCTGACTAAAATCGTTCACGGTGAGGAAGAGGCAAAAAAGGCTCAGGAGGCGGCAAGATCCCTTTTCGGAGGAGAAAAGTCAAGTGACAACACACCGTCAACAGACATTGACGCAAAAACGATAGAAAGCGGAATAACCGTTATCGAAGCCTTGGAATATGCAAAGCTGATTTCCACAAGAAGTGAGGGCAGACGTCTTATTCAGCAGGGCGGAGTTAAAATAAACGGCAAAAAAGCGGAGGCCTTCGACAGTATGATAACCTCGGAGGACGTAAAGGACGGCTGCATACTTATTCAGAAGGGCAAAAAGGTTTATCACAGATTGAAGGTCAGATAATATGGAAGTCTACAATGTCAGAAAAATATACGGAAACAAAGGGGATATTTCCGTTACGGTTCCCGGTTCAAAAAGCATAACAAACAGGGCGCTTCTTATTGCCGCTCTTGCCGAGGGAGAAAGCATTCTTGACGGTGCGCTTTTCTGCGATGATTCCGAAAGCTTTCTCTCGTGCATACAAAGGCTGGGAATAGAAGCCGAAGCGGACAGGAAAAACCACCGCATACGCATTCGTGGAAACGGAGGAAAACTGCCTGTTTCAAAGGCTGATATAAATGTGGGCAGCGCAGGAACGGCGGCAAGGTTCATAACCGCCTTTCTCGCAATGACAGAGGGACGCTTTTTTGTGGACTCGTCAGAGCAGATGAAAAAAAGACCTATGAAGCCCCTCCTCGATGCCCTTGAGGAAATGGGGGCAAGTGTGGAATATCACGGAAAAGAGGGATATTTCCCTTTTACACTGACAGGCACAATACCCGAAAAAACCGAGGCTCTTATCGATATAGACGAAAGCAGCCAGTTCCTCAGCGCATTCCTCATTTCAGCCTGCAAATGCAAAAACGGCATCAATATAAACGTAAAGGGCAGCCACGGCAGAAACTATATTTACATCACAACGGGAATGATGGAGGATTTTGGCATAAAGGTGCAGAATCCCTCGCCGGAGCTGTTTATCGTAAACAAGGGCTGCAAATATAAGGGCAGACACTATAATATAGAAGCGGACGTTTCGGCAGCCTGCTATTTCTATGCAATGGCTGCAATTCTGGGAATATCCGTGACGGTGAACAATGTTTTCTTTTCATCTGTTCAGGGAGATATAAAGTTTGTAAGACTTCTTGAAAAAATGGGCTGCACAGCGGAGGAAACACAAAAGGGAATAAAGGTAACGGGTCCCTCCGACGGCGCTCTTCGGGGAGTGAGGGTCGATATGTCGTCATTTTCGGATCAGGCTCTTACCCTTGCCGCCATCGCCCCCTTTGCCGACAGTCCTGTGGAAATTACGGGAATTTCCCATATAAGAGGGCAGGAGTGCGACAGAATAAACGCCATAACGTCAAATCTTGGGGCTATGGGCATAAAGACGGAGGAAACAGATGACGGCGTTGTGATATACCCCGGAAAGCCCAAGCCTGCAAGAATAGAAACCTTTGAAGACCACAGGGTCGCCATGGCATTTGCAGTGTCCGGTCTGAGAACAGGCGAAACAGAGATAACCAACCCCGCATGCACACGGAAAACCTTCACGGACTTTTTTGAAACACTTGAAAAGGCGTCAAGGGATCTGTGCAGCGGCGGACGTCCTTAAAACTTGATATAACGGAGAAATAAATATGGCTAAAAAAACAGAAAACGCCACAGTCAGAATAGACGGGCTTACCTTTCCCAATAAGGGAACAGGCACATACGGCTCAAAAAAAGCGCACATAGACAACGCCCTGCCGGGACAGCTTGTCAAATGCACGCTTTATAAGAAAAAAGGCGGACTTTATTCAAACCGCTTTGAAATTGTCGAAAAAGCGGACTATGAAATAAATGCGGACTGCCCTGTTTTCGGAAGCTGCGGCGGCTGCACATACAGAACGCTCCCCTACGAAAAGGAGCTTGAATTCAAGGAAAATATGGTAAGGGAGCTTGTTTCGGAGTCACTTGATGAGGGCTGCGAATTTGAAGGCATAACGCCAAGCCCCGTTACGGAGGGTTACAGAAACAAAATGGAGTTTTCCTTCGGGGATATGGAAAAGGGCGGCAGCCTTGCCTTGGGAATGCGCAAAAGGGGCAGCTTTTATGAGGTTGCCTCCGCAAAGGACTGTCGGCTTGTCCACGGTGACGTGAGAAAAATTCTTTCGTCCGTACTGGATTTTTTCCAAAGCAGCAACGAAACATTCTATCACAAGGCGGCGCATACAGGCTCTCTGAGACATCTTTTGGTGAGGAGAGGACATTTCACGGGGGAAATACTTGTCGCCCTCGTAACGACCTCCTCTTTCGGAACAGACCTCGCTCCCCTTACGGATATACTGACAGGTCTTGACCTTGAGGGCGTTATAACAGGCTTTCTCCACATAACAAACGACAGCCTTGCCGATGTTGTAAGAGCCGAGAGCACAGACGTGCTGTTCGGACGTGACTATATTTATGAAAGGCTTCTTGGGCTTACATTTAAAATTTCCGTGTTTTCGTTTTTTCAGACAAATTCGCCGGGAGCGGAGGTTCTGTATGAAACGGTTCGGGAGTATGCGGGAGAACAAAAAAATAAGGTTCTTTTCGACCTCTACTGCGGAACAGGCACTATCGCCCAGCTTATGAGCAGACAGGCGGATAAGGTTTTCGGCATAGAAATAGTTGAGGAGGCCACAGAGGCCGCAAAGGCAAACGCCGCCCTCAACAATATAGAAAACTGCTTTTTTGAGGCGGAGGACGTTCTTACGGCAGTGGATAAGCTGAAGGAAACCCCCGACCTCATAATACTCGACCCTCCGAGAGAGGGCGTCCACCCCAAAGCCCTTGCCAAAATATGCACTCTCTTTTCCGCCCCACGCATAATCTGCATATCCTGCAAGCCCACCTCCCTAGCCCGTGACCTCCCCATCTTCCGCAGCTACGGCTATAAGCTCCAAAAACTCCGCTGCATAGACCTCTTCCCCCGTACGGCAAACGTGGAGTGCGTAACTCTCCTTGAAAAAGTCGGGGACAATTAAAAATATTTCAAATATTACAAATTTGTTAAAATATGAATATCGGTTGAAAATGATAAATTTGTTTGGTATAATTGTTTTTATTAATAAAAAAATAGAATAGGGTGTTTATTATGAAAATAAAAGTAATGTCTTCCGCTGCCCTGCTGCTTTCGCTTTGTATGAGCGTTACGGCAACAGCGGGAAATAAGCTTGACGTAGGCATCATTTCCGAAACCGAAGCAGTGGAGGAAACAGAGGAAACGACCGAAGAAGCCGAGGAAAACGAAGAAAGGGAAGAAAAGGAAACGGCGGAAAACACAGTAAAAGCCTCCTCAGATGTTCCCACAGACGAATACGGAAATCCTCTCACAGGGAAGGATCTCATTTGCTATAATACTCTTAAAAAATATGCAAAGTGGGGAGCAAAGCCCATTGAAGCAAGCTACGGCGAGTCGGCAAACACCGAGGGGACTATATCCACAATGCAGAAAAACATTACCTTCGGCAGCGGGGATCTTTTCTGGCTGAGAAGATACAGCTTTTCCGATGCTTCTGAGGAAAGGTATAACGGAAGTATATTCCTGCCGGGCAGCACAGTCGAGATAAGAGCCTATGATTTCAGTACGGAAAGCTGGTTCTATACATTGAATACGGAAAACGTGATACCCAAGGAGGTAATATTTCTCGATACGGACAAATACCATATGGTTCTGGGACTTCCTGCGGTTTATAAAAACAACGAATTCACCTGCAATACCCTTACAGTTGTGCCGGAGGAGGAACAGCCCATAAAGCTTGTAAAAGCCGAGGGCGGCTATAATGTGAATTTCTCATTCCCTCACAACCCCGCCTATATAGGTGAAATATGGTGTCTTGAATCCGGCAGGGTTCTTGCGGACTGGAAAAACACAGACCTTTTCGCTCTTCTCAGAATGGACCTTGCGAGCAACAGAAGATTCAGCTATGACGGATATTATTTCCAGACTCCCGACAATTATTCTCCGGGAGGCAAAAATATACTCTATCGCCAACCCTCAAATTATACAGGCTCGGCTCTTATAAATTACAGCAATATACCTGTGGCCTATGACCTCGGCTATGCCACGACCTATATCTGCGCCGGAAACCAGAATGAAGAGGGCTTCTGGCCGACAGGTCCTCAGTCGGAATGGCTTTATTCCGACTTCGGCATAACCTCCGGCTTCTATGACACAAGGTTCAACACAGACTTTGCCTCAAACCTTATTGCAGCATATCGCCTTTATTATGACGAATATTTTCTCAAGGCTCTGCTCACCTACGGCGATTTCTTTAACGAACACGCCAAGGCAAACCACTACGAAACACAGAACGGCGGCTGGCTCATAGAGGATTACAGAGGGCAGGAGGGTTATAGAAGGACGCACTGTTCTCTCAACCATCTGCTTGCGGAAATGGACGTGCTTTATAAGATTTCATATATAACAGGCGTCAAGTCTTATAAGGAAACCGCCGACAATATGCTCAAAGGCATAGAGGACACAAAGGATGACTGGATAATGCCTGACGGCAACCTCTACTATGCTCTCTATTATACGGGAACATTGGAGCTGACGGACTATCCTTATCTTACCTACAATGACCTCTATACCACACAGCAGATATTAAGCACCTACTATCACTATACAAACGATACCCTCGCCGAGCTTATGGAAATCAAAAAGGCTTGGATGGACGCAAACAATATCACAGGCTATTACACGACCCAGAAGGTTGTAAACTAAGGAAAGAACAAAACAGACTGCCGGCACAAAAGGACTGTGTCGGCAGTTTTTTGAAATATACGGGAGGTGTAAAAAAATGAATGTGGAAAAAATAATGGAAATACTCGACAGGGAATTCCCCACGGAGGATAAGTGCTATCTGAACCACGAAAACCCATGGCAGCTTCTCTTTGCCACAATTCTGTCCGCACAGTGTACAGACGACAGAGTAAACGCCGTCACCGAAAAGCTGTTCCGCAAATATACAAGCCTTGCGGATTTTGCTGATGCAGACATAAGGGAGCTTGAAAATGACATAAAATCAACAGGCTTCTATCACAATAAGGCAAAGAATATAAAGGCTGCCGCAGCGGCTCTTATAGATGAATATAACGGTGAAATGCCCTCAGATATCGAAAAGCTGACAAGGCTTGCGGGAGTAGGCAGGAAAACGGCCAATGTTGTAAGAAGTCATATTTTTAATCTGCCGAGCATTGTGGTGGATACCCATGTGAAAAGAATAAGCAAAAAATGGGGCTTTACACAAAGCGACGACCCTGTAAAAATAGAGTTTGAGCTTATGGAGCTTTTGCCCGAAGAACACTGGATAAGGTATAACACGCAGGTTATTGCCCTCGGCAGAACGATATGCAAGGCAAGAAAACCGGAGTGCGGCAGATGTGCCTTCAGGGAATACTGCGACTATTTTTTAAAGGGTGATAAGAATGTCTAAAACGGCAAAAACAAATGCAATGCGAATACTCGACAAGGCTGGAATAAGCTATGAAACAAAGGAATATGAATATGACGAAAGCGACCTCTCCGGACTTACCGCCGCCGACAAAATGGGAGCCGACCCCAACAGCATATTCAAAACCCTTGTTCTGAGGGGAGAAAAAACCGGCATAATGGTCTGCATTATACCCGTAAATCAGGAAATCAATCTGAAGGGGCTTGCTGCGTTTGCAAAGGATAAGCGTGTTGAAATGATACATCTCAGGGAGCTTCTGCCCCTTACGGGCTATATGCGAGGGGGCTGTTCTCCCATAGGCATGAAAAAGATATACCCCACCTATATAGAAAGCTCCTGCCTTAAATATGACGTTATAGGCATAAGCGGAGGAAAAAGGGGACTTCAGATAATACTAAGCCCCCATGATATTATAAAAATAACAAACACAAAAATATTTGAAAACTATATCTGAAGCCCGGCTTTACATAAAATGTTCGGCATTATACCCGTAAATCAGGAAATCAATCTGAAGGGGCTTGCTGCGTTTGCAAAGGATAAGCGTGTGGAAATGATACATCTCAGGGAGCTTCTGCCCCTTACGGGCTATATGCGAGGGGGCTGTTCTCCCATAGGCATGAAAAAGATATACCCCACCTATATAGAAAGCTCCTGCCTTAAATATGACGTTATAGGCATAAGCGGAGGAAAAAGGGGACTTCAGATAATACTAAGCCCCCATGATATTATAAAAATAACAAACACAAAAATATTTGAAAACTATATCTGAAGCCCGGCTTTACATAAAATGTTCGGCATTATACCCGTAAATCAGGAAATCAATCTGAAGGGGCTTGCTGCGTTTGCAAAGGATAAGCGTGTGGAAATGATACATCTCAGAGAGCTTCTGCCCCTTACGGGCTATATGCGAGGGGCTGTTCTCCCATAGGCATGAAAAAGGCATACCCCACCTATATAGAAAGTTTCTGCCTTAAATATGACGTTATAGGCATAAGCGGAGGAAAAAGGGGACTTCAGATAATACTAAGCCCCCACGATATTATAAAAATAACAAACGCAAAAATATTTGAAAACCATATCTGAAGCCCGGCTTTACATAAAAAAGGGCTTTTTATTCCGTGACGGATTTATTTTTAATATAAGCCTCTGTTCTTTCCTGTACATTTCTTTCTATGTTTCTGTAGAAAAACTGATAATCGTACAGGTGATAAACACCGTCCTCAAATATGTCAAGTCCTGCCGGATATTCTTCGGGCGTAACATCGGTAACCTTCAATGCCCCTCTGACATTGTCGATATATGCCCCTGTCAAAGCGGGTATTTCACTTTTTATATTTCCGTCATAGTCCGTAAAGCACGCACCTGAATTCAGGCTCTTGTCCGCAGGAGTGCTGTCGGTTTTCCAATTAAGGGGATTTATAGCCAGTGTTTTCGTACCCTTGGGAATTATCAGGGAATCCTCCACATACTCCGCCTCGCTGTTAAATGCCACTACGACCCCAACATCATTTTCGCCGGAAGCAAATTTCAGCTGAGGATATTCTTCGGTTTCCTCCTCAGTAACACGCCAGCCAATGGCATAGCACGCCACAAGCCTGTCCTGCATATCCTCATCATCAAAGCATTCCTTCATAAGCCTTATGCACATATCCGCCCCTTGGGAAAAGCCCGCAAGTATAATGGGACGACCCTCATTGCAGTTTTCAAGGTAATATTCAAAGGAATTTTTCACGTCCTCAAAAGCAAGGGAAAAATATTTCTCGCTTTCGTTTTCTTCCATTTTGTAAACATCAAGACCTGCCTGACGGTAATAGGGTGCAAAAAAGCGACAGTCATCGTCATAAATTCCCTTTTCCATATTCGTTGCGCCAAGAAAGCTTGCCTTCGTGTCCTCGTCTGTCAGCTCCATATTGTGCAGATCGCCCTCTCCCATATAAACAGTGGGGCACACAAAAAATACATCGGCTGTTTTGTCTGCTTCGTCCTCCTCAAAATATGCCCAGTTTGACCTGTCGCCGTAGTCAACGCCGTCTTTCGGGGCACAGCCGCCAAGGCACGCCGAAAATACAGTAATAAAAATCAATAAAGTAAGTCTTAGTTTTTTCATATTGTTCCCCCTTATTATGACCGCAAGTACGCCCCACGGGCAAATACATTCAGCAAAGTACAGACAGCCTATAATAACATATCGCCGCTTTCCCCTCTGCATAAAAATTTACTCACAGCCGGATTTTGCTGTTATTATATCACAGACCACATTCCGTTTCAACACATAATGTATATCTGTTATGTAAATATAATTTTGCGTGAATCGATTTAGCCTATGGTCTGACCGATGGGCAAAAACCGATATATACTGTTGAAAAGACGGAATTTGTCTGCTATAATGTTAAATATTGAAAGGGGGAATGGAAATGAAAGTAAAAGACAGTATTATTTTATCTGTAATAATGATATTGACAGCGGCTTCGGGGTGGGGCATAATCGGCGTTTTTTCACGGCCTCTTTCCGAATACGGATTCAGCGCTTTGCAGATAACATTTATGAGAAGCCTTATTGTTGTATTTGGAATGGGTGTTTTTCTGTTGTTTAAAAACAAGAAGCTTTTTCATATAAAGGTCGGTGATGTCTGGATATTTTTGGGAAACGGACTTTTAAGCATTGTATTCTTCAATGTATGTTATTTTATGACCATAAACAACTCCACACTTGCCGTGGCTTCCATACTTCTTTATACGGCGCCCTGTTTTGTAATGATTATGTCGGCGATGTTCTTCAAAGAGAAAATAACCTTGCAGAAGCTTGCCGCTTTGGTTCTGGCGTTTTTGGGCTGTATGTCTGCAAGCGGATTTGCAGGGGGAGATATAAGACTTTCTTCTTTTATGACAGGCATAGGCTCAGGGATTGGGTATGCTTCTTACAGCATATTTGGGAAAGCTGCGCTCAGAAAATATCACACATTTACATTTATATTCTATACCTTTGCAGTTGCCGCAGCGGGACTGCTGCCTTTTACGGACGTGGGAAATATTGTCCGGACTGTTTCGGTAAATACGGAGTGTCTGAGGGCAATTATGGGATTGGGAATAATATCCACATTCCTGCCGTACATACTGTATACAAAGGGGCTTGAAAATATAGAAGCCGGCAAGGCCTCTGTTCTTGCATTTGCCGAGCCTATGGTTGCCGCCGCTGCCGGAATTATAATTTTTTCCGAGCCTGTCGGCTTAAAGAACATACTGGGCATAGCGCTTATTTTCTTTGCCATAGTCCTGCTCAACATACCCTTAAAATATAAGCCATATAAAAAAGAAATACGGCAGCATTGATTCTGAAACAATGCTGCCGCTTTTATCAGTTTACCCAAACGGCGGTTTTTTCTCTGACGTTTCTGTACACATATTCCGCATCGCTTATGCTCATTCTTACACAGCCGCTGCTGCGCTTTTCTCCCAGAATGGGATCCGTAACATTGCCTTCTTTATCCATTGCAACAGAATGAAACAGATATGAGCCGTTAAATCTTACCCAGAATTTTGCTCCGCTTTTAAGTCTTGAGGAATAAAACCATTCGCCCTTGTCGGAAACGTAAAAAAGACCTCTTGTGGTAGGGGACTGATTTCTTCCTGTTGCACAGCTTATTCTCATATCAAGGCGATAGCTGCCTTTTCTGCCTTTTAGAATATAAACCTGCTGTCTGTGTATATCCACCCATATAAATTTATCCGTAGGGCTTTCAAAGCCTCTTGTATTGACAAAGCATTCTATTTCCCTATCCGATAAAGAATCCTTTGCCGACGGTTCGTCCTTTGGTATGCTTATATCTTCGGCTTTTACCCATACCTCATCGCCGTTGTGCTTTATAAGATACCATTTCAGACTGAAATCCCTGAGTATGAGTACGCTTTCCCGTTTTTCCGACAGGCAGGAGCCGGAGTTTTCATCGGGATTTTCAAAAAGACTTACCCCCTTTTTAATTTCTCCGTATACAGGAGATGCAACAACCTTTTTTTCCGCTGTTTCGATTTCCTCGTCAGTATAAACCGCCGCTCTGCCGTTTACAAGACTGAAGCCTGTCACAATAACCACCACCGCCAAAAAGCATAATATATATCTATGCATATATGAATCCTTTTTTATTTAAGTATATGCTGAGGATATAACAATTAACATATTGATATTTTTTTAACAATATGGAGCCTTTTTTTAATTTTTTTGCCAAAACACTTGATTTATTTTTGATTTTATGTAATTATATTATATAAGCTTATATGAGCTGCAAATAAAATCGGATTGGGAAATTTTGCAAATAGTTATTTACATAAGGTCAAATCTTTGTTAAAAAATTAACTATAAATTCTTGATCTGCCCCACATGGAGGAAAATAAATGATATTAACAGATGTTATCATAATAGGCGCGGGCATAGCCGCCCACTCAGTAGCGTGCCGATTGTGTGACAGAGGCAAAAAGGTAATAATCTTAACAAAAAGCAACAAACACGACTGCAATTCCACACTTGCCCAAGGCGGAATATCGGTTGCCCTGAGAGAAGATGACAGCTATATGTCACACTATGAGGACACTCTGAGCGCAGGCTGTGGGCTGAATGATAAGGAAGCTACCATGACGCTTGTAAAAGAGGCTCCCGGTATAATACGTGAATTCATAGAATCGGGTATGAATTTTGACAAAAATGCCGATGGCTCCCTGAGCTTCGGAAGAGAGGCCGCCCACAAGCTGGCAAGGGTAATACACGCCGGCGGCGACAGAACAGGGCTTAAGGTTATGGAGCAGCTTTATAAAAACCTGGGAGACCGTGCGGAAATACGTGAAAATGAGCCTGTTATCGATCTGATTGTCAAAGACGGCGAGGCTGTGGGAGTCATTACCCGTGACAAGGACGGAAATTTCAACACCTACTGCGCCCCATATATAGTTCTGGCAGCAGGAGGAATAGGCAATCTTTTCCCCGGCACATCAAACGATGCTACTATCACCGGCGACAGCATAGCCCTTGCATACAGAAGCGGCGCAGAGCTTAAAAATCTTGAGTTTATACAGTTCCATCCCACGCTTCTCACCATAAACGGAAAAAATTTCGGACTTATTTCGGAGGCGGTAAGAGGCGACGGCGGCATACTTGTAAACGAAAAGGGAGAAAGAATTATGGAGGGCGTTCACCCTCTTAAGGATCTGGCTCCGAGAGATGTTGTGTCAAGAGCCGTATACAGCCATACTCAGAAGGGTGAAAATATTTATTTGGATATATCGGGAATATCGGGCTTCAGAAGCCGTTTCCCCAATGTATCGGAAATATGTGAATCAAACGGTGTTGACATTGACAAAAATCTTATTCCGGTCGCTCCGGGGGCACATTTTCATATGGGCGGTGTGAAGGCTCTGCCCACAGGCGAAACCACTTTGCCGGGGCTGTATGCCGTTGGGGAAGCAGCGTGTACAAACGTACACGGGGCCAATCGGCTTGCAAGCAATTCTCTTCTTGAGGGGCTTGTTTTCGGAAGACTGACGGCTGATAATATAGCCGATTCCGACAGACATATGCGCACCGCACAATATACTATGCCTACTGTGAAAATGAATGTTCCGCTTCCGTCAAAAAAGGACATTGCAAAGGTTATGATGAAGTGCGTAGGAATTGTGAGAACGGAAAAAAGTCTGCTTGAGGGCATAGAATATTTTGAAAGCTTTATGCCCGATAAAAAAGGCTTTGTATCTATAAACCCAATGCTCTGCACCGATGAGGAGCTGGAAATTTACAATATGCTGACTGCCGGCTGGCTTATAGCCAAGGCTGCTTATAACAGAAAGGAAAGCTTTGGCGCTCATTATATGGAAAATCGGCTTAACTGAAAATAAAAGCCATAAATCCTGAGGGGCTGCTCGGGTCGTATTTCAGCCATCAGTGCGGCGGACTTGTCCGCCGCACTGATGGCTGAAATACGACCCGACCCGCGGGGCAGCCTTTCAAACCGTCTGCGACGGTTTGAAGGGCTGCGCAAGCACATTCCACACTGGCAACAATTTTAATGAAAAAAGCAGGAGAAATTATGAACAATATATTATTAAATGAACAGCTTAAAAGTTTTTTAAATGAGGACATAGGAACCGGTGATCTTTCTTCGGAGCTTGTGTTCGGCAGTGACGCTATGGGAAAGGGCGGCTTTCTTGCCAAAACCGATGGTATAATCTGCGGAACTTTTCTGATTAAAGCCGTATATGAGGCTTATGGCGACCATGATGTTTCTGTCAGGCTTAACGCAAGAGACTCGGAAGAGGTAAAGAAAGGTGATATCATAGCGGAGGTCAGCGGAAAAGTCAGAACTCTCCTTTCCTGTGAAAGAATCATACTGAATCTTATGCAGAGAATGAGCGGAATCGCCACTATGAGCAAAGAGCTTGTTGATAGACTGGACGACCCAACAATAAAGATCGTTGACACGAGAAAAACTTTGCCGGGACTAAGAATGCTTGATAAATATGCGGTAAGGTGCGGCGGAGCATATAACCACAGAATAGGTCTGTATGACGGTGTAATGCTCAAGGACAACCATATTGCATTTTCGGGCGGTATTACAGAGGCGGTAAAGCTTGTCAGAGGAAAGCTTGGGCATATGGTCAAGATAGAGGTCGAAACGGAAACCGAAGAGCAGGTAAGGGAGGCTGTTGCAGTAGGCGCTGACGTGATAATGTTTGACAACCGCACTCCGGAGGAAGTAAGGGAGTTTGTTAAGCTTGTACCCGATAATATTATAACGGAGGTTTCCGGAGGAATAACGCCCGATACTATATCAGCCTATAAGGGCTGCGGCGCTAACTATATTTCAACGGGATATATGACACACTCCGTAAAGCCTCTTGATATAAGCTTTAATACAATAGGCGGAATAAAATTATAAAATCTCTCTGAAAAAAACGCCGCCTGTGCTTCGCACAGGCGGCATCGGCGGGCGAGGGGGCAAAGGGAGGACAGCCCTGCTGTCCTCCCTTTGCCCCCTCGCCCGCCGATGCCCGTCATTTTCCGCCGTCTGTGACGGCGGAAAATGACGGGCGCATATGAGAACGGGAATATATATTAATTTTATAAATATTTATCAGATTGCATTGTGAGTAAAGCCGGCTATTTTACAAATAGGGATTTCCGTTACGCTTCCCACCCAATTGCCATTGTAGGAATTTCTGCAATTGCAGTTTCTGTTGAAGCCGACCCTGCCGCCGCATGAGCTGCCAAGGGGACAGGTAGGAGCTGCACCGAGATCTGTGATAAGCTTTATGCTGCAGTCACATACAGATGCAAGAACTCCCGTAAAACCACTGCCGGAAATACCTCCGCTTGTTGTAAATATAGTAACAGTCTGACCAACATATCTTTTTAAACTGTCAATAAGAGCACAATCAGACAAGTCAAGTCCTCCCTTCAAGGTTTATAGTACATACTATGAAGGGCGTTTTTTTTTGTTACAGGTAATTAAAACTTATCATATGAGGGAAATAAAGGAATATATAAGCAATCTCAGATTTATTGGCTTGCCATTTGGGGCGGTACGCAATTTTCAGAGACCCCGCCCACCCGCCCCTCCTCGCCTTACCGCTGTGGCTGAAGCTTATGCGGGTCGGAACCGCAGTTTTGTGTTGCGGTCAGGAATGGTTCCTTGCCAACCCGCAAAAGCTTAAATCCGACCAATGTAGGGCGCCGACACGGGGAGGGGTGGGTGGGCGGTGTTATTAACGCAAGTTAATAACAAAAAAAAGAATAAGGCTTTCCGCATATTATGACGGAAAGTCTTATTCTTCCGTAATTATGATAATACATAAACCTGTACATTCTTTCTTCCGTAGTTGACGGCCTCGTTATATGAATTAAAGCAAAGGTCAATTTTATTTCCCTTTATGGCTCCGCCGGTGTCAGCCGCAAGAGCATATCCATATCCTTCAACATAAAGCTTTGTTCCGAGAGGTATAACCGATGGGTCTACTGCAACGATCCCATATCCGGCTCTTATGCCGCTGGCTGTTATTCCATACCCCGGCATTCCCGGAGACTTGCCTGTGCAGGCGTAGTCTATGGAATATGCAGATGAATTCATTGTAAGCTGTCTTACAACGCTTTCCGAACCCGTAAATGACATAACGGGAACGAACGGCTCCGGCTCATTTTTCTTTGTGCCGACTTCAACTACCTTGTTAATGGGTGCCTTGATGACGGCTTCATCGATCACGTCGTAATCCTTTTCTACGCCGCCTTCATACTTTACTCTTAAAGTAAGCTGTTTTTTTCCGTCAACGCCCTCGCTTATAACATTTGTAACTCCTTCTTCAAGTTCGGGATTCTCAATGGTTTCTGTTTCATAGGGATAATCAACCACTCTTGTTTCGACCTTTTTATAAACCGAAACAACGGGGATCTCATCAACAACGTCATACGGCTGTGAAGAGCTTAATCCCTTGCCCAATGTATAATTTACTTCGGTTTCTTCCCTGAGAAGTGAAAGAGCTTCGCCAACAGTATATACATTCATATATATGGTATATCTTTCATTCCCGTCAATAAGAAAGGTTACGTTTTCGGCACGCTTTATGTTTATAACCATGCCGCCCGAAAGACTGTCGCTGAGTTCACAGTTCAGTATGTCCTTTTTGCCGAGAGTTATTCCCTTCTCTTTGAAAAGGTCACCGACAGTTTCAGTGTCTGTTACACAAACCTCAGATCCGTAATTGTCCTGCACAACTACTGCATATTTTCCGCTTACAACCTCTCTGTCATCAGCCGCCTTTACTATTGAAGTAAACATAAACAGCGTTGCAATAATTATGAAAACAAAGACAATTACGTTTAACAATCTGCCAAAACGATGTACTGCCATGTTAATCATTAAAATTTCCTCCTTCCGGACAAAGTATTTTTTATTTGAATCAGGATTTGCCCCGATTCCTTTGTCCTTGGTAAGACCCTGCATTTTGTAATATTATTTCACAGGTCCTTTAATGATTTGCAGTATTTATTTTAACACATTTGTAACAATTATGCAATAGGGATTATTTTGTCGAATAATGTAAGTCCGTTTTTCAGAGTTATTTCTTCCACTTTCTGAGGTTCAATTTGTTTAATTTCACTAATTTTTGCCACTATATATTTCAATTTTTGTGAATCATTTCGCTCGCCCCTCAAGGGGACCGGAGATAAATATGGCGAATCTGTTTCGATTAAAATACGCTCCAAGGGCACATTCCTGACCACTTCGCAAGGTTTTTTGGCGTTTTTAAAGGTTATTATGCCTCCGAAGCCAAGATAAAATCCCATATCTATATAGTCAAGCGCCATTTGCGTATGTCCGCTGTAACTGTGTATAACGCCCCACCTTACTCCGCTTTCCTTTATTATGTCAAATGTATCCTTCGCCGCTTCTCTTGAATGCACAATTACAGGCAGTCCTGTTTTTTCTGCCGCTTCAAGCTGGCGTCTGAAGCATTCCTTCTGTACATTTCTGTCGCAGAAATCATAATAATAGTCAAGTCCTATTTCTCCTATGGCAACGGTTTTCCTGTCCTCCGCAAGTCTCAGAATTTCCCTTAGACTTTCATCATTCATGGTATCGGCTTCGTGGGGATGTATGCCTGCCGCAGCATAAAAATTCTGCCATTTCCGACTAAGCTCAAGCCCAAAGGCAGAAGATCTGACGTCACAGCCTGCGTTTATAATATAGCCTACATTCCCGTGAGAAAACAGAGAAGAAATCAATTCTTCCCTGTCTTCATCAAATCTTTCGTCATCGTAGTGCGCATGAGATTCAAACAGCATTACGAAATAACAGCTCCGTCCTCTATATCTCCGTCAACGCTGACAAGCTTAAGCTCGTCCCCCGAAGATGCTGCAAGAAGCATACCCTGTGAAAGAACGCCCCTTAATTTTACAGCCTTTAAATTTGTAATAACTACAACCTTTTTCCCTGTTATATCCTCCGGAGAATACCACTTTGCTATTCCCGAAACTATCTGTCTGACCTCGCTGCCTATCTTTACCTGAGATACAAGAAGCTTGTCTGAATTTTCGACTCTTCTGCATTCAAGTATTTTTCCCACTTTCATTACAACCTTGCCGAAGTCGTCAATATTTATTTCCTTATTTTCCTTTTCGGCTTTCTTTTCGGTCTTTTTCTCAGTCTTCTTGGCTTCCTTTGCCTTTTTCTCGGCTTCTTTCTCTATGGCGGCAAGCTCCTTTTTGACGTCTATTCTTGGGAATATCGCCTCTCCTTTGGTCACGCTTACCTCCCGTGGGAGAAGTCCGAAGGTGTGCGCCGAATCCCATGCTTCTTCTCCGGCAATTCCCAGCTGTGTGCGGCAGAGCTTTGGCGTATTGGGCATACATGGCTCTATAAGTATGGAAACTATCCTCAGTCCCTCGGCAAGCACATAAAGCACTCCGGCAAGCTCAGCTTTCCTGCTTTCGTCCTTCGCCATAACCCATGGCGCTGTTTCGTCTATATATTTGTTGAGCCGTCTTATAAATGTCCATATTTCCGAAAGTGCATCGGAGAAAAGCATATCGTCATAATATTTTTCAACATTCTTAACGGTTTGTGCGCACAGAGCCTTTATTTCTTTGTCAAGGGCGTTTTCTTTCTGCTCGGCAGGCAGAGTTCCGCCGAAATATCTGTCTATCATACCTACCGTTCTTGAAAGCAGGTTTCCGAAATCATTAGCCAAATCTGAATTTATTCTTGAAATAAGAGCCTCGTTTGTAAAGTTTCCGTCCTGACCGAAGGCTATTTCCCTTAAAAGAAAATATCTTACGGCGTCAACTCCGTATTTTTCACAGAGATATACGGGGTCTACTACATTGCCCTTTGATTTGCTCATTTTTCCGCCGTCTATAATGAGCCAGCCATGACCGAATATCTTCTTTGGAAGAGGAAGATCAAGAGCCATAAGTATGGCAGGCCATATTATCGTATGAAAGCGCACAATTTCCTTTCCCACAACGTGCACGTCTGCGGGCCAGTATTTATTGAAATCACTTTCATCGTCAGAGCCATATCCCATTGCCGTGATATAGTTTGAAAGGGCATCGACCCATACGTATACTATATGTCCCTCGTCAAAATCTACGGGAATGCCCCACTTGAATGATGTTCTTGAAACACAGAGATCTTTAAGCCCCGGTTTTAAGAAGTTGTTTATCATTTCATTTCTTCTCGAAGCCGGTTCGAGAAATTCGGGGTGATCCTCAAGAAGCTTTATAATTCTGTCGGTATATTTGGAAAGTCTGAAAAAATAGCTTTCCTCCTTGACCTTTTCCACAGGACGTCCGCAGTCGGGACATTTTCCGTCCACAAGATCCTTTTCGGTGAAAAAAGATTCACAGGGAGTACAGTAAAGCCCCTCATATTCGTCCTTATAAATTTCGCCCTTGTCATAAAGCGCACGGAATATTTTCTGCACGGCCTTTACATGGTAGTCGTCTGTCGTTCTTATATATCTGTCATAGCTTATGTTCATAAGCTTCCAAAGCTCTTTTACGCTTTTGACGATCTCATCGACATATTCCTTGGGCGTAACGCCGTGTTCGTTGGCAATGCGCTCTATCTTCTGTCCATGCTCGTCCGTTCCCGTAAGGAACATAACGTCATAGCCTCTCGCTCTCTTATATCGTGCCATTGCGTCTGTCGCCACCGTACAGTATGAATGACCTATATGAAGCTTGTCACTGGGATAATAAATAGGCGTTGTGATATAAAATTTTTCCTTATTCACCGAATCTTCACTCCTTTTTTTGCTTTCCTTTCATTATATATTTTTTTCTGCAATAAATCAACCTTAATTTTGTGCAAAAACGGACAAGGGGGAGAAATTGTCCTTCCGGTTAAATTTGCCGTGGCTGTGTACGCCGTTAAAAATACTGTTTGCGACATTTCGTTGAAATATTCGCCGCAAATCCAATATAATAAAATAAGCATATAAATATGATAAGTCAAAAAAAGGAGGAACAATCAATGCCTAAAAACATACGAATAGTAAGCAACAATACCGATCCTGATCTCAGACGACAGGACTATCTTAATGTGCATAACACGGCGGCAGCCTTTGAAACAAACTGGCAGGAGTCCATAGCGGCGGACTATGCCATGCTGACTGCGGGTATGCAGAACACTGAGCTTTCCTCCGTTCTGGAGGCATTTCATCTTCCGCCGGACACAAGTATGGAAAATCTTGTGGGACTGGCAAGACTTTATTGTACTTCAAACGGTATGTCAGCCGATGATGTCACAAAAAAGGCGGAAAACGATCTTGCGGACAGAAAAGCTGATCTTATGCAGAATGTTCAGCAGGCTCTTCTCGGCGATGAAACAAGGGACGCTTTCGTACAGCAGCTTTTCGGCAATTTCAACGGCCTTGACATAACATTTCCCGATATAGGAAACATAACCGCCGATAATCTCGATATGGGCACCCGTACAGCAAGGCTCAACAGACAGCTTATGGGTCTTGGGGGAATAGGAAACGCCTTCAATGCTCCTATGTTCGGCGGAAATGCGGAATTTACCGAAAACTGTAATACCACCGTTGACAGGAGCGCAGGAATATACGACTCACTGGTATGGCTGTTCGGGGAGGAAAGGTATGGCGAAAACGCTAATGCCGAGAATGTTAATGTAAGCTATGCTGAAAAAGGAAAAGTTGATCCAAGAAGCTATCTTACTCTGCCCATAATTTTAGGAGTATCGCCCGAAACCATGTATCCCGGCGAGGACAGTCTGAAAATGAGAGTTGATGATCCACAGGCGGTCTCCGGAATAGATCCCCGTTTAAAGAGGATCTTTGCCGATATGAACATAGGCGGCAGAAACATACAGAATTTTGTGGAATACAGCCCCTTTGCCGAGAACGATAATGAAAATGATTTCAGAAGATTTGATTCCTCCGCTTTGTTTTCATATGTTACAGGGGAAGATGTAAACGTTGAGCTGTTTGACAGGAACGAAACGCTCTACAACGCCGCAGAAGGATTATTGTATGCTACTCCATGGGACCATCTCTCCCATATTAAGATAAACGGAAAAGAAATTGAAAATGTGACCCTTGATGAGGCTATGAGCTATCTGGATATCAATGGGGACATTCTTTCCCAGATAACTGTTGACAACCAACCCTTGAAGGATCTGAGCGCCGAAAGAGCGGTAGCCCTGCTTAATATTCAGTTTGACGAAAACGAAACAGAGGAAGAGCGCAGGGAATATATGGACGACATATTGAAATCCTACTCAGACCTCTATGAGTCCGTAAACCTTATGGGGCTTGACAAGGAGGGTCAGAAAAAAGAGCTTTTAAGAAGAAATATAGACGGAATGATAGGCGCTCTTTCCGAGGAAACTCTGTCGTCTGTAAGCATAAACGGCACTCCTCTTTCGGGTATGAACGGCTTGGAGGCTGCTGCGGCATTTAATGTTGACGAAAATCTGCTTTCTCAGATATACATAAACGACAGACCCTTAAGCGATATGGAAAGGGAAGAGGCTGTGCTTCTGTTTGCGCCAAACGGAGAAAGGGAGGCGGGGAATGCCTTTTTTGATTTGGTTTCCACCAACGATCTGCTTACGGAGGACAGGAATAATATAAACAGACTTTTCTCAAATATATATGTAAACGGAAAAAATCTGTCGGGCATGGGAATCGAAGAAGCCACGGAGGCAGTAAGGGAAAGCCTTTACACCGACACGGGTTCTGTTCTTGAGGTAAGGGACACCGAAACACATACGCTCAGACCCTTTATTCCCGAAAGCTCCGTATCAAAGAGAAGCTATACGGCTTTGGGTGAGGCTATGCTTGCACAGGCGCAGAAGACTGAACAAGCGGAAACATTCCATGACTTTATAAATGACGTTGTAACCAACCCTACCCCCGAAAATTTTGCAAGGAAGGGCATTATACAGGCTCCTGCTGCCGAGGGGCTCAGTGCTGCGGAATATCTCAGCGCAATAACGGGCAAACAGATAAATATCAACGACCCCGAAAGCATACGCAGTGCGGTTCAGAATATATACATAGACGGCAGGAATCTCGCCGATACTATGGGAAATGTTATAACAGCCGAAAATCTGGACAGCTATGCGCAGACAGTAAAGGACGCTCTTATACCCCATGAGGGAAATAACCACTTTGTTTCTGTCATGGAAAGAAATTCCGTATTCAGCGACCCGAAAGCGGTTCTCTCAACAGAATACCTTAACGACCCCGCAATGAGCGACAATATAAGGCAGTCGGTGGGTTACGTTCAGTCTTACCGTCAGACCATGAAGGACGCGGCAAAGGATGCAAAGGAATATGCCAGGGCGCTGAAAAAGCATAATCTGAATGCTTTTATGGCGGATGCGAATACAGATGTAGCCGACAGTCTTCACTATCAGAGTCATATAAGTCAGTTTAGCGTTTTATCAGGCTTTGATCGGTCCATTGCTCCGTCACTGTACATGATAAGTAAGGGCTATAACTGGGAGGACGTTTTCGGAGATGACCCCGCCTTTGACGAGGCAAAAAGACAGGCAGGCAAGGAATTCTTTGAAATTATGGAGTGCAGGAAGGGTCCTGACGGAAAGGCACTGGGGTCGGCTGACCCGATAAACGTAGAATACTACAATAATACCGTGGTTCCTCTTATGGAAAATATGGCTTCGGCACTGGGCGGCATAAAGTCTGAATATATAGATGCAAACGTAAAGGAAAATCTTCCGCGCCTTGCCTTTATGAACAGAGTATATGAAGCAGGTACGTTATTCTCAAGCATAGACCAACCGGCGGTAAGCGCTGTAAGAGGTACGGCGTTTACGACTTCTGTGTTCCGTATGCTTTCCGAAGCACAGCTTAATGCCCTTGCAGATGATAAATATACTGCTGATGTGGCACTTCACGAATCATTTTTCAAAAGCTCGGGAGATCCCACTGCGTTTTTCGGCGCTCCCCTTGTGGATTATCCTTATGATCAGTCCGCAAAATATATGCGTGCGATTGCAGATATGAGCGTAAATATGGCCCGTGCGGGAAATACGGATATGCAGACCCGAATGATGGAGGATTATAAAAACGGAAATCAGAAGGCCTTTTCGGAATATATCAACTCCTTGGACGTAGGGGGAGTTGCAGATGTTATGCGCAGAACGGCAATAAATGGGGAAAACGTACCGCAGGATCCGGCTGAGTATAACGAATATATACACAACAGAGTAAACAGCAGTGCCTTTGGTGTGGATTATAGGGGATATATAGATCCGGGTGACTGGAAGGACATCATAAAAAAGGATACGGGCACAAGTTTTATTTCTAAACTTTCAGGCATTGGCATAAATAAAGATATGCCTGTGGACAAAATAGAGGCAGTCCTTGACAGAATATATCTTAATGATAAAAGTCTCCGTGAATATATAGACATAAATCCCGAAGAGCTGAGGGGCGAGGAGGGTCTTAGAAAGTTTACGGAAATCAACGCAATGCTTAAAAACATAGCTCAGGTTTCAAATGAAAGTAAGGGAAATACCGCAATATTAACAAAGACCCCAGACGGACGCTTTATTCCCGTTTCCGTAGACTTCGGCATGAATCTGGAACCGGAGGACATAGAACTTCACAACAGCTTCAGGCCTCTTTCCGATGAAGAGCTCGGAAAACTGAGCGCAAACGAGAGAAGAAGCTATAACAGCAATCTCAGAGAGTATAACAGAAGGAAAACAGAGGTTGAGGAGCATCTGAAATCCGTCGAAGGCAGGACATTTTCGGAAACATATGCCAAGGCTCTCAACAACACACAGCTTACCTCAGATGAGGTTGAAACACTGAGGAAGAAGGGCGCACTGCCTCCCAACATTATTTCCTCGAAGGATCTTGAGGAGGGCGGCTACATATTTGAAAGGCTTGCGGGCGGCTCTCTCAGTGACGGCGAAAAGCTTAAATCGGCAATGGACAACATATATATAAACGACAAGAGCTTTTATGAATATTTCGGTTTGGACAGGAATAATGTCACACCTCAGCAGATAAGACAAAAGGAGGCGGAGTTTACACAGCTTCTCAATGATGAATTCAGACACGACAAGCTGAATAAAGGCGATGATGCGAAATTTGTGCTTATGAAGGATCCCCGGTCGGGTATGTTCAGACCCGTTTCCTTCCACGAGCCTGTCCCCGACCTGAAGCCGGAGGCAGAGCCTCTTTCAGGCTGGAAGAAATTAACAGCCTCACGGGAAGAAAAGGCTCAGAATCTGAAGGATATAAATGATTATAAGAAGTCAGCGGAGGATTATGTAAAGGCGAACAACAGAAATCTCGGCGCTGAGGAGAGGAACAAGGCGGCGTTTGCATATGCGAAAGCCATGAACAGACAGACACTTTCCGACAGCGAAAAGGCTGTTCTCGCAAGTCGTGAAACAAATGTGCCAAATATGGATTTTTACGGAAGAAACACCTTCCCCACACCCAATGTGCGCACACTGAACCTTTCCAACGTACAACAGCGCTCCCGGAACAGCAGCTTACAGAATTTGTCACCTACGGGCTTTACAAACAGCGCCGAACAAAGAGAGCGTGAAATGGGCAACAGAAGAAACTGAAAATAATTTTTTACACCGGCGTCACAGTGCGCCGGTTTTTTATGAATAATTTACAGGAAAGGGGCAAAACTAAATAAAAACAGATAAGGAGCTGATGAATATGTTTAAACACAGGAAAGAACTTCTCCAACCCGTAGCCATCGAAAGACCCAACCCCCAATACGCCGCTCTTCTTCAGGAGCAGCTTGGAGGAGGAAACGGAGAGCTTAAGGCGGCAATGCAGTATATGTCACAGAGCTTCAGAATAAAGGATAAGGAAATAAAGGATCTTTTTATGGATATTGCGGCGGAGGAGCTGAGCCATATGGAAATGGTTGCGGCGACTATAAATCTGCTGAACGGTCACAGCGTAGATTACAGCAAAACAGATGTGGGAGAGATACAGACACACGTTTTGCTTGGGCTTAATCCGGGGCTTATAAATGCATCGGGCTATTCGTGGACAGCCGACTATGTAACGGTAACAGGCGACCTGTGCGCCGATCTTCTTTCAAACATCGCCTCAGAACAGCGTGCAAAGGTGGTTTATGAATATCTTTACAGGCAGATAGGGGATAAAAAGGTAAGGGAAACAATAGATTTTCTCCTCAACAGAGAGGAAGCCCACAACGCAATGTTCAGAGAAGCCTTCAACAAGGTTCAGGATTCCGGCTCGGACAAGGACTTCGGCGTAACAAAGGACTCAAGAATATATTTCAATCTTTCCTCCCCCTCTCCCAAAAGCGATATCAAGGACACAGAAACAAAACACCCAAGCTTCAGTTAAAAAAATCCCCCGATCATTTCCGATCGGGGGATTTGCTTATTCAAACAGCTTTTCAAGCTTTTTTCTATTGATACACAATATTACAAAAATTATGATGCTTGCTATGCTTATTACAAGACCGGGATAGAAGCCTCTCGGCGTATATCTGAATGTCAGGGAATGCTCGCCGGCAGGCAGCTCTACGCCTATAAGACCATCGTTTCCGATAGGTATATAGTCGTACTTTTCGCCGTCAACGGTAAGCTTCCAGCCCTTGTCGTAGGGGATAGAAGTGAAAAGAACACCGCTTTCCTTTACGTTTATGCTGCCGTTTATTACAGCATCATTTTCGGGCATAGGCACGTCAAGGGTATCTGAGTTGAGCTTGTCAAAGGTCTTGAGGAATACGTCCTCGTGATATTGAGCAACATGGATTATAATGTCGCCGGGGCTTCTGTATGTCTTTTCAAACTCGCCCTTGTTTGTAAGCTCAAAGTAAATGTTGAGGGTATCCCCTGCCTTTACCTGTCCTACGTCAAACAGGCTTCGTCCTGTGGAAAGCTCTCTGTCTTGTTCGCCGCTTCCGTTTATATTATATTTGACACGCTTGGTATTTCCTGCGTCAATGTAGAAGAAAATATATGCGTCCCTGTCAAAATTAACACTTGCGTTTACCTTTGGTATCGCATTCATGTCGTTGGGATTTGTAAGCTCATATCTCAGGTCCACATATTTGGTGTCGCCAAGCTCATAGGGGTCGTCCTCGGGAACATCATAGTCCTCGCCGTCATCGCCCTGTGCCTTTGTTATCCTTATGTTTTCAAAGCTAAGACTGCTGAGGTCTATATCGGTAAACATATCCTCATCTATACCTGCCGCCTTGTGAACAAAATCGTTCTGCACTGCGAAGGGGTATGACTTTTCGGTCTGCCAGTCCTTGATTTCCGGCTCTGTCATAAATCCAAGGGGAAGAGCCTTGTCATTTTCATAGAGCATTACGCTTGCCGTTGAGCCATCGTTTAAGGTTCCCGTATAGGTGTCTATATATTTATATCTTTCCTTGCTTGACTTAGCGTCCTTATTCATCATATATTTCAGGTCGAATATAGACTCTATAAGGGGCGTGGGGTCATAATTTCTCTGTGAGTTTATTGTTGCGGCAACACCGAGAAACTTCATAAGCTCGGTTGTAGAGCCGGGAGCCATAGATGAGAAATGGGAAAATCCCGGATAGTGATACATAGAGCCTTCGTTTATTGCCGTAAAGCGTCTGAATTCGGCTCTGTAAAACTTATCATTGTTTTCATTCATATAGTCCACTGCCTGATCTGCCGCCTGATAATATTTTGCATAGTTATTTCTTATGTTAGTCCTGTCAAGTCCCGTTGCGGCGCCGAAAAGCATTTCAGCAAAAACGCATACCAGCAGAACCGAATATACAGGCGTAAGGGACTTGCTCTTCTTCCTGTTTTTATAGAAGCTGAGAATAAAGCAATAGCCTGCCATTGCCAGAATATTTATAAGAATGTCATAGTTGTCAAGAGTTTTTTCAAGCTTATCGTTCAGTGACACAATGCCGTATTCCGATATGCATATCCAGACCGCATATACAACACAGGCTATGACCATACTGCTTATACGGAGCTTTCTTTCCTCTCTGAGCCTTATGAAAGCCTTATAAGCCATAGTGAGAAGAATGAAGCTGTATATGAACGTAAAGCGGTGAGGCAGGTTTGAGGGGAAGTGGAACCCGTGTATAACAAAGTCGAAGGTGTTGAACGAACAGCACATAAGCATAAATATGATAAGTGCCGAATGAAGAATTTTATCCCTTCTTTTTATGCTCTTGTCCAGATAATAATAAGGAAGAAGCATAACGGTCAGAAGTCCCGTGTAAATGTTGGGAAGGTCCTCATTTCTGCCAAGTACAACAGGTCTTGCGCCTATAAAATGGTTTGTGAGAATGTGCAGCACACTTATATATATTCTGAAGCCGGGGAAGTTTGCCTCACTGGTTGCCGTTTCCGAAAGAGCTATCGCCGTAGGCAGCATAAGTATCATTGCCATACCGCCTGCCAGAAGTGAGAATATACCAAAAAGCACACATTTCTTTACAATCTTGTCAAAATTCCTCTTCATAGTGTATGCGGAGAAAAGCTTGACTATGAAATACAGAGCAGAGAATACGCATACAAGAAAGGCTATATAGAAGTTTATAAAAATCACGAGAGCAAGGGATATTGCATAGAGCCTGAACTTACCCTCGTTTACAATACTTTCCACTCCCAATGCCACAATAGGGAACAGAGCAACGGCATCAAGCCACATTACGTTCCAATAAAAGCCTGTCTGAAATGACATAAAGGCATACATAAGGGAGAAGAAAATAAGGGACATATCGTCCTTCTTATATGTTTTTTGCAGATAAATGCAGCAGAAAGCCCCCGAAAAGGCTATCTTTATAAGTATAAAAAGAGCCATTGCGTCCTGCATTGCCGTCTGTGGGAACAAAAACATAAGCAGGCTTATAGGGCTTGCCGTATAATAAGCCATCTGCGCAATAAAGTTTTTGCCTATGCCCGTTTCCCATGAATAGAACAGGCTGCGTCCGTTAAGCACTCTTTCACGGAATTCCTCATGGAAAGGACCGTACTGATGATAGAGGTCTACCTTTACGATGGTATTCTCGCCATAGGGAAATATGCCCTTTATGATGTAAACTATATTCATCAGCAACGCCGCAAGCAGAAATGATATAATTATGAATCTCCATTCATATAGTCTGGCGGAAAGTGATTTCTTATTTTTCATTTTGTTTCTCCTTTTTGAATATAAATAATTTGCTGAATACGTAATTTATAATAACCACGATAACCTGTCCCAAAACCTTTGCAAGCTTGTCGTTCATGCCAAAGCCCACTGCTGCCCACAGCCACGCATCTTCCACCACAAGGGAAAATACCCTTGCCGCAAAAAAGCCTGCCATTTCTCTGAACAGAACGCTTCTTTTAAAGGACCTTGCCCTGAACACGAAAAGCTTGTTTGTGATATAGGCAAAAAGCACTGCCAATACCCAGGAAAACTGGTTGGCTATAAGTACGCCCAGCGTGGAAATTTCTCCGTTTACCGACAGCGCCTCCGAAAAGGCAAAATAGCTGCCTACACCTACCACTGTCGTCAGAACGCCGAACAGCAGATATCGGAAAAATTCACTTTTAACAAATTTTACGGCAAGGGCGTAAAGCTTTGATGTCCATGTGTTTTCTTCTTTCATTTGCTATCATCCTTTGAATTTTTTATACTTGTTTCACCTATTATATATATAGGTCTGTTTTTTACTTCCATATATATTTTCGCTATATATTCTCCCAGAATACCACAGCTTAATATAATCACTCCGCCTATGAAAAGTATAAGAGTTATGGTAGAAGCATAGCCGGGAAATTCCTTGCCCCATATAAGCGTTTTCAGTATAATGTAAAACAAATATAAAAAGGATGAAAAGGAAATTATACTTCCCACAACAGAAGCAAACCTCAGGGGCGCCGTTGAGAAAGCCGTTATGCCGTTAAGAGCATATACGAAAAGCTTCCAGAAGCTCCATTTGGTCTGTCCCGCCGCTCTTTCCACGTCCTGAAAGGGAATCCACTTTGTTTTGAAGCCTACCCAGCTGAATATGCCCTTTGAAAATCTCTGCACTTCGCTCATAGACAGAACGGCATTCACCATCTTGCGGTTCATCATTCTGAAATCGCCGGCTCCGTTGGGCATTTCCACATCGGATATCTTGTTCACGAGCTTGTAGAACTTGTCCGTAAACCATACCCTAAGCGGCGGATCTCCGTCACGGCTTGCCCTGTGAGTAGCCGAACAGTCATAGCCCTCTTCTATTCCCTTTATCATCTCCGGAAAAAGTGCGGGCGGGTGCTGCAGATCGGCGTCCATTATAACGACCATATCCCCCGTGGAATTTTTAAGCCCCGAATACATTGCCGACTCCTTTCCGAAATTTCTTGAAAAGGAAATATAATCGGCGCCGGGATTTTCACATATTTTTTTCAGCTTTATAAGCGTGTCGTCCGCGGAACCGTCATCAACAAAAATATAATGAAAGCTGTAATCCGTAATGCTGTCGGTAACCCTTCTGCATTCGCCGTAAAACATATCGATAACCTCTGACTCATTATAGCAAGGCACAATTATATCAATGGTTTTCATAAATCAATCCCTCTTGCAATTATTTTACCACAGTCCTACGCAGCCTCCGGAAAAAACGTCCGGCTGCGAATACCGTTTATCATTACTATTTTACATAAAATAAACAGACATTTCAAGAGTAACTTTCAAAAAATACATATTTACCGCCTTTTATTAAAGCATAATATCCGAATATTTATTTTTTGCTTATAAACTATAGGAGCAAGGGAAACGACTGTATGAATTTTCGGGGTTTCCCTTGCTCCGCTGCTGATAAATTTTATTAGACTGTCATAACTGTTTGTATATCAGTATTTTTTTTATCATATATATAGTCTTTCGTGTTGTTCTGAATACATGAGAAGCTTCCGTATGTGTGCGTACATAATAATCAGTATACGTCAAGCACGGTTTCTTTGAATACCTTGCCTATGGAGTCGTTTATTACAAGGCTTGCCATGGAGTCGTAGGCGGTTTTGCTTTTGTTTATGAGTACAAGCTTTTTGCCCCTGTAATAATTTATAAGCCCTGCCGCAGGATATACAACGAGGGAGGTTCCGCCGACTATAAGCACATCGGCTCTTGAAATGGCGTTTATAGCTCCCGACCATACATAGTCGTCAAGCCCTTCTTCATAAAGCACAACATCGGGCTTTATTATTCCGCCGCAGCTGCATTTCGGGATATTGCCGTCTATTGCGAGCATATCCTTCAGCGAATAATATTTTCCGCAGCTCATACAGTGATTTCTGTAAACGGAGCCATGAAGCTCATAAACCTTTTTGCTGCCTGCCATCTGATGGAGATTGTCTATATTCTGAGTGACAACTGCCTTGAGTTTGCCTATCTCCTCAAGCTTTGCGAGGGCAAGGTGGGCGTTGTTCGGCTTGGCGTCTGTACATATAAGGTTTTCCTTGTAATATTTAAAAAACAGCTCCGGCTTCCTCATAAAGAGTGTGTGGGAGAGGAGTGTTTCCGGCGGATAGCCGTATTTCTGCTTTGCGGAATAAAGCCCCGTTTCACTTCTGAAATCGGGTATGCCGCTTTCCGTAGAAACGCCTGCGCCGCCAAGAAATACTATATTATTGCTTTCTTCGATTATTTTTTTAAGCTCTTCATATGCCATAAGCTCACACTCCTTTCATACGTTTCACAAATCTGCCTATTCTTTCAAGGGCAGCGTTTATCTCGTCTATGGAATATGCGTAGGAGCAGCGTATAAAGCCCTCGCCGCATTCCCCGAAAGCGGTTCCCGGTACAACGGCTACCTTTTCCTCCATAAGCAGTCTTTCGGCGAATTCCTCGCTTTTAAGTCCCGTAGAGCTTATATCGGGAAACAGATAGAAAGCGCCCATTGCCTCAAAGCAGTCAAGCCCCATATCAAGAAAGCCTTTTCTCATTACACGCCTGCGCATATTATATTCCTTGCGCATTTTTACAACGGCTTCGCCACAGCTTTTAAGGGCTTCTATGCCTGCGTACTGACTGACTGTGGGGGCGCACATAATTATATATTGGTGTATCTTGGTCATTGCGTCTATTATATCACGAGGACCTGCCGCATAGCCCAGACGCCAGCCCGTCATAGCATAGGACTTTGAAAAGCCGTTCAGCACGATTGTCTTGTTCCTCATGCTTTCAAAGGAAGCTATCGATACATGGGGTGAGTCGGAATAGGTAAGCTCCGAATAAATCTCATCGCTTATAACAACTATATCCCTGTATTTAAGAACCTTTTCAATAGCCGCAAGGTCGCTTTTCTCCATAATTGCGCCTGTGGGATTGTTGGGATAGGGCAGAATGAGGGCTTTTGTCCTTGGCGTTATTTTTTCCACAAGTTCATCGGGAGTAAGGCGGAAATTGTTTTCCTGCTTTGTTTCTATAACAACGGGAACGCCTCCTGCCATAACGACACAGGGCTTATATGAAACAAAGGACGGCTCAACGACCATAACCTCATCGCCGGGGTTTATGACTGCTCTCAGCGCAACATCTATTCCCTCGCTTGCACCCACAGTTACCAAGACCTCGCCGTTTGGGTCATATTTCACATCAAGACTGTTTTCAAGATAACGGCTTATTTCACGCCGAAGCTCCAAAAGACCTGCGTTTGACGTATATACAGTCCTCTTTTTTTCGAGGGTATAGATACCTCTTTCCCTGACGGGCCACGGTGTTTCAAAGTCAGGCTCTCCCACGCCCAGTGAGATAGCCCCGTCTATTTCGTTTACGATGTCAAAAAATTTGCGTATGCCCGAGCGGGGCATATTCTTTATATGTTCAGCAATAAATGTCATGGCGAAACCTTCATCCTCTCATCTTCCGACTGCTCCTTTTCCATAACTATGCCGTAATCCTTATATTTCTTAAGTACGAAATGCGTTGCCGTACCCGTAACATAGTCAAGGGTCGAGAGCTTTGACGAAATAAAGTGAGATATTTCCTTTATGTTTTTTCCGTCCATAAGAACCATAAAGTCATATGCTCCGGACATAAGATAAACCGACTTCACCTCGTCAAACCTGTATATTCTTCTTGCAATTTCCTCATAGCCCGAATCCCTCTGGGGCGTAACCTTTACCTCAATCATGGCGGCGACATATTCCTTTTCTGCCTTGTCCCAGTCCGCAAGAATGGTATATCCGCAGATTATTCCGTCATCCTCCATTTTTTTTATGCAGCGCGCGACCTCCTCTTCGCTGACACCCAGCATAACGCTTATTTTCTCAACGCTTAAACGGCTGTCCTTTTCCAGAATTTCAAGAATATCCTTTTCCAATTTTAGTTCCTCCGTTTCACAGTTATACTTATTTTTCAGAACATTGATACATAATAAATTTTAGCACACTTACGAATGTTTTACAACGAAAAATAAGAAAATTTCATTATACAAAATAAATATAATGTGATATAATTAAAAAACGAAAGGGGAGTCTTGTATGCCGGAAATCAAAAAAAACTCAAAGGTTTATTTTACACTTCAGCTTTTAATGCTTGTGGGTGGAGCAGTCATAGCAGCTTTCGCCCTTGAATTCTTTCTTGTGCCCGTTTATATTCTTGACGGCGGAATAACCGGCGTTGCGATAATAGTGCATCAGCTTTCAAAACTGCCTCTGGGCATACTTGTTTTTCTGTTTAATCTGCCGTTTCTGTTTGTAGGCTATCTTCAGCTTGGCAAAAGATTTATAGCCAAGGCTGCAACGGCAATGATTATTTTTTCCGTTTTTCTTGAGGTGTTTGGAGGAATCGAAAAGAGCGTAACGGACGATCCTCTGCTGGCCACCGTATTCGGAGGAATATTCCTCGGTATAGGTGTCGGAGGAGTGCTTCGCGCGGGAGGCTGCCTTGACGGAACCGAAACCCTCGCACTTCTCATAAGCAGAAAAACATCTGTTTCCGTAGGGCAGTTTGTGCTTATATGCAATGTTATAATATACAGCGCCGCAGGCATTATATTCACCCCCGACAGAGCCATGTACAGCCTTATTACATACTTTATAACCTCTAAGGTGATAGATCTTATAGAGGAAGGACTTGAACAGGCAAAGGCCGTTATGATAATAACAAATGAGGGCAAGCGGATAGCCAATACAATTTACGAAAACCTCGGCAGAACCGTTACCATGCTTGAGGGCGAGGGACTTATAAGCGGCAAGAAGGTCGTGCTTTACTGCGTAGTAACAAGAGTGGAGCTTCATGAACTGAAGCGCCTTATAAGAAACGATGACGCCAGCGCATTTATGACAGTTTCAGATGTATCGGAAATTGTGGGCAAGCACATAAAGAAAAAAGCTCCCTCAGCGGAAGTATAAAGCATATTTTGGTAAAATGAGGCTGCTCGGGGGCGAGGGAAAACTCGTGGGATAAAAAGGACGGACAGGTCCGTCCTTTTTATCCCACGAGTTTTCTCTCGCCCCCGACCCGCGGGACACAGCCCCGAACCGCCTTACGGCGGTTCGGGGCTGTGTCCCTGCGGAACGATTTATCATCTGAAAAGAGATCTGAAACGCTCCATAGCTTCTTTTGTATTTTCATAGTTGTTGAATGAGGTAAGGCGGAAATAGTTGTCACCATTTTTGCCGAATCCGGCACCCGGTGTTCCTACGACCTGAATCTCATTCAGCATTTTATCAAAGAAATCCCGGCTGTACATACCAAAGGGACATTCAAACCATATATAAGGTGAATTTATTCCGCCTGTATATCTTATGCCCATTTCGTCAATAGTGCGAAAATAAAAAAGCTCTCTCAGCGGAAGTATAAAGCATATTCCGGTAAAATGAGGCTGCTCGGGGGCGAGGGAAAACTCGTGGGATAAAAAGGACGGACAGGTCCGTCCTTTTTATCCCACGAGTTTTCTCTCGCCCCCGACCCGCGGGACACAGCCCCGAACCGCCTTACGGCGGTTCGGGGCTGTGTCCCTGCGGAACGATTTATCAACTGAAAAGAGATCTGAAACGCTCCATAGCTTCTTTTGTATTTTCATAGTTATTGAATGAGGTAAGACGGAAGTAGTTGTCGCCGTTTTTGCCGAATCCGGCACCCGGTGTTCCCACGACCTGAATCTCATTCAGCATTTTATCAAAGAAATCCCAGCTGTACATACCGAAGGGACATTCAAACCATATATAAGGGGAGTTTACTCCGCCCGTATACCTTACGCCCATTTCGTCCATAGTGCGTGAAATAAGCTCCGCATTTCTACGGTAGTTGTCTATCATAGCTTTTGCCTCAGCCATACCTGCTTCGGTGAATACGGCGGCAGCTCCTCTCTGGACTATATAAGGAACACCGTTGAACTTTGTCGTCTGACGTCTGTTCCACATATGGTTAAGACTCATTTCAGAGCCGTCCGAAGCCTTTTTGACAATTGCCTTCGGCACGATTGTATAGCCGCAGCGCGTTCCTGTAAAACCGGCTGTTTTGCTTAAAGAGCAGAATTCAACACAGCAATTTTTTGCACCCTCTATGGAATATATGCTTCTGGGAAGCTCCGGTTCCGAAACAAAGCATTCATAAGCCGAGTCGAAGAGTATTATGGAGTCATTTTTGTTTGCATAGCCCACCCATTCCTTAAGCTGCGCTTTTGTATATACCGCCCCGGTAGGGTTGTTTGGCGAGCAGAGATAAATTATGTCCGCCCTGACGTTGTTGTCGGGCATGGGGAGAAAGCCGTTTTCAGCGGTTCCGTCCATATATATTATATTTCTGCCGTTCATTATGTTTGTGTCAACGTATACGGGATAAACGGGGTCGGGCACAAGAACCGTATTATCAACGGAAAACATATCCGTAATATTTCCCGTGTCGCTTTTTGCGCCGTCCGAAACGAATATCTCATCGGCGTCTATCTCAACGCCGTTTCTCTTATAATAATCCCTTATTCCCTCTCTGAGAAAGTCATAGCCCTGCTCAGGACCATATCCCCTGAATGTTTCGGCTTTGCTCATCTCATCAACGGCGCTGTGTAAGGCCTCTATAACAAGTCCGCCCAAGGGCTGCGTAACATCGCCTATCCCAAGACGTATAACCTTCTTGTCGGGGTTTGCCTCGCAGAAATCATTCACTCTTTTGGCTATCTCCGAAAAAAGATAGCTTTGTTTTATGTTCAGATAGTTTTCATTGAATCTTACCATATAATTTCATCTCCTTTAAAATGGTCAGCCTTCCAGAAGCTTTCTTACAGCGGCAAGACGACAGCATATGCAGAATACGTCCAGTGCATCGGCAAGCTCCTTCATATCGGGATAACTCGGCGCTATTCTTATATTTGTATCGTTGGGGTCTTTTCCGTAGGGGAAGGCAGCCCCTGCGCCTGTAAGAGTAAGCCCCACTCCTTTGCAAAGGGCGACTGTTTCCTTTGCGCAGCCTTTGAGGGTATCAACGGATATGAAATATCCGCCCTTCGGTCTGCTCCAGCTGAGTATTCCGCTGTCTGCAAATTCCTTTTCAAACCTGTCAAGAACAAGCTCGAATTTCGGTCTTAAAAGAGCGGCGTGTCTTTTCATGTGCTCCCTTATTCCGCCGTGGGTATTGAAGAAGCTGAGGGTTCTGAGCTGGTTTACCTTGTCATAGCCTATTGTCTGACAGAACATATGCCCCTTTATTTCCTTGATCATATCCTCCGAGGCAGCCACAAGAGAAACGCCTGCGCCGGCAAAGGTTATTTTTGAGGTTGAGAAGAAATAGAATACCCTGTCCTCAGTGCCGTATTCTCTGCAAAGGGCAAAAATATCCGCAAGCTTTTCTCCCTCGTCATATAAATGATGTATTCCGTAAGCGTTGTCCCAGAAGATTTTGAAATCCTCCGCAGCCGTGTTCATTGCCGCAAGCCGCCTTACTTTTTCCTCCGAATAGCAGGAGCCGGTGGGATTTGAATAGAGAGGAACACAGAACATACCCTTTACCAAAGGATCGTACTTCACAAGCTCCTCCACCCTGTCCATATCGGGACCGTCTTCATAAAGGTCTACGTTTATCATTTCTATACCAAGCTCCTGAAGCATTGTGAAATGCCTGTCATAGCCCGGTACGGGACAGATGAACTTCACCTTCGGGAGCTTGCTCCACGGGGCGGAGCCTTTCGAGCCGAAAACCCACATACGCATGAGAGCGTCATATTCAAGGCTCAGACTTGCGTTTCCGCCTATTATTATATTATCAGGCTCTATGCCCAAAATATCACCGAAAAATTTTCTTGTTTCCGGCAGTCCTTCAAGAATGCCGTAGTTTCTCGAATCAGTGCCGTTTTCCGAACGATATGAAAAAGGTTCCGTCAGCAGATCATTTGAAAGATCGAGCTGTTCGCCGGAGGGCTTACCCCTTGACATATCCAGCTTGTGGTTGTGAGCCTTAAGTCCCTCATATTGCTTTTCAAGATCCGCACAAAGCCCTGTAAGCTCAGTCTTAGAAAGTTTTGTCAGATTCATTGTTTTTCCTCCTTGACTTACAGAAACACAGGTTTAAGAAAGTTTGCAGATTATCCGGTGTTTCGTTATATATTCTCATTCTTAATATCTAATATTATAAAATAAAATGGATGCATTTACAAGCAATTTATACTCGGTTTTGCCATATTGTATATTTTCTATAAAAAATGAATCAAAAGATACAAAATTATAATAATTTTTTATAAAAATTAAAAAATTATAAAAAAACTATTGAAATCGAATTAAAATAGGTCTATAATGCATTTATCCGATGAGGGGTTGAAGCATTGAATGCTTTGGCTTCTCTTTTTTTTATGACAAAGGTGTTATGGATATTCCCGGGATACCCATAACACCTTTGTCTGTTTAAGGCGATGCGAGGAAGCTTCTTATGTTGTTTTTTCCATCGCCATATTTTTTTAAGGAGGAATTGTTATGACACAGGAAATTTTAAATGCAATCAACGGTGAAGTCTACGGCGTGTGGTTTCTCATAGGCGCAGCCCTTGTTTTCTGGATGCAGGCGGGCTTTGCGATGGTTGAAACAGGCTTTACAAGGGCAAAAAATGCCGGAAATATACTTATGAAGAACCTTATGGACTTTTGTATAGGCACAGTGATGTTTATACTTATAGGCTTCGGTCTGCTTCTCGGCGAGGACATGATGGGCATAATAGGAAAGCCCGGCTTTGATATTTTCACATCATATGAAAGCTTTGACTGGTCGAACTTCGTGTTCAATTTGGTGTTCTGCGCAACAACGGCTACCATCGTTTCCGGTGCAATGGCTGAAAGAACAAAATTCATATCATACTGCATATATTCGGCAGTTATATCGGCGCTTATATACCCCATAGAAGCTCACTGGACATGGGGCGGCGGCTGGCTTGCACAGATGGGATTCCATGATTTTGCAGGCTCCAACTGTATCCATATGGTAGGCGGTATAAGCGCTCTCATCGGAGCAGCGATCCTCGGTCCCCGTATCGGCAAATTCGTAAAGGACAAATCAGGCAAGATAACAAAGGTAAACGCCTTCCCCGGACACAATCTTCCTTTGGGCTGTCTTGGCGTATTCATACTCTGGCTTGGCTGGTATGGCTTCAACGGTGCAGCAGCTGTTTCTGTCGAAGAGCTTGGCTCCGTTTTCGTAACAACAACAATAGCTCCCTCCGTGGCTACGGTGGTATGTATGATATTTACATGGATAAAATACGGCAAGCCCGATGTATCTATGTGTCTTAACGCATCTCTTGCAGGTCTTGTTGCAATAACGGCTCCCTGTGACGTATGCGATGCCTTTGGCGCAATTGTAATAGGTGCAGTCGCAGGTGTACTTGTTGTATTCGGCGTATGGTTCCTTGACAACAAGCTCCGTGTTGACGACCCCGTAGGTGCTGTTGCCGTACACTGCTTATGCGGTATATGGGGTACTATTTCCGTAGGCTTTTTCGCAACAGAAACAGCTCCCGCTTTTGCAAGGGCTATAAGCGGCGGCGCAAATCAGATAGCAGGAGAGGGTCTTTTCTACGGCGGCGGATTTTCACAGCTTGGCATACAGCTTGTAGGTATGCTCTCCACAGCTTTTTGGACGGCTGTTACAATAACGATTACTTTCCTCGTTATCAAGGCTGTTATAGGACTTCGCGTTACCGATGAAGAGGAAATTACAGGTCTTGACTCAACAGAGCATGGACTTACTTCCGCATATGCAGGCTTCTCTATTATGGATATTTCAAATACCATGATGATGGATGTAAACGAAAACACAAATCTCGGAGAATCCGACTATGCATCGGCTTCACAGGCTCAGATAGACGCAGCCGTAAAGGTAGAGTCTATGCCTGTTTCACCTACGGGTATGCATAAGGTAGTTATCATAGCAAAGCTTGACAAATATGAGAATCTCAGAAAGGCAATGAACGAGCTTGGTGTAACCGGTATGACAGTAACTCAGGTTATGGGCTGCGGTATACAGAAGGGAACCGGTAGACGCTATCGTGGTGTTGAGATGGACGCTACTCTTCTTCCGAAGGTAAAGGTAGAAATAGTAGTAAGTCAGATACCTGTGGACAAAATTATTGAAGCTGCCAAGGCAACTCTCTACACAGGTCACATAGGCGATGGCAAGATATTTGTATACAGTGTGGAACGTGTTGTAAAGGTACGTACAGGTGAAGAGGACTTCAGCGCTCTTCAGGACGTAGAATAAATAATAGCTTGAAATCCAATCAAAAAAACAGGAGCGAGGTTTGGCAGGAGCCTCGCTCCTTTTTTACGAAAATGCCCCTGCTTCGGTAATAATTGCGGCGTGGAGGAGCTGCGGCTGTTTATTTCAGCGCTTTGCTCAGTCTGTCGGGGATACCCCTTGGACCTCTGACTGCGAATATTCCGTATTCTCTGCCAAGAATTTCAAATGTGAATTTATCGGGACTGTATCTTTTCATAAGCTTTATTTTCATTATATTATCTATATGGATTTTTCCGTCATCGAAATGAGCGGGGATATCCGTATTTGTCACAAGGCATTTATACAGAATTGCCGATATGGGAGCTGCAACATACAAAAATACCGTATCTCCCGTTCTGATGCCTCTGCCTTGCTTCCAGTTTATTTCGTCTGATTCCGAAAAGGCTCTTTCTACATCGTAATATATGGGATTTGCAGGAATGAGCCATTCCTTCGGAGGTCTGATTTTATGCCTTGTTTCCTTTGAGGCGGTCGCTGCATAGCTTTCTTCGAGCCATCTGCATATTTCTTCAAATTCAACTGTTCCGTCAAGCAAAACGGATATCCAGTTTCCTCCTCTGATGTGATAGCCGCGGAAAAAACCCTCCTGCTGTATAAGAAAGTCCGCAATAAAAGGGTCGCTCATTTTTACATTCAGTATGTCCGTCATTTCTTCACCACACAGCCCAAGTCTGCTTTTCGGTATGTTCATTACAAGGGCGAACCATTTTCTGTTGTCGCTGTGGCGGAACACGGCATATCCGGGATATCTTGACCACAGATGTTCGGGAGATATATTATATTTTTTGTTTATATAGTCAAAAAGCTGTTTTCTGAAAATCGTCATATGTGCCTCCTCATATACTCCACTGTTTTATGCAGCACCTCTGAGCGCAGGATTTTTTCCGAATTTTTCTCGAAATCAAGATGATAGCGATTTTTAAGAGTGTCAAATATTCTTTTCCGCTCCTCGTTTTCCTGTTTCTTTGAATCTGTATAAAGGTCAAAGAGTGAAAGCTGTCTGCCCTCCTCCCCCGACAGGTCGTAAATTCCCAGACCAATCAGACGGACAGGGCGTTTTTCAACATTTTTTAAAAGAGCGGCAGCCTCCTTATACATCATGACTGCATTGCTGCATATGGAGGTCTTTCGTGACCTTGTTATGCTTTTCATATCGAAGTAGGTCAGCTTAAGCGTTACGCCGCTGCCGTGGAGCCCATATCGGTTTGCCCGGTTTTCCACACAAAGAGCAAGGAGAACCAGCACGTCCTCCAGGAGAGTGTAGTTGTTTACGTCCTTCTGAAAGGTGACCTCACGGCTTATGGATTTTGCGTCCCAAGGTTTATAGGGCGTGACCTTCCGCTCGTCAATGCCGAAAGCGAGGTCGGTTATCCATTTTCCCTGTTTTCCCAGAAGCCCTATGACCATATCCCGCCTTTCCCTTATATCACGGACTGTGTGTATACCGGAGGAATACAGCTTTTCGGCAGTCATTTTTCCGACGGTATAAAGAGCCTTGACATCACGGTTGCTCATAAGGTTTACAAAATCTTCTGCTGTGGGAATTTCAAAATATCCATCGGGCTTCTTTTCCTCGCTTGCCGCCTTTGCCGCTGTTTTGGAGTATGCCACGCCAACCGAACAGGTAAGACCCAGCTCGGCTTTTGTGCGCTGCTTTATCGTGTAAGCTATTTTTCTTGCTCCCTCAAGGCTGTGTGCCTGTTCTGTCACATCTAAATATGCTTCGTCAAGGGCTATTGTTTCTGCGGCTGAAGCGTAGGTATTCCATATTTCATGGAGCTGAGCCGACACTGCTCTGTATTTGTCAATATTCGGGTGCATATATATGCCGTTGGGACAAAGCCTATAGGCGTCTTTTATATTCATTGCGGAATGAACGCCATATTTTCTGGCTTCATAGCTGCACGTTGCAACAACTCCCCGCTCCTTCGGCAAAGAGCCTATGATAAGGGGCTTTCCTCTTAGTGATGGGTTGTCCCGTATTTCCACAGAAGCAAAGAAAGCGTCCATATCTACATGAATAATTATATTTTCCATGCTTCAGCCCCCCTGTTGAATATTTCCGTTATTTATCATATATGCCCTGTTTCGTTGTCGGGCATCATTTCTGCCGTAGGGTAATTATCGTTGATTTTTCTGTAACATGGGCAGTCAAGGGCATGGTCGTTTATGATGCCGCAGGACTGAAGATGTGAATAGACCGTTATTGCGCCTATATATTTAAAGCCGCGTTTTTTCAGATCTTTGCTGATTCGCAGTGAAAGACCGTTGCTTACAGGTATGGCGCCGCCGGCGTGTCCTCTGTACAGAATTGTTTTTCCCTCTGTGTATGCCCATAGGTAATTGCAGAAGCTGCCGAACTCCTCTCTTATTTGCCTATACCGACAGGCGTTGTTTATGATTGCCCGTATTTTGCGCTCAGACCTGATCATTCCCTCTGTATTTATAATACGGCGAACGTCCTCATCGCCAAAGGCTGCAATTTTATCGTAGTCAAAGTTTTCAAAGCACTGTCGGAAGATATCACGTTTTTTGAGCATAAGCCCCCAGCTTAGCCCACATTGCAGGCATTCAAGGCTAAGATGTTCAAACATAAGGCGATCGTCATGTACGGGAACGCCCCATTCGCTGTCATGATAGATTTTGTCGGCTTCACTTGCAAAAGCCCAATCACAATGTCCCATATTCTACCTCCCTCAGACTTTTTTATCTGTATTTTTATTATATTATAGTTTGTCTGTAAAATCAATAGCGGTCGGCACTTCTCAGGCTCTCCACAGGGGCTTTTGTGTAATTTTGCGTGATATAAAATCAGTCCTCCCTGTTTATGCGGATTTTCATATTACACGGATCTGCATAATGTCAGGAAGGACTGTTTATAAAGTGCCGCAGTGTTATGCGTGCTGCATGCCCATTTCGGTATTGCGCTCTTTGGGGGCGACTGCTTTTGTTTTGTTTTCGGAAGCGGCTGTGTTCGTACGTCCTTTGGAGGTTATTCTTGTAAGCTCCGTTATATTCTTCCTTACCACCTTGGTTTCGGCGTCATAGCTCTTTTTGTTTTCCTCCGCTTCGGCATATATGAGAGAATTGCTGCGCAGTCTGCTCTTTATGTCGTCAACGGCGATGTCATTCATTTTGCCGCACATTTCCTCGGCGAGGGAATTCCGTCCGGCAATACTTTCCGATGAATTACGGTAAAATTCGTTGGACTTTGAGCCTTTTTTCAGAAAATCCTTTGCAAAGTCATATTCCTTTTTTGCTTTTTCATATTCACGGGACTTTGCTCTGTATTCATTCATTTGTTCTTCATAGGCTTCAGAGCTTTTGAACCATTTGCTCGGTTCTGACGGTTTTGACGGACTTTTCATATTTTCCATATTTTTAAGATAATCCGTTTCAAAAATGAGCGGACGCATAACTCCCTCGTCCTTATATGAAATAACACAGTCGGAGATGGAGGGTCTGCTGTCGGCAGCAAGTCCGTAGGTTCTTCTTGTCAGTGCGCCAAGCTCATTTTCAAGCATTACTTTGATTTCCGAATCACTCAGATCCTTGTTTCCGGTGGAGCCCTTGTAATAGTCCCTTGCGCTGATGCCGTTTATGCAGATGGAGTCGATTATTTCGGCGGAAGATGCAGAATTGCTTATGTACTGTAAATCCTTATCCATCATTTTTGCCAGTACTTCCTGACCGCAGTATTCCCTTTGCGTATCTGACGTTATTACATCTGTGCCCAAACGGTCAAAGGCGAATTTGAAATCCACAACACAGGGGTCTTTTCCTCTTGCCAGATTATCGGCATATAAAACGTCCTTTTCAACCTGTGCCTTTGCCATTTCAAGCTTTGCGGCTTCTATTTCGCTTCTCATGGAAGGTATTGTTTCGGAAACGAGCTTTTCTCTCAGGTCGTTGAATTTTTCGACCTCGCGCAGATTTTCTTCTGCATTGTCATATGCTATGAGATATTCATCTCCTTTTGCTCTTGAGGTTACAACGGAATATCTTTCCTTTTCCGTAGTACACATTTTCGTCAATTCACCTTTGGCTCTGTTGTAATAGTTTGCGTCCTTCGCCTTTTTCTCCCTATAATAATCGGAAACCTTGTCTATATAGTTTTCCATGGAGGCTATGTCTTGCTCAAGCCGGGCTTTCATATTATCAAAGCCATTCCGGGCTGCCTTGTCAAGCTTTTCCACATAGTCGGAAAGTGTGTTGTCGTCCCAACCGTATGATTCGTTACGGTTTTCCACCTTTTGTTCCCTCAGAAGCTTTCTTTCCTGTTCGTCTGCAAGAAGCTCTCTTACTTCGGGATATTTTTTGGCGTTTTCCGCAATTTCCTTCATAGCGGGGGTAATGGGAATAACAGTATCGGTTATAAGTCCCTTTATGGTCACATTTCCGCCGTTTATAAACTCGTCTACGGCTCCGGGTCTTGTTTTTTCCTCCTCAAGGGTGTCAAGAAGCTTTGTGAAAAAGGCGTCATAATTGTTTCTTCTTTCCCTTTCCATTGAATAATAAGCTGCCATACCGATCTTGCTGCCGGGTGTTACTAAAACTTTGTCGCCCAGTTTGAAGGTGAATTTTTCATTTAAGGTCTCCTGAGCCTTCTCCTGTTCGTCAAGCACCATTTTTTCTATATCTGTGCGGCCTTTTTCCTTTTCCGGATCATTGCCGGATAAGCCTTTGATATATGCAAGTCTTTGTTTTGCGGCGTTATATTCCTCAAGGGTGCATCTTTTGCCGGTGACTTTAACATCGGGCATACCTATGAAGCCGCCGGAGTGAACGATGTCTTTTTCAACAAACTCAGACTTTTTCCGGAAGTCGTCATATATGCTGTTTCTTTTTGCTTCATCTCTGATATCGGCAGCGGTTTTATATACGTTTGCTGTATTTTTGTCTGCCCATATTTCATCTCTGAGCTCTTTTTCCTTTTGTCCTATTTCTCTGATGGATTTTTCGTATTTTTTATCTATGTCGTCGATTTTTTTATATGCATCATCGAGAATGGAACGAACCTCCTCTGCCGCCGGTCTGAGTTTTTCGACATCTCTCTTCATTCCGTCTATAAGGGCATCGTTTTCCGCAACCAGACGTTCCTTTTCGGCAACGGAGTTTTCAAGGGCTTTTATATATTCTTCTATGGTTGAAAAATCTGACCTTTTTATATTGTTCTTTGTAGGATCGTTTTCCGGTGTGAAGGTTTCGCTTCTGACATTATATGAGCCGTATTCGATAGGTTCTCCCTCGATGATCTTATCATATCTGCCCTCCAGATTCTTTGCGTCCTTCCACATTGAAACAGCCTCGGCAGCCGCTTTCATAGCAGCCTCTTCAAATGACGGTCTCAGTGAATTGTTAAGAATATCCATAACCGCTCTTTGTGCAGCGTAACCCACAGGGGTATCCGGAACATTCATTCCTTGATAATGTTTACTCCGTACAATCGTTTCTTCCGCCTTGCTTAAGGCTGCTTCCCTGATTTCCTCAAAGCTTCTGCCTTCATTTGAATATTTCTCAATAAGGGTCATTGCGCCGTTGAGGACTTTGCTTTGTGCTGCCTTGTCCGCCTTAGCTACAATCCGGTCTATATTTTCACTGTCATTTTCAAATTCGGCAACAGCCGTAAGAGCAGCCTGCCTTGAAGCCCTCATAATGTAATTTCTTGCTTCTCTTTTTATATTTTCATCGGTTTCGTTCTTCATAACGGAATCGAAAGCATCTCTTACGGCATTGTCTATGCCGTGTTCTTTGATTCCGTCTATTCCGTTGCGGACAGATGAATATCTTTCCCGTAATTTAGCCCTGCCAAGCTCTATGTCGTCCTTGAATATTTCCTTTGCGAGCTTTGATATTTTGTAGCCGGAGCTCAGTTTGTCTAAATTATCCGCTTTAAACGCAATGTTGGCATTATTTGCAGCGACAATATCTTTTTGTACTTCCGCGAGTTCACTCATTCGCGCGTCTATTTCGGAAATTCTGTCATTGCTTACCTTCTCTGCGACAGCTTCCCTTATTTCATCTTCGGTTTCGTTTCCCGAAAGCTGTCTGTACCTTTTTTCGCTTTCAAGAGTTTCGCGGTTTTTTTCGGCATAAACATCGGAATATGCCTTTACCGCACCTTTAAAATATTCCGAGGCTTCATTGAAGGAGGCTGTGGTGCTCTGAAGATCCTGCTGTATATCATTTATATAATCCTTGCCTATCAGCTCCTGCACAAATGATGCGGAGTCTGACATATCGGCAGTAGGTCTTTCTTCCCTGTTTAAAATAAATCTGTCAAGGAGACCTTTACGGCTCTCCCTTTCCCTGTATTCCTCCTGTTCTCTCCTGTAATTCTGAAAGTCGCTTACTCTTGCGCTCAGGGCTTCTTTTATGTCATAGTTTTTGGCTATCTGCGCCACGGTTTTTGTAAAGGGATCTGCATTGTCAAATTCATTTGTAATACGACCCTTTTGCTGCAAAACCTCGTTTATCCGTACAAGGCTCTCCTCCACGGAATAATTTATGTTGTCATCGTTCTTCTCTCCCCCTGCAAGACCATATAAATCAATGCCATTGTCAAGATCGGAAAGAAGGTTATACCTGTCCCTGAGACCAAGATAATCGTTAAAGCTGTAACGGCGGTCTGTATTGCCGGCTGCATTTCCCGTGTCCCGCAGAATATCGGACATTTTGTCCAATGAGGATATCATGCTGCTTCTTTCGGTTTCCGCTTCTTCGGTTTCGCTGCGCAGCTCGTTGTTGCCAAGACTTTCGTTATATCGTCTTGTGCTTTCGTCATATCTTTCCACAAAATGGTCAAAATCCATATCGCTGTCGATATAGGGCATATCGGAAAGCTCTCCGCGAAGAGTGGCGGCTCTGTTCTGCTCGGCTCTGATTTGTTCGGCGTTTTTCTCCGAGTGTTCCCTTAACTCCCGCTTGTATTCCTCTGTGTTTCTTCTTGCGATCTCGTTGTTGTATTCCTCTTCGATCTGCCTTTGTCTTGCCTTGTCAAGCTCTTCCCTTTCTGCCGAAAGAGCTGCTGTTTCATTTCTGATCTCCACTTCGGTGCGTATGTTTTCTCTTAAAAGATCATCTGCTTTGGCATTTGCTTCTTCAAGCGCTCTCAGTTTATCCCAGTAGGTATAATTCTCACTGTTATTAACTTCGCTGCGTATCACAAAATCAATACGCTCAAGCTTAATGTTGATCTCTTCAATTTTTCTTACGTTGTATTTTTTGTTTTCCGGCATATTTTCCACCTCTCTCAATATAAAATCAAAAACCACGTACAAAAAATCCGAGCGACTGCTTCTTTCGCCGACATTTTATAAATTCGGCATGGTAGCTTATTATAATTATACCATAATTCGGCTTATCCGAAAAAAAATCTGCGCCAATATATCTGCTGTTTGTGTCGTTTGACATAAGTCCCGACTGAGGTGGAGCAAAAAAATGCGTATTATAACAATTATTTCCGCAAATACGGCTGAGGACAGCTCCCTTATTGTATGTCAGGATTTCTTTATCTTCTTATATTCCGTAGGCGACATACCCATATTCTGCCTGAAAGCCCTGTTGAAGGTTCTTATGCTTTCAAAGCCGACTATGCGGGAAATTTCGGTCATTGTAAAGTCCCCCGACCTTATAAGGAGGGCTGCCTTTTCAGAGCGCACTCTGCCAAGGTAGGTTTTCAGATTCATACCGAATTTCTGTGAAAATATTCTTGAAATATGATATTTGCTGAGATTGAACCCTTTTGCAAGGCTTTCCCTTGTGAGGGGCTTTGCATAGTTCAGTGATATATAGCTTATAAGGCGTGGGACTATATCTCTTGCGGGAACGGAATCACGGCGGTATATGTCAAGAGCCTTATAAAGCTCGGAGAATACAACAAGTGTATAGCCCAGTCTTTTTTCCGTGGCGGCGGTCTTTCTTATGTGGTCCGCCGAAAAACGCACCTCCTCCGTTATGCTTTCGCTGTGTATTACCGGATTTCCGGCACAGGCATATTCAAGGGAGGGAAAAAAGGGGGATATATAGGCGAAGTCCACCAGTATTATAAGCGTATCTGCAATTTTTTGACTGTCCGTATGATAGGAATGCAGAATTTCGGGAAATATGACAGCCCCTTCGCCCTCCCTTACGCAGTAGTTTTTGCCCGAAACCGATATATGCTGAGAGCCTGAAAAAACATAGAGTATTTCAATATATTTGTGCATATGCTCTCTGAATGAAAGCTCCTTTTTGTTGTTTATAACCGTAAAACCCGACGGCTGTATCTCATAGAAGGGCAGCATATAAACACCTCACATTCTGACCAATATCCGAAACCTTATGGCTATTATTATACGGCATAAAAATGTATAATACAATAAAAAACAGGAGGGGGTTATATGAAAAGGCTGTTATTGTGTATTTTTATTTCCCTTTGCTTTTGCGGAGGGCTTACGGTTATGGGAGGTACGGAAGTGAAAAAATTGCCGGAGCCGGAGCAGGTATACAAAGGTATTCTTGATTCGGGGGAATATGCGGACGTGGAAAAATGGGGCAGCTTGACGGCGGTTGTCACAAAGGACAGACACAGCATAAAATATACGCTTTTAGGCGGTGTGTGGACAGACATCGATTTGCATACTTTCAGCGAAGCCGACATACCTGTCACGTCAGACACAATGTTTACCGTAAACGACATAGAAGCCTTGGGCGACCAGCTTATAGCAGGCTGTAATGACGGAATACTCCTTGTAATAACCGATTGTGTGAAATGTTACAGACTGAGAAAGGTCTGCGACTTTGACATAACAGGGATAGACTTCGAGGGGGACAGGCTTATAATTGTGGGAAGAAGTCCCGACGAAAGGGCTGAGCTTTCCGCAGATGAGGTAAGGCAGTCGAAAATTGCTCCCTCAGAAGTGAAAAACCGTATGGCACAGGGCTGCATACTGATAGACGTAAGGGACGAAGCCGACTATATTGACGGGCACATACAGGGCGCCGTAGGCATACCCATTGAAAAAATAGGATATATAGACAAATATCCCCGTGACAGTCAGCTGGTTTTTTATTGTTACAGCGGAAAACGCTCAGCCATAGCCGTATCAAAGGCTCTTTCAATGGGCTTTGTGAATGCTTATAACGCAGGGGGCTATGAGGAGCTTAAGCACGAATTTTAAAAGGGGAGGGAATTTCAATGAAATACAGAAAACTCAGAACCGTTATATCGGCAATATTGGCAGCCGTTGCTGCAAGCGGTGTTATGCCGGTAAATGCGGCGGAAATAAAGGAGAGTGATAATATGCTGCCATATATGAATGAAAGCCTTTCATTTGAGGAAAGAGCCGCCGACCTTGTTTCAAGAATGACACTTGAAGAAAAGGTTTCTCAGCTTCAGAACTCCGCTCCTGCCATCAGCCGTCTGGGAGTCGGCGACTACAACTATTGGAGAGAGGGACTTCACGGAGTGGCAAGACAGGGACAGGCAACAAGCTTTCCCTCTCCTCTTTCAATGTCGAACACATGGGACGAGGAGCTTATCAGGGAGGCGGCGGACATAACCTCCACAGAGGCAAGGCTCAAAAGCCCCAACTCAAATCTCAATTACTGGTCGCCTACCATAAATATGGCAAGGGACCCCAGATGGGGAAGAAATGAGGAAACCTTCGGAGAGGACCCTTATCTTACCACACGGCTCGCATCAGGCTTTATGGAGGGTATGCAGGGAAGTGATAATAAATATTTAAAGACGATAGCCACCCTCAAACACTTTATCGCCAACAACGCCGAGGGCGAGCGCACCACAGGCTCTTCAGTAATGGACGAACAGACGCTGAGGGATTATTACGGCAGAGCCTTTGAGGATATAATCAAAAAAGCCCGTCCCGGAGCAGTCATGAGCTCTTATAACGCCACCACCGTAACAAGAAATGGTCAGACCATACAGGAGAAGGACTATCTCCCATGGGATTATCTTCCCTCTCCCGCCAATCCCTACATACTTACGGAGCTTCTCAGAAGAACATGGGGATTTGACGGCTTTGTCACCGGCGACTGCGGAGCGGTGGGATATCTGAGCAGAACGGCGGCATATAAGAAAACACTGTTTCCCCTTGCCGGAAACCTTGGGGAGGTTCCTCAGTCGGAAGCCGTTGCAAAGGCATTCCGGGCAGGAAACGATATGGACTGCGGAAATGTTGCAGGCGCCGGAGCGTTGGAGGCTATACAGACAGGCACTCTTGACGAAGCGACTGTGGATATTGCACTGTACAGACTGTTTCTTCAGAGAATGAAAACGGGAGAGTTTGACAGGGACGTTTCTTACAGACATATAAATGATACCATAGAAGCTCCCGCACATATTGCTTTGGCGGAAAGGGCGGCTGAAGAAAGCTGGGTTCTGCTTAAAAACGAAGATGATTTTCTGCCCCTGAAAAACGATATCAAAAATGTTGTCATAGTGGGCAGCTTTGCCGGACAGACCTTTCTGGGGGATTATTCAGGACTTCCCACAGATACCACTACACCCTATGAGGGGCTTGTGGAGGTTCTTGGGGACAGAATTAATATCGAATATATAGGCGCAGTAGGGGACGATACGCCTGTGTTGGATATAAAAGCCCTGAGCCTTGTGAGAAATGACGGCACGGAGGAGAATATAGACCTTTCAAAGGCAGCCATAGCCGTTCTTGACAGCAAGACAGGAAAAACAGGGGTACAGCCAAACGGAACGGCGCTTGTGGACTTTACCCCTGCCGGCTTAGCCACGGTTCCCGATGTTGACTTCACAGACGTAAAAAGCATAAAAGCCGAGATTTCGGCAGACAGTCTTTCGCCGGGAGGTCAGCTTCTTATAGGCTACGGCTCGGAAAGTCAGACGGTAGCCGCCATAGACGTACCTCTTACAGGCTCAGAGGACAGGTATGAAACCGTTGAAGTCCCCTGTACGGCAAATGCGGGAGGATATACGGGCAAAACAACAATGTTTCTGAGCGTTTCCGCCGTTTCGGAATTTGACATGGAGAAAAACAAGGCAAAGCTTGATGCGGCAGATGTTATCATAGCCTATGCCGGCACAGATCTTTCCGATTCAAGCGAGTCAAAGGACCGTGAGAGTATTGCCCTGCCGGAGGATCAGTCCCATATAGAACAGATCGCCGGACTGTATGGCGACAAGACAATAGCCGTAATGCAGACGGTAGGACAGATCGATGTATCACCCTTTGCCGGAAAGGTAAAAGCGATTCTGTGGACAAGCTATAACGGTCAGAAACAGGGGCTTGCCTTTGCAAAGGTAATTTCGGGAGAGGTCAATCCTTCGGGAAGGCTCACCACCACATGGTATGACCCCGCCGATCTGTCGGCTCTTCCCCTCACCGCAGAGGAGGAGATTTCAGAGGGCATTTCGTGGAGGAGGAACACGGGCTATCAGATAAGACAGAGCAAAGACTATCCCGGAAGAACCTACCAATATTACAGGGGCATTCCCGTATATCCCTTCGGCTATGGACTGTCATATACGGACTTTGAATATTCCGATATCAGACTTTCGTCAGACAGAACCGATGCCAACGGAAGTATCGAGGTGTCTGTTGATGTAAAAAACACAGGCTTCCGTGACGGCTATGAAACAGTGCAGCTTTATGTGAAGGCTCCGGGCTGCAGCGGAACAGAACTTCCCCTTAAACAGCTTAAGGGCTTTGAAAAAATCTATCTTAAGGCAGGAGAAAGCAAAACCGTAACTCTGCCCCTTTATATACCCGACCTGCATTTTTACAGCGAAGCCAAGGGCAAAATATATGTTCCCACAGGCACATATACAATAATTGCAGGAAAAAACTCCTCAGATGAGGAAAATTCAGCCACCCTCAGAGTGACAGGGGAAATCAGGAGCCGTCTTGAGGGAGTCTGCGTCATTCCCTCCGGCATAAGCGTTGTTTCCGCAGTGAGTGCCGATGGAAAGGTAACGGGAGAGCTTAAGTCGGTAGACGCCAACCTTTCGGCTGTTATGACAGATGAAACCAAAGCGGATCTCTCGGAGGCGACTGTAATATACACAAGCTCTGACAATGACATCGCCTGCGCAGATGACACAGGTCATGTGAAGGGCGGCATAAAATCCGGCACAGCCACAATAACGGTCTCCGTAACCATAGACGGCGTAACGAAGGAAACCTCCTTTCCCGTTGTCTGCACAGCAAAGCCTGCCATAACGCCCGTACTGCTGAAAACCTACACCGACAGACTTAACGCCGCTTATTCGGGCTGCCGTCAGACAGACTATTCGGAGGAGAATCTTTCCATCATTAAAGATATATATGATGAAGCTATGACAGAGCTTGAGAAAGAAGCCGATTCCGATATGCTGCCCGAAATAACGGAGGACGCCATATACCACATAGCCGCAGTAAGGAAAAAACCTGCTCCTGACACTCCCATATATACTATCGACAGCCTGAAAAACACCGTTTCCGGCACGATAGAAGCAGGGATAAGCTATAACGGTGATTCCATGAGCCCACAGGCTGTTCTTGTTGCAGATGTAAAGGGCGGCAGTCCCATTCTTACGCCTGTCCGGGACAGCGGCACCTATGTTGTCGAGGGGAATTTTTCTCAAAATGACAGCATAGAGCTTTTCATAAGCAAAACCTCGGATAAGGCAGGAGCTATGAGCACCATAGTAAGCCATAAGTTTGAAATATCCGATGATGCAAAGGCAATACTGTATAATTTCAGCGACCCTCAGTTCGACTTGTGGAGAGGTTCGGTAGACGGACTGCCCCTTGCCCATATAGACATATTTGACGGCTTTGGCGGCTTCAATGACAAAACCGCCGACTTCACCTTGAAATACGGCGGAAAGGACTATAAATTCACAAAGTCCCTTCAGGCGGGAGCAGGCAGCCCCACGAAAAGATGCCTTTACTTTACTCCCGAAAAGGGCTTTGAAAGCTGTAAGGTAACAGTAATATTCAACAGCGGCTCCGAGGGCAGACCCATGAACATCGCCCAAAGCGGAACAGTCCTCGCCACCCTCGACGGTCCCAACCCAAGCGAAACGGAGGCTCAGACAGTTTCATGCACCGTTACAGACCTGACACAGCCCATATACATCTACGGCGGCAGCAGCAACAAAGACCTCCTCGGTATAATAGTAGAATACGAATAATAACACCTAGGAGAACAGTCGGCGCATAAACGCTGTATAGGTTTGCCAAATATAAAAGGCAAGTATTCCCCGACCCTATAGACAGGGGACATATTTGCCTTTTATGATTTTTTACTATAATGATGTGTGAAAAATTGTGCAGTCTGACAAAAGTGAAAAAACGGAGGGAAATAGGTTGTTGTTTTGGGACAGATGTACTAAACTAAAGTTACTATGGTGTTTTGCAGGACTGAAATCAAAAGGAGGGATTCTGCGTGGAGTGCAGCAAGGTCGGATTCGGAAGGACGTCAAAGGGAGAGGAAACCGGTTTATACACATTTGCCAACAAATCGGGAATGAGAATGGCGGTGAGTGATTACGGAGCAACTTTGATATCTGTTGTTGTAAAGGGTGCAGACGGCAGGGAGAGAGATGTTGTGCTTGGGTATGACGATGTATCGGGCTATGAGGATGGCACTTTGTTTTTGGGTGCAACTGTGGGCAGGAATGCCAACCGCATCGGCGGAGCAGTCTTTGAGATAGCGGGGAAGAAATATGAGCTTGAAAAAAACGACAACGCCAACAATCTTCACAGCGGCTCGGATTTCTACGGCAAAAGGCTTTGGAGGGTGGAGAAAACAGAGGAAAACAGTATTACATTTTCTCTCCGAAGTCCTCATATGGATCAGGGCTATCCGGGAAATCTGAAAGCGGAGGTTGCATATACACTTACAGATGAAAATGAGATAATTATTGAGTACAGGGCAGCTGCGGACAGGGACACAATTATAAATCTGACAAATCACAGCTATTTCAATATGGACGGTCATAATTCGGGGAGCGTGCTTGGGCAGCTTGTGTGGATAGATGCGGACAGATATACAGATACCGATAATCAGTCCATACCTACGGGAGAGCTTACGCCTGTTGTAGAAACGCCTATGGATTTCCGAAGGAAAAAGACAATAGGAGAGGATATAGAAAAGGATTACAGGGCGCTCAGGTTCGGACAGGGCTATGACCACAATTATGTGCTGAACGGAGAAGGATTCAGAAAGGCAGCGTCTATGGAATCTTCCGAAAGCGGCATCAGAATGACGGTTTACACCGACCTTCCGGGACTTCAGCTTTACACGGCTAATTTTCTGACGGGAGAAAAGGGAAAAAACGGTGCGGCTTATCCGAAAAGAAGTGCGGCGTGCTTTGAAACCCAATATTTCCCCGATGCGGTTAATCACCGCAATTTTGAAAGCCCCATATTTAAAAAAGGTCAGACATATCACACAAAAACAGCCTACAAATTTGAAGTTATAGATTAATTATAATTTTTTCACCCGTTACAGGGGGTTATCCGAAAGGAAAAAATCAGAGTAATATTGCCGCTTTGCTTATGAGAAGCTCTCCTTTGCGTATGCTCAGGGTCTGAGCTTCTCTTTTTATTGGTTTATATCATTTTACTTTATGTAAATAAGGTGTCACCCGATCAGGCGGCGAATATCGTTAAGGACGCCATGCGGTTGGAAAGTCTGAGCGATGTGGCAATAAGAACCGACGAGGGCTTCCGTCCTGTTCTTCCGCCCTTTGCCATGACGAGGGAGCCTGCCCTTATAGAAAGAGGTCCGGCAAACAGGATAAATGCCAATTATAATACGCCCCCTGCCGTAGCCGCACGTTTTACGGCAAAGGTCAACGAAGCGAGGGTACACGCAGCCATCTTAAACGGCGAGCCGGGTATTACTCCCGCAGTTGGATCCAAGGCGTTAGCATATCATTCGGCATATTATGAATATTCCTCCGATATGCTTTTGGAGGAAATAAACAACGATGCGCTCACAGGCGCTGAAAACGGCAGTGACAGTATTTTCCGCATTTTGGACGACCACCTTGCCAATATATACATAAACGAAAACAGTATTTCCGATTTGCTCAAGGCAGAGTATGCCGATGAATATAATGAATATCTGAGTGCAGGAAATATTGAGGGGCTTCGTGAACGTATTCTTTCGGACGCATCTGCTGTGCTGGATCGCTCCCTGCACCCCAACTCAAGGGATATTGTCGTATTCTCCAGTCCCGATCCGGAAGTCGGAACATTTCCATTATTTCCCGAGGTAAAGGAGAACTCCGACACAGCATACATAGCTGCCGCATCAAATAAGGCGGCGTATATTTCCGCATTCGGAAGAACAGCTATGGATATGGCGGCTAAACGCTCTGAAATATTGAATAATCCCAATTTCATCGTTGAACCCGACGCAGACGTACTTGCCGGACAGGAGGCGGAACGGCGCAGTGGCGAGGACGATCTGTCAGACCCGCAGGAACAGAAAAATCAGCAATATCGTGAAACCTTCGGATATATAAAGGCGCTTACAAACTCTTCTGTTGAAGTCGGGGACGGTTTTAAAAGCAGGGACATACTTTCGGCAATTGACAGAGTATATATAGACGGAGGTTCTCCGCTGACGGATATGCAGATTCCGAGAAATCCTACGGTTGAATATCTTATGGAGAATGTTGTGCCGCAGGTAAATGACATAATTCACGATGCCATTGAAGAGGGCAGAAGCGTCAGCGTCCGTGCTGAGGGTGAAAGGGACTTGAAACCCGTATTGGGCATAAATGATGTAAACAGCATAAGTTCAGGTAATCTGTTTTCCGCGGAAAGAATTGCGGAAGCGGACAGCTTTATAAAAAGAGCCAATGCCTTGGAGACCGATGTTAAAAAACTTAATGATGCACTTAATACAAATGTAAATAAAGTGATGGATTCGGGTCTGGACGGCATCAGTTATATATGCAATGTATTGGGTGACGGCTCCCTTTTGAATATTGACAGCGAAAATGTGACCGACAGGGAAATGCGTGCCCTTGTAGGCAGGATTTACATTGACGGCAAAAACATAACGGATATTGTAAACAAGCCCGTAAATGCCGCAAATATGCCCGATTATGTCAAGGCGGTAAAGGACGCCTTGTCGCCCGATAATTTAAGCTTTGTTACCGTAATGAGAGAAAACTCCATTGAACCCGACCCAAAGCCTGTTGTTATGAATATTGAAAACAAAAGGCTCACGCCGGAGCAGATGGACAATTGGATGGCTAAGCTTGAAGCCGCAAAGAGCTATTCGGAGAATTTAAGGAATAATGTAATAAAAGAAGTGACCGCCGCCACCCAAAAAAGGAGCCAAACAATAGAAAAGCTTGTGGGGAAGGAAAACGACCCCAACGCTAAAAAATCCGACTTCTTTGCATGGATAGACGATTATAACAATGAGGTCAGAGCGGCAAATCCCGGTATTGCGGAGAACGACAAAAGGCTTCTTACATATGACAGCGCTCTTAAGAGTATGAATCACTTTCATCTTTCAAAGCGTTCCTCTCTGCCGTTCTGCTTTATGTCATTGTATATGATGACCCAGAAGGACGAAAACGGCAATAATTACACTATGGACACTATATTGTCCGATTCTCCCGAAGCTTTGGCTGCAAAGAAGAAAATAGGACGTCAGTTTTTTGAAACATTTTCCACAAACGTACCGGGAGTTGAAAATCCTTCCGCCATCAACAGTGAAGCGGCGCTTAAAGCAAATGAAAACCTGAGATATAAATATGAATCCAAAATGCTTCCGGCTCTCAGGGAAATGTCTGCAAAAATGGCGGAAATGAAGTTCCCCTATGTGGATTACAGCGACCCCGAAAGCATCAGGGAAAACCATATGAAACAGGCTCTTATGGGAAGTATGCTTATAGATTATGCACAGGATATGCATTCTTCCTTTATACCTTCAGCTATCGCTCAGGAGAAAGGGCTTCAGCCGTTTATACAGTTCAGCAGACGCAGGGACGGTTATATTATGTCACAGGCATATAAAAATGGCGGTGTGGCGGCAGAAAGTCCCAACGACCCCAATTTCGGGCTTAATTCAAACAAGAACACAATGGACGAGCTTGTGCATTATGAAAGTGTGGTAAATAGCTTGGGCAGCGATATGCTGAAGAGAATTTCCGATATTCCCATAGGCTATCTTGACAGAGGAGCCGCCGAAGCCATATCTTATCAGAACTTCGGCGAAGAAGAAAGAGAAAGTCATTCCGTTTTCGGTCCGTCCTCACTTCACAATACGGAGGTAATACAGAACCCCGATGAGCGCAGAAACGCAAGAGAAGCTTCAAAAGCCGCCTTGCAGAACGGTCTGGATAAAATTAAGAACAACACACTTTCAGCGGAAAATACGCCTGTTTCTCAGGAAAGCATACAAAAATTTGTCGATAAGGTCGAGGCTGCCGAAAAGAAAGCAGAGGACAGGCAGGTAAGTCCTCTCACAAATCTCTATATGAACGCCGCTCCGGAATTTAACGTGGGATGCCGTCCTGCTCCAAGTGTGGAGCAGCTTAAGGGAATGTCAACGGCACAGATATTATCCTCCCTTTCGGGCTTTCCGATTTCAGAGCTTGAACACTATAACGAACAGACATACAGAGCGGCTCTTGGCAAGCTTTACATAAACGGCAGACCTGTTATGGAAATGATGGATTTCGGCAAAATTGACAATACCATGGAAAATATAAATAAAAACTTCACTGCCGGAAACTTTGAAGAGTTCAAAGCGGTCAGACAGGCAAAGGAGCTGCGCTATAACTATATCAAAGAGGAATTTGACAAAGCTGCCCGGTTTCTTGTAAAAACCATGGAGGATTCACTTGTGAAAGGCAACTCACGGGATTTTGTAATGCTTAAAACAGGCGATGAGTTTCAAGCTTTCAAGCCTCTTGAAAAAATTGTTATGCCGGAGCCTGAAAAGGTCGAAAGGCTGTCGGGTTTTAAAAAGCTTATAGTATCAAGGCAGGAGATAAATGATAATTTAGCCGCTGTAAATCAGTATGAAGCCGATAAAAAGACCTATGAATCGCAGCTTAAGGAAAAGAAGCTTATAAACGACATAATCAGCGATATAGACCATAAAATCGGACTTCTTAACAGCTCGGGAAGCAAGGCTAAAAATGTAAATCAGATAAGCGTAAATGTTCTTGAAGGCGGCAGCAGAAAAACCGTTACTTACGAACCTACAAAGTTCACAAATCAAAAAACAAATCAGAATGACGGCCCACAGGTTCATCAGGCAGGAAAATAATATCAGTAAAAAAGGCACAGGCTCTGAAATGAGCTTGTGCTTTTTCAATATAAAATGTTATGTGATTTATCTTATATTCAGAAAGGCGATAATGTCGAATTTTGTAATGAATACTATAACCAATATTATCAGAAATATCACGGGAATACCTTTCCACATTATTTTGATATCCGCCGGGCTCATTCTCATATGCAGTATGATCGATATAAAAAGATATATAAGCAATATAACTGCCGGTATGGGCAAACCGCAGCTGACCAGAACATAAATTATAATGCTTTCCGTAACTATTCCGCACAGAACGGGAGCAATCGCCGACAGTGAATTCTGCATAGCTCTTAAAGCGGAGAAGCCCCTGTTGTGAAATTCCACACAGCCAAGGGAGTCCCCGTCGGGCTTAAAAAGAGATATTCTGTCAACCTTTGCCCCTGTCAGAAAGGCTAATAATGCGTGAGAAAGCTCATGATGTACTGTCCCCGGAAAGGTTATGTAATTACAGAATACATTTGTGAATTTTGCCCCTGTCAGCTTTTTTAAAATCGATCTCAGAAATCTGTTGAAATATTCAGAAATAATCCCCAATATAGGTATAGATGCCGTCAATATCATATTTTTCACCTCGCCAAAATCTGTTATTCTTAGATAATTATACACCCGAATGACAATAAAATCAAATATTTACTGTTTTTTTCCGCCTGCGTCAGGTCGTCCGGAACCACAGATGCTCCTTCGGGTCTGCCGTTTGTGTATACACAAAAACCGTTTGAGAAATAGGGCTTGACAAAGGCGGTGGGTGTAAAATATAATTTTTTTTAGAATTTATGTGGGAATGGGGCGATAATATGACGATCAAGGAAATTGCGGAGCTTGCCGGAGTGTCGAGAGCTACTGTTTCAAGATATTTAAATGACGGCTATGTGAGCGAGGAAAAGAGAAAAATACTGAAGAAGGTTATTGAGGAAAACAGCTATGTTCCCTCCACTCAGGCTCAGACACTGAGAACCAAGCGCACGGGCACCATAGGCGTCATAATTCCCAGGGTGAACTCCGAGGCAATAGGCGGAATGATTGACGGCATAAGCGATTCCATAGCTGAGAGCGGCTACCGTCTTATGCTTGCCAACACAGCAAACAACGAGAAAAATGAAATTAAATATCTCAGAGCCTTCAATGAAAACTTTGTTGACGGAGTTATACTTATAGGCACCATAATAACCGGAGAGCACAAAAGGCTTGTTTCCGGAATGAATGTGCCTGTTGTCGTTCTTGCCCAGAAGGTAGAGGGGGTTTCCTGCGTTTATCACGACGATTTCAACAGCGTAAAGGACCTGACTGCAAGAATGCTTAAAAAAACCGACAGAATAGGCTATATAGGCGTAACCGAAAGAGATAAGGCGGCAGGTCTTTCCAGAAAAAACGGATATAAGACGGCGCTCGGCTCAAAGGGCATAAAATATGACGACAAATATATAGTAAAAAGCGATTTTTCCATAGAGGGCGGCTACAAAGCCTGCAATGAGCTTATAGAAAAGGCGCCGGACGTAAGGGGCATAATATGCGCAACGGACAACATTGCCGTAGGCGCTGTAAAGCTTCTGAAGGACAGGGGCATAGCCATACCCGACCGTATAATGGTTGCGGGAGTGGGAGGAAATATTTTCGGAGAGATGATAGAGCCATCTCTTACAACCGTGGGCTATTACTATGATGCCTGTGGTCTTGAGGCGGGACGGCTCCTTGTTGATATGATAAAGGGAAAGACAAAGGCAAGAAGAGAAATTAAAATGGGCTATGAAATAATAGTCAGAAATTCCGCTCTCATTTAAAGCCCATATGCCGCAGACAGGAGGCAATAAGTAAGTGCGGTTTTTTGGCTGCGGTTTTCGATCTGAACCGTGACGGCAAAGTCGATGGATCTGAATTAATGATAATGGAAGAAAGGTACAGAGAATGGCTCAGAAAAAAGGAAGAAAAAGACGATTTTCCCGACATATATTATGACTGAGCCGATATCACTGAAGGAAAGAGTAAAGGAGGGCTTATAAAAAATTTCCATAAATATATTTTCTTTTTTTGGTCTTGTGTGATATCGTTTACATACTATAATGCGACATATTTTTCACATTTGGCAATAGTGCACAATTAAACCACCCTATCTTTATGTAAAATACATATTTACAAAGTTTTTCCAAAGGAGTATACTTTTATCATAAGATGAAACCGATTCCACATCAACAATATTAAGGAGGTATGCTTTTATGGATTATGGTTTAACGGCAAAAAAGATTTATGAGGGCGTAGGCGGCAAGGAAAATCTTGTTTCCGCCGCTCACTGCGCCACAAGGCTGCGTCTTGTAATCGGGGACAACGATAAGTGCGACAGCAAGGCAGTGGAGCAGATTGACGGAGTAAAGGGCGTGTTTTTTGCTTCGGGTCAGCTTCAGATTATTCTGGGAACAGGCACTGTAAACAAGGTTTATGACGAGTTTATAAAAATCTCCGGACTTAGTGCTGCCACAAAGGAGGAGGTCAAGCAGGCGGCAAACGCCAAGCAGAATATTTTCAAAAGAGCCATAAAAACCTTGGGCGATATATTCGTTCCCATAATTCCCGCAATCGTTGCCAGCGGTTTTCTTATGGGAATAATGGAGGCTCTCAATTTTATGGTAAACAATGGCTTTATAGCTATTGATACCTCAAGCTCCATATACGTTTTCGCAAAGCTTTTCAGTAATGTGGCTTATGTGTTTCTTCCCATTCTGATAGCATACAGTGCAGCAAAGGTTTTCGGAGGAAATCCGTTTCTGGGCGCCGTTATAGGTATGCTTATGATCCACCCCGATTTGCAGAATGCGTGGACGGTAGCCACAGAGGGCGTACTTGTAAAGCAGAGCGTATGGTTCGGGCTTTACTCCATAGACCTTATAGGCTATCAGGGTCATGTAATCCCCGTTATAATAGCCGTATGGGTAATGTGCTTCATAGAAAAAAGGCTCCACAAAATCGTGCCTGAAATGTTTGACCTTTTTGTGACTCCCCTTTTAAGCGTTTTCATTACAGGTTATCTTACATATTCGATTATAGGCCCTATTTTCGTGCTTATTGAAAACAGCATAATTGACGGCATTCAGATGCTTATAGCCTTGCCCTTGGGAATAGGCAGCTTCATAATGGGCGGCTTCTATGCTCCCACGGTTGTGGCAGGCGTACACCATATGTACACAGTAATCGACGTAGGACAGCTTGCAAGATATGGCGTAACCTACTGGCTGCCCCTTGCTTCCGCCGCAAACATAGGTCAGGGCGCCGCTACTCTTGCCGTTGGTCTTAAAACAAAGCAGGCAAGAACAAAGTCAATGGCTCTCCCCTCAGCCTTCAGCGCATTTATGGGAATAACAGAGCCTGCAATCTTCGGTGTCAACCTCCGCTATTTCAAACCCTTTATATGCGGCTGTATAGGCGGCGCATTCGGCGCACTCTTTGCATCGGTCACAGGTCTTGGAGCAACGGGCACAGGCGTAACCGGCATTTTCGGTATACTTCTCTGTATGAGTATGCCTGTAAAATACATACTTATGTTTGCAATTTCCGCTTGTGTTGCATTTATACTTACATGGATGTTCGGATATAAGGACGAGGAGAGCGCCGAGGTCAAAGCCCCCACAGCCAAAGTCCCCACAGCCCTTGTGGAGGAAAAGCCGGCAAAGGCTGATGAAAATGCAATTTATTCTCCCATAAAGGGAAATGTCATTTCAAGGGAGAGCATACCTGACGAAACCTTTGCTTCGGGAGTTTTGGGCGACGGCGTAGGCATAGAGCCTGAAACGGGAGAGGTATATGCCCCCTATGACGGCGTTATTTCCTCCGTTACCGAAACCCGTCACGCTGTCGGCATAACAGGTCCCGATGATATGGAAATTCTTATTCATGTAGGCATTGACACCGTAAAGATGAACGGCGATGGCTTTGAGCTTTTTGTAAACGAGGGCGACACTGTGAGAATGGGTCAGAAAATTATGACCTTTGACATTTCAAAGATAAAGGCTGCTGGTTACAGCACAACGACTGCCGTTCTCCTTACAAACAGTGACGATTATTCACAGTTCAATATTGTAAAAACAGGAAAAGTAAACAAATCGGATAAAATAATAGATGTACACAAATAATTTGCAAAGATGGTGAGGAAGTGGAACCAAAGGAACGGATTTCAGAAAAAATCAGGCTCGCAGAGGATAAGCTGCCCCTTATAAACAGGGACAGCTTCCGACAGGGCTTTCACCTGATGCCCCCTGTGGGCTGGCTGAACGACCCCAACGGACTGTGCCAATGTCAGGGAGAGTACAATGTTTTTTTCCAATACTCCCCTCACGACCCAAACGGCGGCAGGAAATACTGGGGGCATTACAAAAGCAGTGACCTTATCAGATGGAAATATATGGGCACTCCCCTTGTGACCGATACGGTATGGGACGCAGACGGAGTTTATTCAGGCTCCGGTCTTGCCGAGGGGGATATGGTGCATATTTTCTATACGGGAAACGTAAAGCTTACAGATGGGGACTACGACTACATAACTGCAGGCAGACAGACCAATGTGGTATATTCAAATGACAGGGGCTTTGAAAAAAAGCTGCTCATAGGCTGGGACGAATATCCCGATGGCTATACCTGTCATATAAGGGACCCAAAGGTATGGAAAGAAAACGGTAAATATTATATGGTTCTGGGGGCAAGACGCCTTGACGATAAGGGGGCTGTTCTTCTCTATGAAAGCGAAAGACCCGACGGCGACTGGAAATTTTTGAAGGAAATAACCACCCGTGAAAAATTCGGCTATATGTGGGAATGCCCCGATGTATTTGTTCTCGGAGGAAAAACACTGCTCTCCGTATCTCCCCAAGGGGTAAGGAATGAGGAGTACAGACTTCAGAACATATATCAGAGCGGATATTTCCTGTCTGACAAGGGTATTTTTGAGGATTTTATACCCGAAGGCTTTGAGGAATGGGACTATGGCTTTGACTTTTATGCCCCTCAGACCTTTGAGGACGAAAAGGGAAGAAGAATACTCATAGGCTGGGTAGGTATGCCCGATGCCGACTACACAAACCCCACAGCAGAAAAGGGCTGGCAGAACTGTTTAAGCGTTCCCCGTGTCCTTGAATATAAAAACGGAAGAATATATCAAAGTCCTGCGGCGGAGCTTGAAGCCCTCAGACTTGAGGAAAGAGAAATAAAGGCAGGCGAGGTTTTTTCGGCAGAAAAGGCTGACATTATAATAACGGATATAGATGGGGATTTTTCCGCCAATATAAGAGAGGCTGTGGATATAACCTGCAAAGACGGCATATTTGAAATAAAGCTTGACAGCTTTGGCAGAACCTCCCGAAAGCTGAGGCTCAGGGAGCTGAGAAGTCTGCGGCTGCTCTGCGACAGCTCCGTTATTGAAATATACATAAATGATGGAGAGTATGTTATGACATCTATGTTTTACACACAGAGCAGAAAATCACGCATAGGCTCAGGACGCATCAGGCTTTTTGAAATGAAGAATATGGAGGTTTGTTACCGATGAAAAAGCTTATAGCCATAGGAGAAGCCCTTATTGACTTCATACCCTGTGAAAGCAATAAAAGCATAAAGGAAATTTCCGCCTTTTCCCCCAATGTGGGCGGCGCTCCTGCCAATGTATGCGGAGCATTTTCAAAGCTTGGGGGCAGCTCAGGGCTTATAACACAGCTTGGAGCCGACCCCTTCGGGGACAAGATAGTCGAAGAGCTTGAAGGATATAATATAGACTGCTCCCACATACTCCGCACGGATAAGGCAAACACGAGCCTTGCCTTTGTGGCTCTTAAAAGTGACGGAAACAGGGAATTTTCATTTTACAGAAATCCCGGCGCCGATATGCTCCTTTCTCCGGAGGACATAAAGGAGGATTGGTTTGGCGAGGGAGATATGCTCCATTTCTGCTCCGTTTCTCTCGGTGATTTCCCTATGAGGGAGGCTCACAGAAAGGCAATAGATTTTTCTCTTGAAAAAAATATGCTCATAAGCTTTGACCCGAACCTGAGATTCAACCTCTGGAACGACAGAAACGCCCTTAAAAAAACCGTCCTTGAATTTATGCCCATGGCGCATATTGTAAAAATTTCCGATGAGGAGATAGAGTTTATAACAGGTGAAAAAACTCCCGAAAGGGCAAAGGATATTATATTCAGAGGAAACACCGAAATACTGATATATACAAAGGGAGCAGAGGGAGCGGAGCTTTGGCGCAAAAATGACTCAACTTCAGTATCCCCTGTCACCGTAAAGGCGATTGACACAACAGGTGCCGGAGATGGCTTTATAGGGGCTTTTCTCTATAAGGCGGCCGAAGCCGGACTTAATGTCGGTAATATCTCTTATATTTCCATAGATATTCTGGAAAAGGCTTTGGATTTTGCAAACCGCTTCTGTGCGGCAAGCGTAACCAAACAGGGGGCAATAGCCTCCTACCCAAATGAAGTTAAAAATATATTTTAAAGAAAGGAAGTACAACAATGAAAACATTCAACTACACAATCACAGACCCCATCGGCATTCACGCAAGACCTGCGGGACTTCTTGCAAAGGCTGCAAAGGCAAGCGGCAGCAAGGTAACAATATCGGCAAACGGCAAAAGCGCAGATGCGTCAAAGCTTATTCTCCTTATGGGACTTGGCATAAAGTGCGGTACAGAGGTGACTGTAAGCGTTGAGGGCGGCGATGAAGCAAAGTCAGCAGCCGATATGGAGAAGTTTTTCAAAGACAATCTTTGATAAAGAGGAGGGCTTTTTATGGTGGAATATAAGGGCAAGACAATAGCAAAGGGCGTGGCAGTAGGCAGAATTTTCTTCTATTCAAAGGAAAAGGGACAGGTCAGAAGACGTTCCGTAAACGATATATCGGCAGAAAAGCAGAGATTTGAATCGGCAAAGAGCGAGGCTCTCAGACAGCTTGGGGAAATATATGAAAAGGCCCTTAAAGAGGTAGGCGAAGAAAACGCAGCCATATTTGAGGTTCATCAGATGTTTCTTGAAGGCGATGAATTTAACGAATCCGTAATAAGCATTATAGAAACGGAAAAGGTGAATGCGGAATATGCAGTGGCTAAAACAGGAGATAATCTGGCGGATATGTTCGCCTCAATGGACGACGACTACTTCAAGGCAAGAGCCGCCGATATGAAGGATATATCCGAAAGAGTAATAAATGCTCTTACAGGCAGCGAAAGCACGAACGCCCCCACAGAGCCTGTTATTCTGATAGCGGAGGATTTAGCGCCCAGCGAAACGGTTCAGATGGATAAGGCAAATCTCCTCTCCTTTGTGACAAGGCTTGGCTCTTCAAATTCCCACACGGCTATTCTTGCCAGAAATATGGACATTCCGGCTATTATAGGAATTGACATAGATAAGGCATGGCACGGAAAACAGGCGATTGTTGACGGAAACAAAGGTCTGCTTATTACAGACCCCGACCCCGACACCTTGGCAGACTACGAAATAAAGCTCAAAAAGCAAGCGGAGGAAAAGGAGCTTCTCAAAGCCCTTAAGGGCAAGGAGGACGTGACCCTTGACGGAAAGCATATAAAGCTCTATGCCAATATAGGCGGAGTGGGTGACGTTGCCGATGTTCTTAAAAATGACGCAAAGGGAATAGGTCTTTTCAGGAGTGAATTTCTCTATCTTGAATCGGAGGACTTCCCCACCGAGGAGCAGCAGTTTGAAGCCTACAAAAAGGTAGCTCAGCTTATGGCGGGCAAAAAGGTAATTATAAGAACCCTCGACATAGGCGCCGACAAGCAGGTGGACTATTTCGGGCTTGAAAAGGAGGACAATCCTGCCCTCGGATACAGAGCCATAAGAATTTGCCTTGACCGCCCCGAAATCTTCAGAACTCAGCTCAGGGCGCTTTTAAGGGCAAGCGCATTCGGAAACATAGCCATTATGTACCCCATGATAATTTCAGAAGCTGAAGTAATAAAAATAAAGGAAATTTCAGCCTCCGTAAAGGAAGAGCTTAAGTCGGAAAAAATCCCCTTCAACGAAAGCATAGAGGAAGGCATAATGATAGAAACACCTGCGGCGGCAATAATAAGCGATAAGTTGGCAAGGCTTGTGGACTTCTTCTCCATAGGCACAAACGACCTTACGCAGTACACCCTTGCCGTCGACAGGCAGAATGCAAAGCTTGAAGCCATAGCCGACACCCACCACGAGGCAGTCCTCCGCCTTATAGAGCTTGTGTGCAAAAACGCCCACGCAGCAGGTATATGGGCAGGGATCTGCGGCGAGTTAGGCTCAGACACATCTCTTACACAGCGCTTTATGGAAATGGGAGTAGATGAGCTTTCAGTTTCAGCCTCCCGAATTCTTCCCGTAAGACAAAAAATAAGAAGCTCAAAGACAAAGCCCTGAATTTAAACCGTCCTTTCCCCCTATACTGCGGAAAGGGCGGTTTTTTCGCAGCCTGATAATCATGACACTACGGGCAGAACCAAAGGGATAAAAGGACTGCATAAGCTGAAGGCAGCGCTGTACTCAGCATTAAAAATAACAGCAGCGCTTGCAATCCTCTGATGTATATGATAAACTGAATATGTCATAATTCTTTAAGCCTCCTTTGCTTTTTATTGCAGCGCCGACCGCAGTTATGTTTAAGCATTGAAGGCTTACTTTATACATATATCACCTGAAATTTTATCGGTTTTATATTAAAAAAGAGGAATCCCAATGAAGCTGAAAGCATTTTTTGCCGTTCTTGCGGCGGCGATGATTATTCCCTCAACCTTATATGCAGAAGAAAGCACCTTTAACAACTCAGACAAAACCTCCAAAGCGCCAAACGTCACCTCTGAAATGTGCAGTCCGTCCTTCTGGCAGCTAAAGGAGAGCTGTTCCGATGAAGTCATTATGACAGAAGATGAAATTGCCGGGTTCAACCGCAAAAACATAGAGGCCGAAGGAACCTGTATGTACAATCTGTCTGAATATAACGGTACATATGACGGCAAACACCTCGCAGGACTTTACGCCAATTTCAAATCGCCGGAGGGCTTGTTTTTAAACGGTGAGCCTGTTCCCGAAAGCTATTACGAGGGAATACGCAAAAACATAAGAAATGCTCACGTCACAAGCAGTATGCCCTATAAATTCGGCTTTGCCGTAAACAGAACGATCATGAAGGCATATCCTTATGAGGATTTTCTTTCCGACGATCCCACCGACCCCGAATGGGACGAGCTTACTTCAACAGGCATACTTGTAAACGAACCCCTCGTTATACTGTTTGCCACAGCCGATGAAAAATTCACCCTCGTATACAGTCAGTCCTACTCAGGCTGGGCACCTACGGAGGATATTGCCGTTTGCGAAAGCAAGGAGGAATGGGAAAGCTTTTTAAATCCCTCCGAATTTCTGGTTGTAACAGGTGAAAAAGTATATCTTGAGCCGAGCGCAGATGAGGACCTTGACGAAAAGCTGCTCACTATGGGAACCGTTCTTCCCCTTAGCAATGATTATGCGGAAAATGTGACATTCCGCATACCTTGGAACAACTATGTCGTAAAAATGCCTGCCCGTGATAAAAACGGCAAATTCCATATGAAGGACGCCCTTATTCCGGCAAACAGAGATGTAAATGTGGGATATCTGCCCTATACATCGGCAAATGTGCTGTCACAGGCATTCAAATCTCTTGGGGATCGCTATGGCTGGGGCGGAATGATGAATTCCCAGGACTGCTCCGCATTTGCAAGGGAGGTCTATCGCTGCTTTGGCTTTGAGCTTGCAAGGGATACGTCAATGCAGGCTAAAATGCCGACAAATGTTATCGATACCTCAGATATGACAGAGGACGAGAAAAAAACCGTCCTCGATTCAATTCCCGCAGGTACAATACTTATAATTCCCGGACACGAAATGATCTATCTGGGAAAGGAAGCCGGTCTGTATTACGTTATAAACGATTCAGGCACATACAGACCCACCTCAGACCCCAAGGACGCCATAAGGTCAAGAGGAATAATAATAAACGATATGTCCAATGTCTTTATAAGCAACGGAAAATCATGGCTTCAAAGCCTGAATTATGTAGTCGTTATAAACTAAAGCTAAACAATTAAAAATAGCCGCTGTCCCCTTCCGTCAGTAATCAAAAAACTGACTTATCTCGGAAAGGAAGATGACCATATTACGTTATAAACGATTCGGCACATACAGACCCACCTCAGACCCCAAGGACGCCATAAGGTCAAGAGGAATAATAATAAACGATATGTCCAATGTCTATATAAGCAACGGAAAATCATGGCTTCAAAGCCTGAATTATGTCGTCGTTATAAAGTAAAGCTAAACAATTAAAAATAGCAGCTGTCCCCTTCCGTCAGTAATCAAAAAACTGATTCAAGGGGATAATTTTTTGCCTAAATGGAATTGTCGCCGACTGTAAAACTTTTCATGAAAAACATCGGAAATCCTGCAATACTAGCACAGGACGACATAACGGTGATTAAAAACAAAAACCCGTCTGTACAATAAACCCCTCCTCAGACAGTGCAGGCATAAAATGTGCATCAGTGAATTTGTGTTATTTATCTAATTGACAATTTTATATTTATAATTATAATAGCCTTTGCACAAAAGCGTATTTAATAATATTTTAAGCAAGTATTTGTAGATAGAATAAATATATTTATATTGCATTTTAATTTTACAAGAGTTATAATATATATCGACAAATGAGTATATATAGAAAGGAGAAATAACATGTTTTTTTCAAAGATAGCAGAAAAGGAAATAGAAAACAATGCTTTTTTATTTGATGAAATAGATGACGAGTATGTGAAAAAGAGGATAAAAGATAATTTTGACTGGTATGTAAGAAAAGCTGTATCCAGCAAATATCTGTATTATTTTTTTTCTGTTTTGTCTAATTTGTTTCCCATTTTATCAACCATAGCTGCTTTGTCTGCATCAGATGGAAGTAAAATTGTTGTTATGATAATAGCGCCCATGACCTCAATGGTAACATATATCATATCCCTTATGGGGTTCTCCCAAAAATGGACTATATATCGTGATCAAGCCGAACAGATAAAACGAATAACGGCAGCTTATACCACAAAAAAGAAATGTATTACTTCAGACAATTGTGAAGATTCAGAAAAAAACAAGCTTATTACCATGCTTGAAATAGAATTATCCAACGAATTTGAAGAGGGCAATTTTCAGACACACAAAAAATGGCTGGATATTAATAACAAAGAAAAGGAAGAAGGTCGGAAAACCGAAAAGGAGGAAGCATTATGAGGAGATTCGCAAGCAATACACCGCGGACTATTTAAAAACAGTTGAAATCCTATACATACAATGACAAAGCGACTGACAGATATAATATATTGCGGCACACATGGAACCACAACTAAAGATAGCTTCGTCAGCTTCAGGAGTGGATCATGCCTTCTTAATACAGCCGCCATGATGAAACTCACGCTGTTTCCGTACTTCATAACATTGAAATGATTCCGGGGGATAAACAGATATGCCGACAGGAAAGAGTTTTATAAGCCATATAATTATCTTTGTGGCAGAGATTTTATCTATAAGCGCTAACGTGATGCATTTTAAGGATACAAAAATGATTATGAGAACGGAGATCGAGGTCTGGGAAGAAAACAATATAAACAAGTTTTTTAAAGCTGAATATTCTGCATATCTCCTTATCTGCCAATATCTTCTGCTCGTTTATTTCGTCCGGATCTTCAAGCAGTATTTCGTTTAGTGTGAAATCCTTTCCTGTTTTGGGATTTATCTTTGTATGCATATAGGAATAACAAAGGTTCCCGTGGCGACTGTCGGAGACAAAACCACCAAGAGCATTACCAATTATCAGTCCGATAACTGTCGTATAATTTCCGGAACTAAGCCTTGATGTGTCTATGGACGTAAGCTGTTCTTTCGTCAGACCCGACAAATCTGTTTTGTTGTTTTTAAGCTCTATCCCTTCAAAAACGTCGGGTCAGGTTCTGAAAACGGAGAGCTGAAAATCGTTGATATGATATAATTGTATCATGGAAAACAGACTGCTGTTTGCATTAATATATAACAAATCTGTTTGCTGACATATTAATTTACAATTCTCAGATATATTAATAATGTAAAAATGTGAAGATATTGTCCAAATATAAATAAATATGTTGACAATGTATTAATTATGTTGTAAAATTTATTTTGAAATATATGAATATATTCTGTGCATAATTAACAAGACAAAAACAATTGGCTTTGTTGAAGCTATACTTTTCTTATATTTCAGGTGTATATGAACTCATAACGCAATTGATATATAATGGAAACAAGATTGTAATCGGATTGTAACATAATTTATATGAAATTATGTTATAATAAAGGCAGTATGCAGCGGAACTATATATTGGAATATTTTGGCGATTGCTGCATATAATTATAATTAGGCATGCCAAAATATGTAAAGGAGATTGCGTTATGAAAATTAATATTATCAGCACCTGCCTTAGTGCACTTGAATATATATATATTTCCGCTTTTTTCAGATTGTTTGGAATTACAGTTTACAACAGGTTATATACTATATGCAATAATCCTGCTTTCAGAAAAAATATACCGACAAAAAATGACAAGGACGATACTTTTAATATTATAATTGCTGATGATTATTTCAGATTATGCGATGACTATTCCAGATTAGAAAGTATCAGCGATATTGTTGTTTCGGGATTAAGTGATACACTGGGATTGGCGGATATTAAATTTCCGGATAAATACAATAATACAAAAAACAGATTATCATATGTATTTTTTCGAGATATTATCACCAAAATAATAAAGAAGCTTGGCACGACATCAAACACTTATTTTTATAATGCTCCTAATATGATTGAATTTTACCTGGAGGCTGATCTTCTGAATAATTGGTATTTGCCCGGTCATGTTATTAAATCCTCTTCCCATGGATATGGAAAGATAATCCGACTTAAAAAAAAGGAGAAAGATTTGTCTGAGCTTTATTCTGATTCTACATCACCAAGTTTTATATATGCCATATGCAGGCTTAAATATATAATCAACAAACTGTGTGTAGCACAAAAAATAGAGCCTGAGATAGAGTGGATGGATCTTTTTATAAAAGGCTTAAGACTGATTATATATGATAAAGATAAATTAAGAAGCAATCTCTATATGGGACAGATATTTGATTTGTCAAAAATTAATAATATGGCAGCCGAAAGATATTATCTTAATTGCATTGACGACGATGACTATTATGTAAGGTATACTCTGGCAAGGCTTTGTGAGTTCAGATTAAACGATAAGCAGAGAGCACAGAATTATCTTGAGGAAGCCGTACAAAAGAACAGTATATATTACAAGGGCTATTATAAGCTTGCAATGTATGCAGAGGAGGCAGGCGACGGAGAAAAGGCATTCTCTTTATATGAAAAGGTAATTAATATAATCACCGAAAGAATAGCGGCAAATTTCTGGCAGGTAAATGATGTAATCTATTTTATAAAAAGCTGCGGCAAGCTCAAGGGATTAAGACGCTTTGGCGGCTCTGAGAGCATAGCAAATTTTTATGGGGAATTGGGCAGGCTCACCGTAAATTATATTGACAAAAACCGTTTTTTTGAAGTGCTTACAGGCTTTTTATGTGACAATGAAGAGGACAAGAAAAACCTGTTGAAACTCATAAAAGAGGACGTCAGCCAAAACATAAACCAACACATAGATAAATTCTGCAATTAGAGGAAGCATCAGATTTATTTCATTGTTTCCTTTAAAATATTTTATGTAAAGGAGATAATGAAATTGAGTCAGAGAAAAAATGTTATACTGGACAGACCCTATAACACAAAAATTGAAAAAGCCGAGGAATTTAAAGATTCCCTTTTTGAGGCATCATACAATAAAGCCTATAAAAGCCTTAAAAAGATATGTGAGGATCCTATTAATTCAGACAAAAACTCCAAGAATTGCCAACGCTCGGCTCATGGCGAGGAAGAATTTATTTATAATATTATACCCTTTATAGGAAACAGAGGCTCAGGCAAAACCTCTGTTATGCTTTCCTTTGTAAATTCACTTGCTCAATCTGATTCTGACTATCAGAAAAATTTTAATATTGATAAATATGGTTTTATAAAGCTAAAAACAATAGATGCCGGACACATGGAAGAAAACGAAAATCTGTTCGGCATAGTATTATCAAGAATGTTGTCCTATTACAACAATTGGCTTGAGGGAGATGGTATGTACTCCAAATCAAGGGACACTATAAAACCTCTTATATATCGTAAATTCAGTGAATTGTATACAAATTTCTTAAATGTAAACAGAGCAAATGAGTCTGAGGAAAGCTACGGAAGAAGTGCTCTTACCATACTTTCCGATATGGACGCAAGCCATAACCTTAAAGAATCCTTTAAAAGCCTTGTCAAAGAGTTCTTGTCTGCCGTTTCGGACAGGAGCAAGTGTAATTTTATGGTTATTGCCATAGATGATATAGATATGAATGTCAGTAATACCTTTAAAATGCTTGAACAGATCCAGACATATATGACAATTCCCGGAGTTGTAATAACCTTTACGGCAAGCTATGATAATCTTATGTGCATTTGTCAGAATCAGTATACCTCCTTCTACAGAGAAACTCTGCACATTTATTCCAGAATGTCACAGCATATTGGCAAGCACCACGGCACAAAGCTGCTTTCAATGAGCGACACACTGGCATTTGAATATCTTAACAAGCTTTTGCCTGTGGGCAAAATGATAAATTTAAGGCATACATATGGCTGTCTGCTTACTATGGATCTGGAAAAAGCGGGAGTCAGAGATCTTTTCAAGCTGCCCAATAATAAGTCCAAGCGAGAACGAGAATACTGCGAAGTAATAATGTACAGAATTGCCCAGTGTACGGAATTATTTTTCTATGCCGAAAAAGGACGGGAGTGTTTTCTGGTACCCGCCTCATTAAGGTCAAAGGCACAGTTTCTTGACAAAGCATGGTCCATGAGGGATGTATACTCATTAAAGAAAATCGGCACCGAAAATTTAAAATATCTGGATGCTCTTCTTTATAATCTGAGATTTCTTCAGGACGAGGTAGCCGTAAGATATTCAGCCGAAGTAAGTGAACAGATCAGAATGTATGTAAAGGACCTGTCTCTTCTTGATTTATCATCATTCATACAGGCTATGTGTATGTATTTAATTGAAATTATTGAGGATAATACTGGTTCCGAAGATGAAGACAACAATTTTGGTATGCTTGATGAAACAGATTTAATATGGTTTGAAAGCTTATATGACAAACCGTATAATATTAAGCTGGAGGAATTAATTCCCATATTTAATAGTATAGCTATGGTTGGAGGTGGAAAATTTGTCGAATTTATTGAGATTTTGCTCATACTTTACAGCATTAAGCTGAATATTGAAAGGATTGAAGACATTAAAAGCGGAAACAAAAGCAATGAAAATGTGGCAGTTAAGTATTATGGCAGCAGCATATTCGGAGAGTTTGACAATGAGATATCCAATTATGTAAACATATCTGATTTCAAACCTATTGATATGGATACTATATCATATAAAGTTATGTATCCGAAATATTTCTACAGGACGGGGTACAAGGAGAATCTGAATCTGCAAAATGAGTCCTTTAGCTCCAACGAAAGAATAATTATGACTAATAATAATATAGACAAAGATATAGTCCATGCTTATGCGATTTTCATTATGTTCTTGTCGTCTCATGATTATAAGATTTCTATAGAAAACGAAGACTTCGATGAAAAAACACAGCTGGTAAATGCGGGCAATATTAATATGCCTAAAGACTATTTTCCTATTGTTCCAGGCAAAAAGCTATATCTCAGAATCGAGTTCGGCGAGAAAATTAATTTTGCTTTTTCATCGTTTTTTATAAATATCTGTAATCCCAAAATCCTCACTGACTTTTACGAAAGGATAATAAATACTGTGAAGGTTTGGAACCAAAAAATCGATCCAATAGAGAACCCGGAAAACTTAATAATTACGACGGCCTTGGAAAATGAATATGAAAAATATAAAAAAGAATTTGAAATTTTTGAAAAATACAGCAGTGATTATCCTATACCTATATACAATGTAGAGTTACTGTATAATATTGCCTGCAAGGTTAAGAACAAAAACTACAACAGACCCTATCTTAACCCTTGGGACACCTGTTGTCAATATTTCAAAGATATAGAAGAAGAACTTAATAACGCCGGGGACTACTACGGTGATCTGGTGACAGAAAAGACAGACAAAAAAACTGTATATTTTAAAAGGGAAACTTTTACAAATCATTATTCCGAAAGAGTACCTAAAAAATATGTACATGGTAATGAGCGGGATATGGGTACGACCTTTTTCTGTCCCGATGAAAAAGTGGCGGACGAGTATAATAAAATTATAACTCTTCTGAATTGGAGACCAACGTCATGAAACAGATGATAGATTTTATAATAATGATATTTAAAAGGCTCTCCATGTATGATGTACTGGAGCACGGCGCATACAAAAACACATACAATTACAGGCTGACACAGGAAAGGTTCCTTAATCTTGCAAACAGATATCTCACTGAGCTTACAAACGATGAGATATATAATCTGTATGAAGCCGTAAAGGCTAAAGTAAACGATGAAAGGGAAATCCTGAGAATCAGAAGCATCGACAGGAATACAGAAAGTGTAATCAGAATATTTGATATACTGGTGGTCGTTTCTTCTTATCTGTTGGAGGAAAGGAGGGGTATGCCTGTATGCAAATATGAAAATATTCTTTTCTGGAGAATGGCGTCCCATGAGATAGATGCGGATTTGTATATAACCTCCTTCCTTGCATACAGAGACGGTTTAAGACCTGTTCCTATACGCAACTTCTGCTGGAAGCCTGTAATAGCCCACAACAATATTGTCCTGAAAAATATGTTGGACAAGCAGATATCGGAAAATCACTTTCATCTGAACGGTTCCGCCCAGTTTTTTTCACTTATGTGGATAAACCTTATGAACAATATAAACAGTATGCACTATAAAAATATACTCGACAGAATAGACCTGCACAGGCTGAACCATGACGGAATTTATTCTTCCTATAATAATGACTCTCTTTATCTCAGAAGTATCAAAGCGGCAGTCATAAGGCTCTATTTGTTTTACAGGATAAACGAAGATAAAATAGATCTGAAAACAATTCTCGAAAATGAAGATGCTGAAAAAGATTTTACCGCAAAAAAGGTTTTTGAAATATTAAGAGCTGATGAATATGAGGCAGATATATTGTGCCGTGGTTATGAAAACTATATTGCAGCGTTGAACTGTTATTCCGACAATACGGAAAATTTTGACTATGCGTCTCTTTTTGTGAACATATTGGACAACAAAAATGAGTATTTTTGCGGTGAGAGATTTTTTATGTATTCTATGTTTAAGATAATATATTCAAGCAACAGCAGCTTTTATGAAGTTTATGACCTGTTTCATATATATATTATTCTTAAAGAGTCAATAAGGGCTGAATTTATACAGAATAATTCAGTTATGGGTTTTGATAATTTCAGCATTTATGAAAGAAGAAAATATTCCCTTATAGATAATACCCCCATAGAGGCACTATATTATCGCAGCGCCGTTCTGGACACTCTCAAAAATCAGCCTATGATCAAAAGACTTGAAGCAAGAATAACGCCGGAAATAAGTGCAAAAAAGAATTACTTAAATATAAAAACAATTGATGATAATGTAATTGGAGCAGGAGAAGAGGCGGAAAAAAATAAGGACTACAAGGAAAAATTCTTTTATGTTATACATTTTATAAAAGAAAAGGAAAAATATTCTAATTTACGCACAGACGATTTATGCAGACACAATGGGCTGCGGCTGAAAGTAAGGCAGCAGGCTGTGGCATTAATCAATTTCAGGAATAATTACCCAAAAACAGCCGCTCGCATAAGGGGAATAGACGCCGCAAATACGGAACTTGGCTGTCGTCCCGAAATATTTGCCCATGCCTTTAGGGTTCTCAGAGAACACGAGGGCAAAATGCCTCTGCTGGAGGAAGAAGAACTGCCCTTATTGGGTGTTACTTATCATGTGGGGGAGGATTTTGTTGATATTACGGACGGACTGAGAGCAATAGAGGAGGCTTTGCTGTTTTTTAATATGCGCTGCGGGGACAGAATGGGACACGCTTTGGTTCTCGGAACAGATGTAAAGGAGTGGTACAACTTAAAAAAGGGGAAAATCTCCATTTCTCAGCAGGATTATCTGGACAACATAGTATGGCTTTATTTTAAAATAATTGAATTCAGAATTGATGTAGACAGCTCCCTTATGCCTTATCTTGAAAATGAATTCAGAAAATATTTCAGGATAGTCTATAGCGACAATATTTCCTTGGAATATATCAAAAATGTGTTTTTTGACGATGACAACTACCTTGCAGGGGACTATTCAATGTTTAATATACATACATATTATGACGCATGGAAACTGAGAGGAGACGACCCTTCACATTATAAAAGCGGAAAATATGAAAATCCGGAATATGTAGACGACTGGAACTGGCATTCCATAAACAGATTATACCCCGAGGAGAAAAGCATAAGAAAAAGCAATGCTGTAGCCTTTCTTTATCATACCTATCATTTTAATCACAAGGTTAAGCTGGAAGGCAGCAAATGCATAACTATTTCTGTTCCAAGAACCATGCAAAATGCAGTTGAGCTTGTACAGAATCATATGCAGAGAGTAATAGCGCTCAAGGGTATATGTATCGAAACAAATCCTTCGTCAAATTGTCTTATAGGCTCCTTTGGCAAGTATTCCTATGAAAAACACCCTATACTTAAATTCTACAATAAGGATTTGCAGCCATTGGACGCAAAAGAAAACAAGTGTCACCAGATTTCCGTATGCATAAATACAGACGACCAATCTGTATTCGGAACCAGTCTTGAAAACGAATATGCTCTTATGGCAAGGGCTTTGGAACTATATGTAAATGAGGAAGGAAAACACATATACAACCATACATCAATATATGACTGGCTCAACAACATAAGAAAAATGGGAAATGACTTTTCCTTCTATAACTATAATTAAGCGCTGACCAAACATTCATATCTGCCAATTTAATTAAAGCAGATTACGATTTTTGCAAAGTATTTAAGGATAGCCGCCAGCAAAAGGTTTTTGCCGCTGATAATAATTAATGATATAAAACAGCTAATTTCGGAATATCATAATTAAAAAAAGGAGTTAAACCGAAAATAATGAAAGCTAAACTCAAAACATTAATTACAAATCCGGCATTGCTCTTTGCGGCTGTCCTTACCGCAGTCTTCCTTGTGGGAATACTTGCCCTTGATCCTTTGGTTTTCCAAAGGACAATCTCCGTTGCCGCCCCGGCAAAAAAGAACCTCCCCATCTACTGCGTAAACCGAAACGACAACAAAATTGCCATAAGCTTTGACGCCGCATGGGGAGCGGGAAGATAGAGAATCGTCAAACCAAATTATATATAAATTTTTGGTATTTACCGCTATTTCTTTTTAGCTTGTTAAGGGACAATAGATAGGTAACACCGAAAAATAAAAAGCAAGATTCAGCTTTTTATGATATAACCAAAATTCAGCGCAACATTCAGTAACAGAAACATCTTTGAGTTTCAGGGTAAGACGGAAGACTATATAGAGGGACAAAAAAGTCTTGAAGACAGAAGTCACAGACCATATCGTCTCCGAAAGTTGCATACAAACAAGGAGTTAAAACTAATAAAACGGCTGATGAAAAAGCATATTGGAAACAAGTGAAATTTCTATTGAAGCTTATTGCTGTTTCACTTGTTCCGATAAAGGTTAAGACTATAAAGGAGAAAAAGGCAAAAAGGAAATCCTGACGGTGAAAAGGACAGAGAGCGCACAGAGCAGAGTTTTTTCGAGATCGCTGACAACGACTATGATTTGTCGATAAACAAGTACAAAAAGACCGAATATGTGGCTGTGGAGTACCCGCCCACTGAAGAAATCATGGCGGAGCTTGAAAGCCTGAATGAACAGGCAGCCATTGAAATGGCAAAGCTGAAAGATATGCTCAAAAAATAAAATGAAAGGAAAACAGACCCGTACAAATTCGGGTTTGAATATGAATAGATGGAATATAGATTAGAGGAATTGTTTACCCTTCGGATGGGAAAAACGCCCTCAAGAAACACTGTGGAATATTGGGATTCACCAGACCAAAAATGGATCTCCATCAGTGACTTGTCAAAAAGTGACAAATATATTAGCGAAATTAAAGAATGTATTTCAGATAAAGCTGTTGAGGAAAGTAGTATCAGCCTGATTCATGAAAACACCGTTATCATGAGCTTCAAATTGTCTATTGGCAAAGTGGCGATTACATCTGAACCGATGTATTCAAATGAAGCTATTATGTCATTTAGGAATAAAGGTGTTGTAGAACTGTTGCCTGATTATGTATACTATTTGTTGCTGGGGCAAGATTGGGAACATGGAACTAACAATGCAGTAATGGGCAAAACGCTGAATAAAGCAACCATTTCTAAAGTTAAGATACGAATTCACCCCCTTGAAGCTCAGCATTCTATCGTCTCCACTCTCGACAAACTCCAATCAATCATAGCCCACCGCAAGCAACAACTTGCAAAGCTGGACGAGCTTGTCAAAGCCCGATTTGTAGAGATGTTTGGAATGCTTGGAACTGATATTAATGGTTGGGGATTGCAATCACTTGGAAAATGTTGTAAAATAAATCCAAAAAAAACAGATGATAAACGATTAAATTCTTCTTTAGAAGTGTCTTTTATTCCAATGTCTGCAGTTTCAGAAAATGGCAATATTGATATTTCTGAAACCAAAAACTATGATGATGTAAAAACAGGATTTACATATTTTGCCGAAAATGATGTGATTTTTGCCAAAATAACTCCTTGTATGGAAAATGGAAAAGGAGCGGTTACAAAAGGGCTTTGCAATGGTATTTGATTTGGTTCAACAGAGTTTCATGTTTTGCGTCCTATTGATAAAATAAGCAATTCATATTGGTTATATGTTTTAACATCTTTTGAATTATTCCGAAAAGACGCATCAGAGAATATGACTGGAAGTGCTGGTCAACGAAGAGTTCCTGCATCATTTATAGATAAATACAAAATTGCATTACCGTCGATTGAGTTGCAAGAACGATTTGCCGACTTTGTCAAGCAAGTCGACAAATCAAAATTTGTACGGGTCTGTTTTCCTTTCATTTTATTTTTTGAGCATCTCTTTCAGCTCTGCCATTTCGGTGGCTACCTGTTCATTCAGGCTTTCAGGCTCCGCCATGATTTCTTCAGTGGGCGGGTACTCTACAGCCACATATTCCGTCTTTTTGTACTTGTTTATCGACAAATCATAGTCGTTGTCAGCTATCTCCGATTTCGGCACGAAAAAACTCTGCTCTGTGCGCTCTCTGTCCTTTTCATCGTCAGGATTTCCGAAACGTTCAATTATGTCGGGAATGTCGTTCTGCTCGACAGGACTGCGCTTGTCGTCAAGGCTGAATCCGTCGGCTTTCATGTCGTAGAACCAAACGTTGTACCGCCCTGCCGGTTTTTGTAAATATAACGATAGCCGTAGAAACGCCTGCATAGGGCTTGAAAACGCCACTGGGCATGGAAATAACGGCTTCAAGGCGGTTGTTCTCCACAAGCTCATTACGCAAAGCCTTATGAGCCTTGCTCGAACCAAACAGAACACCATCAGGAACGATAGACGCACATCTGCCTCCGATTTTCAGAGATTTCAGGAACAACGCCATAAAAAGAAGCTCAGTCTTTTTCGTGGGAGCGATAGCAGTCAGGTCTTTCGAGATAGTCTCCTTATCAAGACTGCCCGTAAAAGGCGGATTTGCCATGATAAGTGAGTATTCCTCACGGTGGGTATTGTCCTCCGAAAGGGAATCCTGCCAGCTGATATTAGGCGCTTCCACTCCGTGGAGCATCATGTTCATAGCACCGATACGCAGCATAGTCTGATCAGTGTCGAAGCCGGAAAACATAGTAGTCGTGTAATGCTTTTTGTTCTCTGTTTTCATAAGGTCAGATTTGTAATGCTCCGATATGTAAGCCGCCGCCGCACAGATAAATCCTGCGCTGCCCATTGCAGGATCGCAGATAACATCGTCAAGGTTAGGCTTCATAAGCTCGACCATCATTTTGATAATATGTCTTGGTGTGCGGAACTGACCGTTCGTGCCGCTCTGAGCGATCTGAGACAGCAGATACTCATAAACATCGCCCATTATGTCCTTGTTGTTGAGGTCAAGACTGTCCAGTGCATCTACAACACGCACAAGCACTCTCGCAGTCGGCACAAGGAACAAGGCATCTTTCATATACTTTGCAAAAGCAGTGTCCTTTCCGGCGTGCAGCTCTCCCTTAATGAACGGGAATACCTTTTCGGTCATGTTCCTGAACATAGCCTCCGCTTCAAAGTGACGGAATTTATGCCAGCGGCAGACCTGATGTTCCTCATCAAAAACAGGATCAGCCACAGGCATATCAAAAGCCGCCGCATTGGACTCTTTCTTAAGCTCATTATCGTCAAGTATCTTTATAAACATAAGATATGTGATCTGTTCAATAACCGTCAGCGGATTAGTCATACCGCTTGACCAAAATATATCCCAAATACCATCAATCTTATTTTTCAGTTCTCCGGTAATCATTTCAAAACTCCTTTTTGCGATTATACAAACAAATGAATTATAGCACATTTAACCGATTTTTACAAGTGATTTCCTTAGAAAGATTGTGTCAAGTTGTTCTGGGAGAATTTATCAGGAAATTAATGAGTTAATACGGGCATAGGATTTCAGAAGCACA